>NZ_CP136946.1:1898278-2214658 GCF_050916355.1 Jeongeupia wiesaeckerbachi
CGATCACGCTGCGGTGCAGCCCGATGCCGCTTTCATGGGCGCACATCACGCCGAGTGCGGAAATCGAACATCCCATGGCGGCCAATTTGGAGACTTCCACGCCATTGCGCGAACGCGCGGCGACTTCGAAGCCGTCGGAGGTGGCAATGATCATCGAAGTCCAGCTGCCGTCGAGGCTGGAAGCCAATATATCCAGTGCTTGTTTACTCTCTTTCTTCAGGAGTTCAGGCAGGTGCAATACGGCTCGATCCATGGTCGCTATCCCTGAGGCGGCTCAAGCCGCCTTGCATTCCAATTGCAATAACAAAAGCCCCAGCAGCATGCGGACCTGTTCGGCATCGCGTACGTCAACGGCAACAACCGGGCACGACGCGCCGGCGCGATCGAGGGCCACGCTGTAGTCGTCCAGCGTCGGCGACGCATGCGCGGGCAGACGGCCGACGCCGACTACACAGGCGCTGCTGGCGATCAGTTCGGCAAAATTCTGCAGATAGATGCTCAGGTCCTTCAGTGGATCAGGCCGCGAGTTGTCGACCAGAATCACGAGGCCCAGCGCGCCCTTGGCGAGAATGCGCCACATGAATTCGAAGCGGGCTTGTCCCGGAGTGCCATAAAGGCGCAGATGCTCGCTGTCGCCCAGGCGCAATTCGCCGTAGTCCAGCCCGACCGTGGTATTGGCCTTGTCGACGCTTTTATCGTTGTTCGGCACATCGACGCTGATTGACTTGACGTCGCTGATTGCCGCGATGGCGGTGGTTTTGCCGGCACCCATCGTGCCGGTGAACAGGATCTTGTACTCTGTCACGGCCGTTTTCCTTGCTGCCCATCCAGATTCAAGCGCTGGCGAATACGTTCCAGCAGCCCGAGGTTGGTGTTTTTGTTCTGGCCGGGATGCTGCGGAGGTGTCTCGGCGGCGGTGACGCGCTGTAGTAGTCCCCATTCGGTGGCCTGCTGAACGAATCCAGCACATGCCACTTGCTCGATGCCCGAGCGTTCACTCAATTCGGCTGCACTCATTGCTCTGGACAGAAGCAAAGTGGCCAACTTGATATAGCGGGCATCCTGCTGCAGCAATTTCTGCGGGGGCCATACTTTTAGCCTGACCAATTCATCGCCGGATGTTGCTTCCGGCAGTGCCAGGCTGCGTGTGGCCTGATCCAGCCGCTCAAAGACTTCATTGGCACGCAGGGGCCAGTGCAACCAGAGTTTCCCCGGGCCGGATTCGGCCGATGTCGCGCCGACTTGCAGGATGATGCGCGCCGAATGCGCGGATTCGCCGCCCGGTTCATTCCCCTGTACCAGCAGATCCAGCTGGGAGGCTTCGGCAAAATGCCATGCCGCCTGTGTTTTGCCGTCCAGTAAACGCACGATCGATTTGAAGACCATCTGGTCGCGCACAGGCATGCGGGAGAAGCCGTAGCTGAACTGCTGTGCGTTTTGCCGTTGGCTCATGATCGACTCGCCTTCCGGCGATGGATTTCGCGCGGTATGTTCAAGTGCGTTGTCTGCAAGCGTGCCGCAGGCGTTCAGCGGCGTGGTTTAAATAGCTGTATTTCCAATCAGAGTCAGATTCAAGTTAGATATTAGCGTTTGCTAAATCAAGCTATGTGAAATTTTTATATCGCTTTGCCGCTGGGTCCGTCTGGTCGGCAGGTGCGCGACCTGGCTGCCACAATCGATTTTCCTGCGCGCAGCACCCTAGGTGAAGCGTGGTTCTGGGCAGGGACGGGAACTGAAGTGCGTGCGATCACGGCCGATCGAGGGATTGGCTACCGCAGCGGGCGTGGGTATACGGGAGAAACCAAGCTCGCAGGATCAAACGGCTGGCAGAGGGTGTGGCGGCACTGCGGATGCAGCAGGCGGCAGGCATGGACCGCATCCATGCAGCATGGGGAGTGTTTCAGGCAGGGGGGCCAGCCACGCGACCGGGCCGCGTGGGGACGGAGGTGGCCCGGCGACGACGCCGGGCCCTTGTTCCGTTTTAGTGGAACTGTTCTTCCTCGGTCGAACCGGTCAGCGCAGTGGTGCTCGACTGACCCTGCTGGATCACCTGGGTGACCGAGTCGAAGTAGCCGGTGCCGACCTCACGCTGGTGCTTGACCGCGGTAAAGCCACGATCGGCGGCGGCGAACTCGGCCTGTTGCAATTCGACGAAGGCGCTCATGCCGGTACGGGCATAGCCGTGCGCGAGGTTGAACATGCCGTAGTTCAGTGCGTGGAAGCCGGCCAGCGTGATGAACTGGAACTTGTAGCCCATCGCGCCGAGTTCCTTCTGGAACTTGGCGATCGTCGCGTCGTCGAGGTTCTTCTTCCAGTTGAAGCTCGGCGAACAGTTGTAGGCCAGCATCTTGCCCGGGAATTTGGCATGGATCGCGTCGGCGAAGGCACGCGCGTACTCGAGGTCGGGCTTGCCGGTTTCGCACCAGATCAGGTCGGCGTACGGCGCGTAGGCGAGGCCACGCGAAATCGCCTGTTCCAGACCCGGCTTGGTCCGGTAGAAGCCTTCCGGCGTGCGCTCACCGGTGCAGAACGGCTTGTCGTTGTCGTCGACGTCGCTGGTCAAGAGGTCGGCGGCTTCGGCGTCGGTACGGGCGACGAGGATCGTCGGCACGCCGAGCACGTCGGCTGCAAGACGCGCAGCGGCGAGCTTTTCGACCGCTTCGCGCGTCGGTACCAGCACCTTGCCACCCATGTGGCCGCATTTCTTCACCGAGGCGAGCTGATCTTCGAAGTGCACGCCGGCGGCGCCGGCTTCGATCATGCCCTTCATCAGTTCGAACGCGTTCAGCACACCGCCGAAGCCGGCTTCTGCATCGGCGACGATCGGCGCGTAGTAGTCGATGCTGTCGTCGCCTTCGGCGTGGCTGATCTGGTCGGCGCGCTGGAAGGTGTTGTTGATGCGACGGACGACCGCCGGCACCGAGTTGGCCGGATACAGCGATTGGTCTGGGTACATTTCGCCGGCGATATTGGCGTCGGCGGCGACCTGCCAGCCCGACAGGTAGATCGCCTTGAGGCCGGCCTTGACCTGCTGCATGGCCTGGTTGCCGGTCAGCGCGCCGAGGGCATGCACGTACGGCGTTTCGTTCAGCAGCGCCCACAGTTTTTCCGCACCGCGGCGTGCCAAAGTGTGTTCGATCTGTAGTGAGCCGCGCAACCTTTCAACATCGGCAGCGCTGTAAGTCCGCTTGATACCTTTCCAGCGTGGATTTTCCTGCCAATCCTGCTCGAGTTGTGCAATGCGCTCTTCCCGTGTAGTCATCTCTCTCTCCCGCGTAGTGACTGGCGTTTCCGCCGAAAGCATAAGAAATTCAAGCACAAAACCGCTGCAGCGCAACATGATTTTGCGGTGCACCAATTGAGTGTAGTCCGATGGTTTTGACTACATATTGGGATTTGCCTGTACCAGCCTGATCGCATTGCCGTTTGACTGTTTTTCTGCGGTCAAAATGCTTGAAATTCCCTGCCTTGGCCCTATATAGCGGGGCAGTCTTATTGGATGTTCAGGAGTACGGAACCGATGTCGCAAGAAAACGAACAACAGCCTTTGAACCCGACCGAAACCGGACAGGACGCCGCCGTCGCGCAGAACGACGTGCAGGGGTCCGACATGGAGGTGCAGTTGTCGGCCGCGCTGGCCGATCTCGACCGTGCCCGCCAGGACGTGCTGTACGCCAAGGCCGAAATGGACAACGTCCGCCGCCGTGCCGCCGAGGAAAACGACAAGGCGCGCAAGTTCGCCGTGGAGAAATTCGCCCGCGAACTGCTGTCGGTGAAGGACGCGATGGAAATGGCGCTGCTCGACCAGTCGGGCAACTTCGAGGCGCTGAAGACCGGGGTCGATCTGACGCACAAGGCGCTGGTGTCGGCGTTCGAGAAGTTCGAACTCGTCGAAGTCGCGCCGCTCGCCGGCGACAAGCTGGACCCGAACCTGCATCAGGCCATTTCGATGGAGCCGGCGCAGCAGGAGCCGAACAGCATCGTGCGCGTGCTGCAGAAGGGTTACACCCTGTCGGGCCGCGTGCTGCGTCCGGCGATGGTCATCGTCGCCGCCGGCTGAGTCTGCGCGGCAGGCGCTCCCCGGCTGCAGTGCGCCGGTTACGGCATGCCGACCGTGGCGTCGTCGCTGTGGCGATGCGCCGGATCAGTCGATTTTCGGCGCGCGGCGGCGGCTTCAGTCGCGGTACTGCCTGGAAGCGCCAGCGCAGATCTGCTGGTTTGACGATGGCTGCTGTGGTCACTGACGCCGGGATGCGCTCTTGAAAAGTCCGCCTGCATCCCCACTTGGCTAGCAAGGTTATTCATATTGACGGTTTCGCTACGGCGGAACCAACTCATTGGAAGGAAACGAAACATGGCAAAAATCATTGGTATTGACCTGGGCACCACCAACTCCTGCGTGGCCGTGTTTGAAAACGGTCAGCCGAAGGTGATCGAGAACGCCGAAGGCGCGCGGACCACGCCGTCGATCATCGCTTATCAGGAAGATGGCGAGATCCTCGTCGGCGCGCCGGCCAAACGTCAGGCCGTCACCAACCCGCGCAACACCCTGTACGCGGTGAAGCGCCTGATCGGTCGCAAGTTCACCGACAAGGAAGTGCAGAAAGACATCGACCTGATGCCGTTCGGCATCGTCAAGGCCGACAACGGCGATGCGTGGGTGTCGGTGCGCGACAAGAAGATGGCGCCGCCGCAAATCAGCGCCGAAGTGCTGCGCAAGATGAAGAAGACCGCCGAAGACTATCTCGGCGAGGAAGTGACCGAAGCCGTGATCACCGTGCCGGCCTACTTCAACGACAGCCAGCGTCAGGCGACCAAGGATGCCGGCCGCATCGCCGGTCTGGAAGTGAAGCGCATCATCAACGAGCCGACCGCAGCGGCGCTGGCGTTCGGCCTCGACAAGCACGAGAAGGGCGACAGCAAGATTGCCGTGTATGACCTCGGCGGCGGTACCTTCGATATCTCGATCATCGAAATCGCCGATGTCGATGGCGACAAGCAGTTCGAAGTGCTCGCGACCAACGGCGACACCTTCCTCGGCGGTGAAGACTTCGACCAACGCCTGATCGACTACATCATCGGCGAGTTCAAGAAAGAACAGGGCATCGACCTGAAGCAGGACGTGATGGCGCTGCAACGGCTGAAGGAAGCCGCCGAGAAGGCCAAGATCGAACTGTCGTCGGCCGCGCAGACCGAAATCAACCTGCCGTACGTGACGATGGACGCGACCGGTCCGAAGCATCTGGTGCTGAAGATCACCCGCGCCAAGTTCGAGTCCTTGGTTGACGACCTGATCGAGCGTTCGATCGAGCCGTGCCGCATTGCGCTGAAGGACGCCGGCCTCAAGGTCTCCGACATTCACGACGTCATCCTCGTCGGCGGTCAGACCCGCATGCCGAAGGTGATGGAGAAGGTCAAAGAGTTCTTCGGCAAGGAAGCACGCCGTGACGTGAACCCGGACGAAGCCGTGGCTGTCGGCGCTGCACTGCAAGGCTCGGTGCTGTCGGGCGAGCGCAAGGACGTGCTGCTGCTGGACGTGACGCCGCTGTCGCTGGGCATCGAAACGCTGGGCGGCATCATGACCAAGCTGATCCAGAAGAACACCACGATCCCGACCAAGGCATCGCAGACGTTCTCGACCGCCGACGACAACCAGAACGCCGTGACCATCCACGTGCTGCAGGGCGAGCGTGAAAAGGCCGCTGCGAACAAGAGCCTCGGCCAGTTCAACCTGTCGGACATCCCGCCGGCGCCGCGCGGTACGCCGCAGATCGAAGTGACCTTCGATATCGACGCTAACGGCATCCTGCACGTGTCGGCCAAGGACAAGGCGACCGGCAAGGAAAACAAGATCAAGATCCAGGCGTCGTCGGGTTTGTCGGAAGACGAGATCAACCGCATGGTCAAGGATGCCGAGCTGAACGCCGAAGAGGACAAGAAACTGTCCGAACTCGTCGGCGCGCGCAACCAGGGCGACGCGATGATCCATTCGGTGAAGAAGTCGCTGGTCGAATTCGGCGACAAGATCTCCGCCGACGATAAAACCGCGATCGAAACCGCGATCAAGGAACTGGAAGAAGTCGTGACCGGTGATGACAAGGAAACGATCGAGGCCAAGACCAACGCGCTGATGCAGGCGAGCCACAAGCTGGCCGAGCAGATGTACGCGCAGCAAGGCGGTGACGCCGACGCGGCGGGTGCACAGGCGGCCGACGACAAGAAGGATGACGGCAACGTCGTTGATGCCGAATTCACCGAAGTGAAAGACAGCAAGTAATCCGGTCTCGGTTTTGGAAAAGGCACACGGCGCGCAGGGCGGGCCGGTGCCTTTTTGCTTAGGTGGAATCCATGTCCAAAAAAGATTTTTACGATGTCCTCGGCGTCAATCGCGACGCGGCGGACGACGACATCAAGAAAGCGTATCGCAAGCTGGCGATGAAGTACCATCCGGACCGCAATCCGGACAGCAAGGAAGCCGAGGAGAAGTTCAAGGAGGCCAAGGAGGCCTACGAGATCCTTTCCGAGCCGCAAAAGCGCGCTGCCTACGATCAGTACGGCCATGCAGGCGTTGATCCGCAGGCCGGCATGGGCGGTGGTTTCGGCGGCGGCGCCGGCGGTTTTGCCGATGCGTTCTCCGACATCTTCGGCGATATCTTCGGCGGTGGTGGTCAGCGTGGCGGTGGTCGCTCCAATGTCTACCGCGGTGCCGACTTGCGCTACAACATGGAGATCTCGCTCGAAGAGGCCGCGCGCGGGGTCGAGAAGCAGATCAAGATCCCGTCGCACGACGAGTGCGAGCTGTGCCACGGTAGCGGCGCCAAGCCCGGCACCGACGCCAAGACCTGCCACACCTGCGGCGGCGCCGGCCAGGTGCGCGTGTCACAGGGTTTCTTCAGCATCCAGCAAACGTGTCCGACCTGCCACGGCAGCGGCCGCTACATTCCGGATCCGTGCCGCAACTGCCATGGCACCGGTCGGGTGCAGTCGAACAAGACGCTGGCGGTGAAGATTCCGGCCGGCGTCGACGAGGGCGACCGCATCCGCCTGTCAGGCGAGGGTGAGCCGGGCGTCAACGGTGGCCCGCCGGGCGATCTGTACGTCGTCGTGCACCTGAAGGCGCACAGCGTGTTCGAGCGCGAAGGCAACGATCTGCATTGCGAAATGCCGATCAGCATTACCGTGGCGGCGCTGGGTGGCGAGATCGAAATCCCGACGCTGGACAACAAGGCGCGGATCTCGATTCCGGCCGGCACGCAAACCGGCCAGGTGTTCCGGCTGCGCGGCAAGGGCATCAAGGGTGTGCGCAGCGCGATCACCGGTGACCTGATGTGCCACGTCGTGCTCGAGACGCCAGTGAGCCTGACCAGCCGCCAGAAGGAGCTGCTGAAGGAGTTCGAGGAAATCAGCCAGGGCGAACCGGGCAAGCACAATCCGCGTGCCAAGTCGTTCATGGACAAGGTCAAAGACTTCTTCTCCTGACCTCGTCGCTTCCGGCTGCGTTTCCCGTAGCAAGTACCGGGAACAGGCTGCCTTCGGGCAGCCTTTTTCATGGGCGGGGTGCCTCAGCCTGCGCTGGCGGCGACGATGCGATCCCGCCCGGCATGCTTGGCCTGATAGAGCGCGGCGTCGGCGTTCGGCAGCATGGCGCCGAGCGCCGGCTCTGCAATCTCCGCGCTGGCGATACCGATGCTGACGGTGGCGCGTAGTGGCGCCGCGGGGTTGGCGGAAAGCTCGTGCTGGCCGAACTGGGTGCGGATCCGCTCGGCAATGCGCCAGGCGTTGGCTTGATCGCAATTGGGCAGGACGACGACAAACTCCTCGCCACCGACGCGGCCAAAAATGTCGGTATCGCGCAGCATGCCGTGCACGATGTATGCAAATTCGCGTAGCACGCGGTCGCCGGCGGCGTGACCGTGTTGGTCGTTCACCGATTTGAAATGGTCGATGTCGAGCATCAGCACCGATACCGCTTGCCGGGCCGTGTGCAGTTGCTGCATCAGCGCATCGGCGCGATCCATCAGTCCGCCGCGATTGAGTGCATCGGTCAGCGGATCGTGGGTCGCCAGATGCTGCAACTGCTTGAGCAGCGCGTTGCGCGTCCCCATGACGCTGGCGACCATCAGCGGGGCTAGCGCGATCAGGGCGATGGCAATACGCAGCGCCAGCAGCGTGTGAAGGTCGGAGGTGCTGTCGCCGAGGTGCAGTTGCCCGGTCGAGATGCAGAGCAGCATGGCGATGCCGTAGCCCGAGGTCAGCAAGCTGGTGGTAAACAGGCGGTAGCTGATGGCACACCAGAGCAGTGCCGGGATCGGATAGGCGATCGAGCCCGGGTCGTCGAGCTTGATGGCGATCACGGTACTGGCGACAAACACCGCCGCCGGCACCCATTCGGCGCTAGGGCGAAAGCGGGCGAGCCGGAAGCTTTCCGGCGACGAGGCACGCCAGGTCGGTAACGCAAGAATCACCGGCACGATCGCGAGGGCGTTGGCCAGTTCGGCCGAGAACCAGTACGAAAAACCGGCTTCGGCACTGCCATGAAACAGGATCGGGTTGATGACGGTGCCAACCGCACCCTCGGCCAGTGCGCCGGCAACGATGACCAGCACCAGATAAACGATGGATTCGGGACGGCGCAGCAGGCGGATTTCGTCGCGCTGGGTCTGATAGATCAGCAGGCCGACCAGGATGAAGGCGAAGTTGCCGGCGGTCAGCAACAGCGATTTCGTCCAGGTGCTGCCGGTCAGCAGGTCGGCCGCGACGAAACCGGCAAGCGCGCCAATCCACGACGGCAGCTTTGCGGCGCGAGGGTGGCGGACGAACACCCCCAGCAGCACGGCATTGGCCGGCCAGAAGGCGGCGAGCAGGCCCAGCGGGCGGGTGACGATGCCCAGCAAGGCCAGGCCAAAGGTCAGCAGGCCGATCAGCAGCGCGACGGACAGCGCATTGCGACTGGGCCAGCCTATGAGTGGGTCGAGCTGAATCGGCGCGCTGTTCGTCGTCATGGCGAGTATCGATGCACGAGGTGGAACTGCTTTAATTCAACGCTAGCTTACGGCGGTTTGGAAGGTTTTTTTGATTCCGGCTCGCGGAAAGCACAAAAGCCGTCTGCGAGACGGCTTTTGTCGGCACTGCGCGATCGTGGCCGCGCTTATTTGATCAGCCGGATATTGAACGGTAGCGCGCAGGGCTGACCGTTGCTGGCCTTGACGGCACCGATGATGCAGAAGATCAACTGGGCAATCACCATGATGCCGATCAGCAGGAAGCCGATCAGCACGATGGTGAGGACTTGGCCGATCAGGGTCAGCAGCAGCATCGTGATCGCCCAGTTCAGCGCCTCCTTGCTGTGTTCCTGCAAGAAGGCATCGTCCTTCTTCAACAGGTAGACGATCAGTGCGGGAACGAAGCTGAAGAAAATCGTGCCGATCCAGACCAGCACCGCGAAGGTCTGGCTGTTCTTGTCGGCAGCGCCGAGCGGGCGGGGAAAGTCGGTCATGGCGGTCTCTTTTTGATTGGTTCGAAAGGACGATGCCCCGCGGGCGGGGCATCGTCGGGATCGTCATTACGAGTATCAGCGAGTCAGTGTACCGGTCGGCGAAATCATCGTCAGCTCGACAAAGTTGCTGCCGGTGCGCTTCTTGTCGCCGAAATCGATCGTGAAGCCACCGAGGTCGTAATGCTTGAGCGAGGCAAGTCCGTTGTAGACCGCCGAGCGCGTCGGGCTCTTGCCGGCACGTTTGAGCGCTTCAACGACGAGGCGCGCCGACATATAGCCTTCCATCACTGCGTACGATGGGGTCTTGCCGTCGCGCAGCACGGCGCCTGCATCCTGCTGGAACTCGCGCACGAAGCGCAGCTGCTCGTTGCGCGGGTAGGGCAGCACCTCGGAAATGCCCAAGCCGTGTGCCTCTTTCTTGCCGATGGTCTGGATCACTTCCTCGAACTGGATCGGTGACAGGCCGTACAGCTGGGCGGTGCCGCCGGCGGCGCGGAACTGTTTGACAAAGGTGGCGGCCGGCCTGGAGACCGTGATCAGCACGACGGCTTCGGGATTGGCCTTGGCCAGTTCCTTGGCGCCCTTGCTGGTGTCGCCGTTCTGGCGGTCGTACCAGGCTTCGCCCGCGAGCGTCAGATTGTGCTTGGCCAGCGCGTCCTTCAGTGCGTTGTAGCCGGCCTGGCCGTAGCCGTCCTGCTGCGCAATCACGCCGATCCGGGTGACGCCAAGGTTGCCGGCGAGCAGCTTGACGATGCGTTCGACTTCCTGCCGGTAGCTGGCGCGGGTGTGGAACACGAACGGGCTGCTGCTTGGCGTACGCAACACATCGGCGCCCGAATGCACGCCGACGAGCGGAATGCCGGCGTTGTCGAGCAGCTTGGTTTTTTCCAGCTCGGTCATGGTCGCGGTGCCGTAGTACGACACCAGCGCAATCGCGCCTTCCTTGTCGATCAGCTCGCGGGTGTTGGCGATGGTCCGTTTCGGATCGTAGCCGTCGTCGCGGACGACGTGATTGATCGGTTCGCCGTTGATGCCGCCGGTGGCATTGACGCGTGAGAAGTACAGCGAGGCTCCGAGTGCCAGCGCCCTGCCTGTGCTGGCGACGAGGCCGGTGGTCGGCACCGACTGGCCGATGACGATATCGGCCTGGGCGAGTGGGGACAGCACCAGTGCCGCTCCCAGCAGAAACTTGCGCAACACGGCGATCTCCTCATTTTGATGTCGGCCCATCTTAAATTAGCGCGTGCTGCCAGACAAACCGGGGCAGCAGGGGCATCGACATGGCGCAACATTGCCGCCTTGACGCGATGTTATAGTGGCGTCATCGACAACCCGACAGCGGATGGCGCCCATGCGGCGAGGCGTTTACGCAGGCAGTTTTGATCCGGTGACCAACGGTCATCTGTGGATGATCGAGCACGGTGTGCAGCTCTTTGACGAGATGATCATCGCGATCGGCGAAAACCCGGACAAGCGCTACACCTTCTCGCAGGACGAGCGGCTGGCCATGCTGCGCGAGACCACGGCGCATCTGACCAATCTGCGGGTCGAAACCTTTGAAAACCGCTTCCTGGTCGACTATGCCCGCGAGGAAGGCGCGCACTACATCCTGCGCGGCATCCGCGAGGCGGCCGACTACGAGTTCGAGCGCAAGATGCGCTATGTCAACGCCGATCTGGCACCGCATATCGACACCGTTTTCCTGATGCCGCCACGCGAGATCGCCGAAATCAGTTCGACCATGGTCAAGGGACTGGTCGGGCCGCAAGGCTGGGAAGGCGTCGTACGCCAATACGTACCCACGGCAGTGTTCGAACGTTTGCTGCACTGGCAAGCGCAAGGCTGAACCGAATCTGTCTGGCTGGAGGACCGTGTGTTCTGCGCCATGGGGTGTAAGGTGACGACTGGTATGGCTGCCAGCCTTGGCCCTAGTGATGGAGTGACGGCCTAAGGTGGCTATTTTTCCGGTGTTATCTGCGGTTTTTTCTGTAATTGGACGAATTTTGGTGAAGTTGGTGCGCGCAGCTTCGTCGTGATTGCGTCGCTCCGTGTGGCCGCTTTGTTCCGCCCATCCGGACTTGTATCGGCACATGGCACTCCTCGGAGGCGTTGGGGTCAAAGCAGGACCTCAACAAAGAGGACTGTAAACAATGCGTGCTCTCACCAAATGGATTGCCTTTTGCGTCGCCAGTCTGTTCTCGGCTGCGGCATTTGCCGCAATGGTCGCGCCCAACGATATACCGACCAGCGATCACGGGTCAGGTCTGGACCAGATTAACTGGTTGCAAAAGCAAGCCGGGCCGGGTAGTAATTCCGGCGGTGGATTTGGCGGCGGTGGCAGTGGTGGTAAGTAACCGCCCCCGATCCAAGTAGCGACAAACCCGAGGCGGCCTTGAGCCGCCTTTTGCACGTCCGGCGATGCCGATGCATCCGGTAGAATGCGGCTTTCCCCCCGAGCCGTGCCCTGTCCGATGAGCGACCTTTCCAGCTACAAGAACCGCCTTGCCAAGAATGCCAAGCATTGGGGCAAGTGGGCCCGCCGTCACGGCATTCAGTGCTATCGGCTGTACGACCGCGATGTGCCCGAGTTTCCGGTCGTCGTCGACTGGTATGCCGGCAAGGTCCACCTGGCCGAAGTCGAAACCGGCTGGGTTCAGACCGACGAGGATCACGAAGCCTGGCTGGCGGAGATCTGGTACGCGACCGGCGAGGCGCTCGGCATCCCCGAGGACGACATCGCCATCAAGCTGCGCCGGCGCCAGAAGGGCGAGGCGCAGTACGAGAAAACCGGCACCGAAGGCGATGAATTCATCGTCGAGGAAGACGGCCTGCGTTTCATCGTCAACCTCGATGCCTATCTCGACACCGGGCTGTTTCTCGACCACCGCAACACCCGCAAGCGCGTGCGCGCCGAAGCCGCGGGCAAGCGCATGCTCAACCTCTTTTGCTACACCGGCGCGTTCTCGGTCTATGCCGCTGCCGGCGGCGCGAGCGAGACGGTGTCGGTCGACCTGTCGAACACCTATCTGGCGTGGGCCAAGCGCAATCTGGCCGAAAACGGCCTGGATACGCCGGCGCATACCCAGGTGCGCGCCGACGTGCTGCAATGGCTCGGTGATGCCGAGCGTGCCGGCGAGCGTTTCGATCTGATCGTCTGCGATCCGCCGTCGTTCTCGAACTCGAAGAAAATGGCCGGCATTCTCGATGTCCAGCGCGACCAGCGTTATCTGGTCGAAACCGCACTCGATCTGCTCAATCCGGGCGGCGTGCTGTATTTCTCGAACAATCTGCGCCGCTTCAAGCTCGACGAAACGCTGGAACCCTTGTGCGAGGATATTTCGGCCCAGTCGGTGCCTGAGGATTTCCGCAACAAGCGCATTCATCAGTGTTTCCGTTTCGTGAAGCGCTGAATCGCGTGACCAATCCCTACTACAGCGAACCGCTGGTTTTCGTCGATCTCGAAACCACCGGCGCCACACCGGCGAGCGACCGGATCACCGAGATCGGTATTGTCCAGGTCGATGACGACGGCGTGCGGCGCTGGTCCAGCCTCGTCAATCCGCAGCAGCCGATTCCGCCGTTCATCCAGCGGCTGACCGGGATCGACGACGCCATGGTCGCCGATGCGCCGACCTTCGCCGAACTGGCCGAAACGGTGCTGGCCAAGTTGCAAGGCCGGGTCTTTGTCGCCCACAACGCCCGCTTCGACTATGGCTTTCTGAAGCAGGAATGCCAGCGGCTGGGATTGCGTTTTTCGGCGCCGGTGCTGTGCACGGTCAAGTTGTCGCGCAAGCTCTATCCGAAGGAATTCAAGCACAGCCTCGACGCGCTGGTTGCCCGGCACGGTCTGGCGATCGACGGCGATCGCCATCGCGCGCTGAGCGATGCCGCGCTGCTGCCGGCCTTTCTCGACGTTGCCTTGCGCGAGCATCCGGTCGAAGTGGTGCAGCAGGCCATCGCCGAGTTGTTGCGCCAGCCGCGGATACCGGCCGGCCTCGATCCGGCGGTGATCGACGAGCTACCGGAAACCGGCGGTTGCTATACCTTCTACGCCATCGAGGGCGCCGCCTTGCTGGTCGGCCGCAGTCACAACATCCGCAAGCGGGTGCTGCAGCATTTCGCCGCCGATGCACGCAAGCCGCGCGAGCTGGAAATGCTGGGCAAGCTGACGCGCATCGACTGGCGCGAAGCGGCCGGCGAATTTGGCGCGATGCTCGACGAAGCGCGGCTGATCCGCACGCTCAAACCGGTGTACAATCCGCGTCCGAAGAAAAGTACCGGCGCCTGCGTGCTGCGGCTGAGCGAGCACGATAGGGCGCTGATTCCGGAGGTCGTCGATCTGGCGGCCCTGGGGCAGATCGATCCGCAGCGCGACTTCGTCTTCGGCCCGTTCCGCGCGCGCCGCGATGCGCAGCGCCTGCTCGACAAGCTGGCCGACGGCACCGGCCTGTGCCGGCAACTGCTCGGGCTTGAGCCGCGCCCGGTCGTGGCAGCGCCGTGCAGCGCCCAGCCCTTGGGAAAATGCCGGGGGGCGTGCATCGGCCACGAGCCGCTGGCGACGCACAACGCCCGGCTGTTGTCCTTGCTGGCCAAGCACAGCTTTGCTGACTGGCCGTACCCGGGTCCGGTGGGCTTGGTCGAAGGCCCGGAATGGGCGCCCGAGATTCACGTCATCGACCGCTGGTGCCATCTCGGCGTGATCCACGAGGCTGCCGAGCTGGGGGCGCTGCAGGCTGCGGGGCCGGCAGAATTCGATTTCGATGCCTACAAGCTGATCCAGTTCGAACTCAAGCGCCGCGCCGGCGAAGTGTTGCGCTTTTAGGGGAGCTAACAAAACGCTGCCGACTGCGTTGCACGGCTTGTACTGTCTGCGTTTGCGCGCTTTGCTAGCACCGCACTGGGTTTCGTTCGCGGCGCTTAATTAGTCGCCGAGCGCCCAGTCGGCCGCCGCTTGCGCATGGATCAGCGCGGTATCGAACAGGGGAACGGGGCTGTCGTCGCCGGTGACGAGCAGGCCGATTTCGGTGCAGCCGAGCACGATGGCGCTGGCGCCGCGGGTCGCCAGGGCAGCCATCTCGGCGCGGTAGATCGTGCGGCCGGCCTCGGAGAACACGCCCTTGCAGAGCTCGTCGTAGATGACCCGGTGAACTCGGTCGCGACCGCCGGGGTCGGGGATCAGTGTTTCAATGCCGTGCTCGGCGAGCCGGCCGGTGTAGAAGGCCTGTTCCATCGTATAGCGGGTGCCGAGCAGGCCGACCCGGGTGTGGCTGTCGGCGCGGAGCTGCGCCGCGGTGGCGTCGGCAATGTGTAGCAGCGGCAGCGTCGTCGCGGCCTCGACGTCGGCGGCGACCTTGTGCATGGTGTTGGCGCCGATCAGCACGATGTCGGCGCCGGCTGCTGCCAGCCTTCGGGCCGAGCCGGCCAGCAACTGGCCTGCCGCATCCCAGTCGCCGCGCTCCTGCAACGGCACCAGTTCGGCGAAGTCGATCGAATCGACGACGATGCGTGCACTGTGCACGCCGCCCAGCGTTTGCGCGATGCGACGATTGATTTCCTGGTAGTAGACGACGGTCGATTCCCAGCTCATGCCGCCGATCAGTCCAATGGTCTTCATCGCTTTCTCCAGGGGCGTAATGCCTTCATAACCTATCTCATCAGGCGGTTGGGTTGTGCCTGCTGGGATAGGTTCTCAGCATCGCTGATCGCGGCCGGGGCCGACAGATACACCTGATCGCGCGCGGTGACGATACAAAAAAACGGCTGCCAGGGGCAGCCGTTTCTCATGCGCGTGAACGCCGTGCTCAGCCGAGCAGCGCCTTGATGTCGTCGCCTTCGGCTAGCGTGTACTTGCTCGGATTGTCGAGCAGCTGGCTGCCGTCGAAGCGGCTGACCTTGTAGATCGTGCCGAACGAGAAGGTCGGCGCCGCGGCACCCTGGCCGCCGCAGACTTCGGCGCCACGACGGACGTTGTCGGCCATCCAGCCTGGCAGGCGCAGGTGGTAGGGGTTGCGGCGCACTTCCTCGACATGGCACGCCAGCGCGGCGATCAGGTCGGCGGTATCGGTGTTGCTGGTGGCGATTAGCGCGTTCGGTGCATCCATCTGGCGCCAGAATTCGCTCTGCGCCACGGTGCAGGCGTGGCCGGCTCGCTTGAGGGCGTCGATGACCAGATAGTGGGTGCCGATGTGGGCCGAGTGGTAGTCGTTGTCGTGTGGCAAGACACAGACGGCCGGCTGGTATTGCTCGATCAGCGCGGCGAGCACGTTGACCTTCTCGGCCCACGCGACCGAATCGTCGCTGCGGGTCTTCGGCGACACGCCCATCAGGCCGCCGGGAATGGTTTCCTGCAGTTCCCAGCCGAGCAGTTCGCAGGCATTGGCGACTTCAACCCAGCGTTCCGGTTGGCGCTTGAGGTTCGAGCCCTGGGTGACGGCGACGTTGACGACGCGAAAGCCGGCTTCACGGCCAAGGCGCAGCGGCAGTGCGCCGATGATGCATTCATCGTCCGGGTGCGGCGCAAAAATCATGACGACCGGCGCGTCGGCGGCCGGCGCAGCGCGGGCGGGCAGATTCAGGCCTTCGAGCGAGCTG
The DNA here is from genome assembly GCF_050916355.1 of Jeongeupia wiesaeckerbachi. Lineage (GTDB taxonomy): Bacteria > Pseudomonadota > Gammaproteobacteria > Burkholderiales > Chitinibacteraceae > Jeongeupia > Jeongeupia wiesaeckerbachi. The sequence continues at coordinate 1,914,366 of NZ_CP136946.1, forward strand.
TACAGCGGGGCGTCCTGTTTTTGCAGCAGCGCGTTATGCGCTTGAACCAGATCGTGATAGGCGTGACTCATGCGGGGCTCCGTTCGGGGAAACAGCGTATTGTGCAAAGGCAAAAGTATAGAGGCTTTGCCTGACGCGGACCAAGTCCACCGTACCCGGCTTGTGCTGGATCAGACGAGGGTGCCTGAACCGGCCGCTTTCGCGGGCATAATGGCGCTTTGCCACTATGCTGTTCGTCATGCTGCGCTATTTCCACACTTCGTTTGCCGTCACCGCGGTCGGCCTTGTGCTGGCGTGGATGATCGGCGGCTGGGCCGGGCTCTGGGTCACGTTCAATCTGGCACTGCTCGAAACCAGCCTGTCGTTCGACAACGCCGTCGTCAACGCATCGATCCTGAAAAACTGGGACGAAAAATGGCGCCGCCGCTTCCTGCTCTGGGGGATGCTGGTCGCCGTATTCGGCATGCGATTATTGTTTCCATTGGTCATCGTCGGCGTGATCGCCCAAGCGCCGCCGTTGCCGGGACCGGTGTCCCTGTATGAGTGGGCGGTCAGCGGCCAGTGGCCGGCGAGCGACGTGCTGACGATGGCGATCATGCGCCCCGATCACTATGCGGCGACGCTGACGTCGGCGCACATCGAGGTGACCGCATTCGGCGGTGCCTTCCTGATGATGGTGTTCTGGGCGTTTTTCCTGAATCGCGAGAAGCGCGAGCACTGGATCAAGCCGCTCGAAGCCGGCATGGCGCACATTGGCCGGCTGAACATGGCGGCGGCGATCCTGTCGCTGGCAGTGCTGCTGGCGCTGGCGAGCGCGCTGCCCGAGCACGAAGCGTACCGCTTTCTGTCGGCCGGGCTGTGGGGCGTGGTGATCTATGCCATCGTCGAAAGCCTGGGCGCGCTGCTCGGGGACGACGGTGCGGCGGTCAAGACCGGCTGGGCAGGCTTCATCTACCTTGAGCTGCTTGATGCGTCGTTCTCGTTCGACGGCGTGCTCGGTGCCTTTGCGCTGACCAAGAACATTTTCCTGATCATGATCGGCTTGGGTGTTGGCGCGATGTTCGTGCGCAGCTTCACGCTGCTGCTGGTCGAGAAGGGGACGCTGTCGACCTTCCGCTATCTGGAGCACGGTGCGTTCTGGGCCATCGGCTCGCTGGCGGCGGTGATGCTGCTGGCGCCGATCATCCATGTGCCGGAGGCGCTGACCGGCGGGATTGCCGCGCTGCTGATCATCGTCGCGGCACTGCATTCATGGTGGCTCAACCGGCGCGAGGCCGACCGCAAATAAAAAACGGCCCGGTCAATCCGGGCCGTTTGCCGTGAGGCTGCGGGATCAGTTCTTCGGCAACGCTTCGCCGCGGGTCTTGTACAAGGAGTACAGCACACCGGCGAGCAGCAGGCCGAAGGTCACCGTCAGCGACAGCACCGACGGAATCTTGATGTTCATGTAGACGAGGCCGATCTTGCAGCCGATGAACACCAGCACCACCGCGAGCGCGTACTTGAGGTAGTGGAAACGGTGCACCATCGCCGCCAGCGCAAAGTACAGCGCGCGCAGGCCGAGAATCGCGAAGATGTTCGACGTGTAGACGATGAACGGGTCCTGCGTGATCGCGAAGATCGCCGGAATGCTGTCGACCGCGAACACGAGGTCGGCCGCTTCGACCATCACTAGCGCCAGGAACAGCGGCGTCGCCCACCAGCCGGCTTTTTTGCCGATCGCTTCGCCGCGGACGAAGAAGTGGTTGCCCTGCAGCGTCGGCACCATGCGCAGATGGCGCTTGAAGAACTTGAACATCCGGTTGTTTTCGATGTCCGGGTCTTCGTCGTTGGCGACCAGCATCTTGATGCCGGTGATGATCAGGAAGGCACCGAAGACCAGCAGGATCCAGCTGAACTGGTGTACCAGCGCCGCGCCGAGGCCGATCATCACCGCGCGCATGACGATGGCGCCGAGAATGCCCCAGAACAGCACGCGGTGCTGCAGCTCGCGCGGAATCGCCAGGCTGGTGAAGATCAGCGAGATGATGAACACGTTGTCCATCGACAGCGATTTTTCGACCAGAAAGCCGGTGAAGTAGTCCATCCCGGCCTGTGGTCCCTTGAACGACCAGACCCAGGCGCCGAACAGCAGGCCCGCGCCGATATAGAACGCCGAGAGCTTCAGGCTCTTCTTGATGCTGATTTCATTGTTGCCGCGGTTCAGGAAGCCGAGGTCGAAGGCGAGCAGCGTGAGCACCACGCCGATGAACACGCCCCAAATCCATAATTCACTGCCCATATGATCCCCATTCGGTATGGCATTATTGTGGTATCGCAGCCGCAGTACGCGGCCGCCAGTTAGACACAGATAGTAAACGCCCGAGAGAGTTCCGTGCTGACCGACAGTCATTGTCATCTGGACGCGCCCGAGTTCGATGCCGATCGCGATGAAATCGTTGCTGCGGCTATGCTCGCCGGGGTCGCGCAACTGGTCGTACCGTCCGTCAGCGCAGCGACGTTTGCCGCGACCGGCCGCATGCGGGAACGCTACGGTTGCGCGGTGGCCTACGGCTTGCACCCGCTCTATGTCGCCGAGCACCGCGATGAACACCTTGACGACTTGGCCAACTTGCTTGGGCGTGAGCCGGCGGTCGCGGTCGGTGAAATCGGTCTCGATTTCTATGTGCCCGGGCTCGATGCCGAACGACAGGTCGCGGTGTTCGAAGCACAGCTCAGGCTCGCACGCGACGTCGATCTGCCGGTGATTGTCCATATCCGCCGCAGCCAGGACCAGGTGCTCAAGTATTTGCGCAAATGGCGGGTTCGCGGTGGCATCGCCCATGCTTTCAACGGCAGCGCCCAGCAGGCCGACGCGTTTCTCAAGCTCGGTTTCAAGCTCGGCTTCGGCGGCGCGATGACCTACAGCGGTTCGCAGCGGATACGCCGGCTGGCGACCGAATTGCCGCTCGATGCGATCGTGCTCGAGACCGATGCACCGGATATTCCGCCGGCGTGGCTGGCCGGGCCGCCGCCGGGCCGCAATGCGCCCGACCAGCTGCCGCGCATCGCCGCGGTGCTGGCCGAACTGCGCGACATCGACGTCGCTACCCTGCAAGGCGCCTGCACGGCCAATACCGAAGCGGTGCTCGGGCCGCTAGGCAGGCTGCACAAGGCTGGACAGCCGGACTGATCGCGACCAGAATGCCCTGCATGTACCCAATATCCGCAATCGTCCGTCCGGCCTCGTGCCGCTGGTGGCGCCGCTGAGACAGCGGCAGGCCACGATGTTTGCGTGAACCATGCCGCCGGACCGGGCGGCATGTGTGTTTCTGCGGTACCGGTTCAGCGGCTCAGACCATCCAGATCAGGGAGCCCGCACCATGAACAGCAACGCCATTCCCCCGAACCAGATCATCCTGACCGGTGACCGCCCGACCGGGCCGCTGCATCTGGGCCACTATGTCGGTTCGCTGAAGAACCGCATCACATTCCAGGATCAGCACAGGCAGTTCCTGATGCTGGCCGATGCGCAGGCCTTTACCGACAATATGGGCGACCGCGACAAGGTGCGTCGCAATGTGCTCGAAGTCGCCCTCGACTACCTGGCCGTCGGCATCGATCCGGCGAAAAGCACGATCTTCATCCAGTCGCAGCTGCCGGAGCTGACCGAGCTGACGTTCTACTATCTGAACCTTGTCACCGTGGCGCGGCTCGAACGCAATCCGACGGTGAAGGAAGAAATCCGCCTGCGCGACTTCCAGCGCGATATTCCGGCGGGTTTTCTCGCCTACCCGGTCAGCCAGACGGCCGACATCACCGCATTCAAGGCGACGCTGGTGCCGGTCGGCGCCGACCAAGCGCCGATGATCGAGCAATCGAACGAAATCGTCCGCCGCTTCAACGCCAATGTCGGCCAGGACATCCTGGTCGAAGCCGCGCCGGTGATTCCGGCGATGGGCCGGCTGCCGGGCATCGACGGCAAGGCCAAGATGAGCAAGTCACTCGGCAACGCACTGGCGCTGTCGGCCAGCGCCGACGAGGTCAGCAAGGCCGTGAAGATGATGTACACCGACCCGAACCACCTGCGCGTCGACGATCCGGGCCAGGTCGAAGGCAACGTCGTGTTCACTTATCTGGATGCGTTCGAGCCGGATATCGCCTTCGTCGACGACCTGAAATCCAAATACCGTCGCGGCGGTCTTGGCGATATGGTGATCAAGCGCCATCTTGAACAACGTTTGCAGGCGCTGCTCGCGCCGATCCGCGAGCGCCGTGCCGAGTTTGCCAAGGATCCGGCCGAAGTGATGCGGATGCTGGCGCAGGGCACCGACAAGGCGCGTGCCGTCGCAGCGCAGACGCTGTCCGAGGTGAAAGCGGCACTGGGGCTCCACTACTTCTGAGCCTTGCAACGATGGGCGCAAAAAAAAGCGAGGCCGGAGCCTCGCTTTTTTTCTGTTGGGCGGTACGTTTCAGCCAAGCGCATGCCGGACCTCGATCAGCGTGCGCGCGGCCACGTCACGGGTCCGTTCGATGCCGCGTTGCAGTTGTGCCGTCACCGCGTCGCGTGACAGTGCGGCACGGCGCTCGCGCAGCGGGGCGACAAAGGCTTCGAGGCAATGCGCCAGATGCAGTTGCAATACGTCGTCGGCGAGGCCGCCACGGCGGAACTTGGCTTTCAGGTCGTCGAGGAAGGGAATGTCCGATTCGAAGGCATCGAGGTAGGCGAAGATCGGATGTTGCTCGACGCTGCATTTTTCGGTCGGCAGCGCCATCGTCAGCACGGCGGCGCGCAGTTCGGCCGGCGTTGCGCTCAGGCGGACTTCACGGCCGAGTGGGGCGAGTGTCCGGCGGGTGTCGGGCAGCGCCAGCGCCTCCGGCAGCAGTTCGCGGCCGGCCAGGTTGTTGCAGTGACGGGCAATGCGGTTGGCTTCGGAAAGGTGCGCCGATTGTGGCAGTGCGGCCAGCGCCGGGCGGATCGCGGTCATCGCCGTCGCGGTGCGGGAGGCGGGCAGCAGCGGCGCAAAGCAGTGGCCGATATCGCTCAGCTCCGGTACCTGTTCGGCGACGAAGATCGTGCACTGCTCGGCGTCGATGCCGACGGCCAGATGGTCGAGGACCGTATCGAGCGGCGCTTCTGCGCCGTCGTCGAGCATCAGGAACGGCCGATGACGCGCAAGGAAGGGCAGGCGGCGGTTCAGCGTGGCCAGCGTATCGCCGATGGTGATGGCGTGCTGTGCCGGGTTGCCGAGCAGGATGGTGACGGGATTGCGGGGTTCGGTCATGGTATCGGTCCTTTGGATTTGGACCACCGACCAGGGAGGGTATCTTGGGTGCTGAAACAACGATGCCGCCTGATCGGCGGCATGTGTTCGTGTGTAGTCCTGGCCGCCTTTAGATATACGGGCGGTACCAATAATTCTGGCGGGAAAGGGGCAGGGACTTGGCGTTCATGGATTGCACTCTACGCGGATGAGTCGGGCTTGGAATGCGGGGAAACCCGTACTCAGCCGGCGTGGCGTCCGCTGCATACCGGGCAGGCGGGGTCTTTGCGGTATTTCATCTCGCGCCATTGCAAGGTGCGTGCATCGAGCAACTGCAGGCAACCGACTAGCGTTGGCAGACCGATCAGCAGTTTCAGCGCTTCGGCAGCCTGCGCGGCGCCGATGATGCCGGTCAGCGGTGCAAACACGCCGAAGGTGGCGCAGGGGCCGTCCGATGCATCGCCCTCTTCGCCGAACAGGCAGTGATAGCACGGGTTGAGCGGATCGCGCAGGTCGAAGGTTGTCAGTTGACCATCGAAGCGGACCGCCGCACCCGACACCAGCGGGACGCGGTCGGCGACGCAGGCGCGATTGATGGCGTGGCGCGTGGCGAAGTTGTCGCAGCAATCGAGTACGACATCGGCATCGGCCACCAGCGCCGCCAGGCGACCGCCATCGACGCGCTCGTCCAGCGCACGGATGACGATACGCGGATTTAGCGCGTGCATCGATTCGGCGGCCGATTCGGCCTTGTTGGTGCCGACCCTTGCCTCGGTATGGGCGATTTGGCGCTGTAGATTGGTCAGGTCGACCGCATCGTCATCGACAACGGTGATGGTGCCGACGCCGGCGCTGGCCAGATAGAGCAGCGCCGGCGAGCCGAGGCCGCCGGCGCCGATGACCAGCGCGTGCGCGCCGGCGATGGCCTGCTGTCCTTCGACGCCAATGTCGTCGAGCAGAATGTGGCGGCTGTAGCGCAGCAGGGCGGCGTCGTCGAGATCGGCGTCTTGGGACGGGAAGCGGGCTGGATGGGTCATGGCGATCGGGCTGGACGTTCAGCCGACAGTATACCTGCCACCCCCGGTTGCGAATCTTGCGCTGGCGCAGGCGGCTCAAAGGTAGCGCCGTAGCTCGTCCGGTGTGTCGTCGTTGTCACCGTGCGGGTGACGTGTCCAGAGCGTGGCGTAGACGTCGCGGGCCTTGACGTTGTGCTCGGGCAGGTCGAGGTTGTCGCGTTCGACGTCGTCGGCGTAGTGGGCAACGGTGCGTTTGAGCTTTTGCGATACCCGCTGGTCTAGTCCGATGCCATGGGTCGCAAGCAGCGCCTCAAGCTCGGCCAGGGTATAGGCCGACAGCACATAGCGAATGTGCAGTACCCCGTCTTCAGGCCCCGGCATCGACGAGACACCGGGCAGTTCGTCAAGCAAGGCGGCAGCGCGGGCTGTTTGCTCTGCGGTGGTGCCAGGCGCAAGCGCAAGGTCACGTTGCCGGGTGTCGTTGAGGTCGGTCATGGAGAACTCCCGTCATCAGCCCAGCTTAGTCTCGCTACTCGGCCGGCGCATCGTGCGGCGCAATAAAAAACCCCGCCATCGGGCGGGGTTTTTAGTATCACTTCGCTTTGGGCTTGACCGGATCGGCCTTGGGCTGATCCTTTTGCTGCAACAGCTGCTGCACCTTGAGCACGTTGAACGCCTGCTGCAACTGATAATCCTTTTTCGAGACCAGTTCACGCGGGCTGTCGGCATCCGGTTCGCTGGCGTCGAGCTTGGGCAGCGGCGTCTTCGGACGGATCACGGCCTTGGGTTTGGACGCGTCGCCCTTGCCATCCTTGTCGCTCGGATTGTTCAGATGGTGCTCGAGGTCGGATTCGCGCACGCGCAGGCCGTTGTCCTCGCGGCCATTCAGCGTGGCCTCCTCGATCTCGATGTCCGGCGTGATGCCCTTGGCCTGAATCGACCGGCCGTTCGGCGTGTAATAGCGCGCCGTGGTGAGCTTGACCGCCGAGGTCGCATCGACCGGCAGAATGGTCTGCACCGAGCCCTTGCCGAACGATTGCGTGCCGACGACGAGCGCGCGCTTGTGATCCTGCAACGCACCGGCGACGATTTCCGACGCGGACGCCGAGCCGCCGTTGACTAGCACCACCAGCGGGACATTCTTGATGTCCTTCGGCAGGCTGGCCAGATAGTCGCCCTTGTTGCCCGGACGCAGGTAGTTTTCGCGATCCGCGGTCAGGCGGATCTTGGCATCGGCGCTACGGCCTTCGGTGTAGACGACGAGCGAACCCTTGGGCAGGAAGGCTGCCGACACGCCGACGGCGCTGTTGAGCAGACCGCCCGGATCGTTGCGCAGGTCGAGGACGATGCCCTTCAGCGGCGCCTTGTTGTCCTTGTAGAGCGTCTCGATCGCCTTGGCGAGCGTTTCGGTCGTGCGTTCCTGGAACTGCGTGACGCGGATGTAGCCGTAGTCTGGCTCGGCGAGCTTGAACTTGACGCTCTGCACCTGGATCACCGCGCGTTTCAGCGTCAGCACCAGCGGCTTGGCTTCGCCCTTGCGCAGGATCGTCAGCGTGACGCTGCTGCCGGCCTTGCCGCGCATCTTGTTCACGGCGTCGGTCAGCGACATGCCTTGAACCTGGGTGTCGTCGATCTTGGCGATGTAGTCGCCGGCCTTGATCCCGGCCTTGTCGGCCGGCGTATCTTCGATCGGCGAGACGATCCGGACCAGACCGTCTTCCATATTCACTTCAAGCCCCAGCCCGCCGAACTCGCCCTGCGTGGTTTCCTGCAGGTCCTTGAAGTCCTTGGCGTCGAGGTAGGTCGAATGCGGGTCGAGGCCCGAGACCATGCCCTTGATGGCTTCGGAAATCAGCTTCTTGTCGTCGACCGGTTCGACGTAGTTCTGTTTGACCAGACCGAACACGGTGGAGAAGGCCCGGAGTTCGTCGATCGGCAAGGGGTTGGTGTTTGCGTCCTTGTCGGCAACGGCGTTGAACGACAACGAAACAGCGACGCCGACACCGGCGCCGACGCAAAGGAGACCCAGTTTTTGCAGTTTTTGCTTCATCGTGAGGGGCTTTTTTTATCCGGGTAAAGGTTTAGCCTATCCAGCCCTGTGGGTCGAGCGGACGGCCATTCTGTCTGAGTTCAAAATATACACCGGAATCTGCCATGCCACCGGTGTTGCCACTGGTGGCAATAGTGTCGCCCGCGTTGACGCTGTCGCCGACGTGTTTGAGCACCGCTTCATTGCCGGCATAGAGGCTCATGTAGCCGCCACCGTGTTCGACGATGATGAGGTTGCCGAAGCCGCGCAACCAGTCGGCGAACACGACGCGGCCGCTGGCGACCGCGCGTACCGGCTGGCCCGGCGCGGCCTTGATCATCATGCCTTTCCACGTCGTGCCTTCGGCGCGTGGTGCGCCGTAGCGACCGACGATTTCGCCCTTGGCCGGTAGTTTCAACCTGCCTTTGAGCGAAACGAAAGCCTTGCCCGAGAGGCTGGCGTCCGGGACGTCGTCGTTGACTTCGGCCTTGGGTTCCGGTGCCGGTTTGGGCGCCGGTTTACCTTCTGCCTTGGCTTGCGCGGCGGCGCGGGCGTTGGCTTCGCGGACGGCTTTGGCGCGTGCGGCGGCTTCGGCTCGTTTCTTGGCGGCCAGCCGGACACGCTCGGCTTCCTGTTTCTTGATCAGCGCGTTGAGCCGGTCGATCAGGCCGGTGAGGCGTTTTTCGTCGGTGCTGAGTTTCTGGATCTGGCCACGCTGGCTGCTGATTTCGGCCGACAGCTGTTCAACCAGCGCCTGGCGCTTGCTCTGCTCGGATTGCAGCCGGCTTTTCTGGCGCTGTTTCTCGCTGCTCATCGCGGCCAGTTCATCCTGCTTGGCGCGGATTTCGTCGGCGAGCCGATTCAGCTCGGCGAGCTGGCCTTCGAGCTGGCTGGCGAGCTGCTGCTGCGCTGCGACCAGATAGCGGTAATAGCCGAGCGTGCGGTTGACCTGGTTCGGATCCTGCTGATTCAGCAGCAGTCGCCAGGCCTCGAGCTCGCCGCTCTTGTAACGGGTCTTGATCAGTTTGGCGAGGCGTTGCTGGCTTTGCTCGATCCGGCTGCGGGCCGTGGCGATATCGCCTTCGAGCCGGGCCAGTTCGGTGCTGGTCAGCGCGCGCTGGGAACCGAGGTCGCCCAGAATCCGGTTGGCGTCGGAAATCGCCGACTCGGAGTCCTTGAGCGCGTCGCTGGCCTCCTTGCGATCCGATTCGGTGTCGGCCAAATCCTGCTTCAGCGCATCGATCTGGCCACGCAACGACTTGAGTTCCTGCTGTTTCTCGGCGCTTTGCTGGCGCGAAACGGGCTCGGCCGGCGCCGCGAAGGCGCCGGCCGAGAGCAGCAGGGTCAGGGCAAGGACACGCCGCCGCATGCGATCAGGCGAGGTTGACGAGCGAGTGGCCGGTCATTTCGGCCGGTTGCGGCAGGCCCATCAGCTTGAGCAGCGTCGGCGCGATGTCGCGCAGCGCGCCTTCGCCGCGTGGCGCCATCGTTGCCTCGCGGCCGATATAAATGAACGGCACGACGTCGGTCGTGTGCTGCGTGTGCGGCTGGTGCGCGTCCTTGTCGTACATCAGTTCGCAATTGCCGTGGTCGGCGGTGATCAGCACTTCGCCACCGATCTTCTGCATGGCCTCGACGCACTTGCCGACGCAGATGTCGAGCGTTTCGACCGCCTTGACCGCCGCGTCGAAAATACCGGTGTGGCCGACCATGTCGCCGTTGGCGAGGTTGCAGATGATCGCTGCGTACTGCTGCGATTCGATCGCGGCGACGATCTTGTCGGCGACTTCGAGCGCGCTCATTTCCGGCTGCAGGTCATACGTGGCGACCTTCGGGCTCGGTACGAGGATGCGGTCTTCGCCCGGAAACTCGTTTTCCTCGCCACCCGAGAAGAAGTAGGTGACGTGCGGATATTTTTCGGTTTCGGCGATGCGCAGCTGCTTGAGGCCGAGCGAGCCGATGTATTCGCCGAAGCTGTTCTTGACCTTTTCCTTCTCGTACGCGGCCGGGAAGGGGTAGCTTTCGGCATAGCGCGTGGCGGTGCAGAAGTAGCCGAACTGCGGAACGCGCGAGCGGGCGAAGCCGTCGAATGCGGCATCGGTCAGTGCGACGGCGATCTGGCGGGCGCGGTCGGCACGGAAGTTCATGAAGATCGCGACGTCGCCGTCTTCGATGCGTGCCGGCGCGCCGATGCTGGTGGCGCCGACGAATTCGTCGTTCTCGTTGCGTGCGTACGCAGCGTTCAGCGCGTCGATTGCGGTTTCGGCGTGGTGCAGGCCCTGGCCGTCGACGATCAGCTTGTAGGCCGGCTCGACGCGCTCCCAGCGCTTGTCGCGATCCATTACCCAGTAACGGCCGACGACGCCGACGATGCGGGCGACCTTGGCGTCGTCGCAGACCTTTTGCAGCTTGGCGAGGTATTGCTCGGCGCTGCGTGGCGGCGTGTCGCGGCCGTCGAGGAAGGCGTGGACATGAATGGCCGCAACACCGGCAGCGGCGGCGTCCTTGATCAGCGCATGGATGTGCGCTTCGTGGGCGTGCACGCCGCCGTCGGAAACGAGACCCATCACGTGCAGCGTTTTGCCGGTCGACTTGGCTTTTTCGATCGCTTCGGCGAACACCGGATTCTGGCCGAGCGTGCCGGCGGCGACGTCGACGTCGATGCGGCTGATGTCCTGCAGCAGGACGCGGCCGGCGCCGATGTTCAGATGGCCGACCTCGGAGTTGCCGAACTGGCCGTCAGGCAGGCCGACGAAGTGTTCGGAGGCGTTGATGGTGGTCCACGGGTACTGGGCAAGGACGCGGTCGATGTTCGGCTTTTTGGCCGCCGCGATTGCGTTGTCCTGAGTCTCTTCACGGTAGCCGTAACCGTCGAGGATCAGGAGCAGGACGGGTTTGACCGATACGGTAGCGCTCGCTTGCGTCATCTTGCTTATACCTTTAGGCAAAACCGCGACGCGACTGTAAGCTGGCGTTGCGGTCGGGTTCCAAATATCGGTAGTATTCTACCGCAATGGCATCGCTTTGCCGTCGTCACAAATTCCTGCCTTCGGCCGCGCCGATTTGCCACTTCCACACATACCTAACGCCATGCTCAACTCCCCCGAAATGATGAGCGACGAGCACATCCAGCAAGCGTCGCGTGCCATGAAGGCGATGTCGCACCCCCTGCGGCTAAAGATCCTTTGCGTGCTGGGCGAGAACGAGGTGAGCGTGCAGGACATCGTCGACGCGGTCGGTACGACGCAGTCGAACATTTCCCAGCATCTGGCGCTGATGCGCGAGAAGGGCGTGCTGCGTACGCGCAAGGACGCCAATCGCGTGTTCTATCGCGTCGGCGACATCCGTACGCTCGAACTGGTCGAGCTGCTGCGCGACGTGTTCTGCGGTTTCTCGAAGTAGGCGGCGACCGCCGCAATCCCCGTGTGATCAGCGCAGCGTTTTCAGCGTGGCCTCGAGCTGCGCGGCGCTGAGCCGGCCGGTGTGCGTCGCGACGCGCTTACCCTTGCTGTCATAGATCGCCGTGAACGGCAGCCCGCCTATCGTATTGCCTTCCTGCTTCATCAATGCCATCGCGTCGGCTTCGCCGATCAGCGTCGGGTAGTTCATCTTGTACTGCTTGGCGAACGCGCTGACCGCCGGGGCGTCGTCGATCGCGATGCCGACGAAACGGACCTTGCCGGCGTATTGCTTCGCCAGCGCCACGAATTCCGGAATTTCCTCACGGCAGGGCGAACACCACGTCGCCCAGTAATTGACCACCAATGGCTTGCCCTGCAACGACGAGAGCTTCTGCGGCTTGCCGGCCAGATCCTTCAGCTCGGCATCGAAAAAACCGCCGGCGTGGGCGCTCAGGGCAGAGAGTGCGAATACGACGGCGAGCAAGGCGCGGCTTGCGGTCATGGCGATCCTTCAACGGTTTGCAGCGTGGCAAGAAAGGCGTCGGCGTGCTGGAAGCCGATGACGCGCTGGCGGACGAGCTTGCCCTCGGCATCGTAGAACAGCAAGGCCGGCGGGCCGTACAGGCCGAAATGCTTGAGCAGCGCGGCGTCGGCAACGGTATTGCCGGTGACGTCGGCGCGCAGCCGGACGAAGCGATCAAGCGCTGCCTTGACGCGCGGATCGGGCAGGGTTTCGCGTTCGAACTCGATGCAACTGACGCACCAGTCGGCGTAGAAATCGACGATCACCGGCTTGCCGCGCGCAGCAGCGACCTTGTCCTGCAGTTCGGCGACCGAGGTGACCGGCTCGAACGAAACCGCATGCTCGCCGGGCAGCCAGCTTTGCCACAGCGGCCGGGCGATCCACACCGCCATGCCGAGCAGGACGACGCCGAACAGCATTTTCATCCTGCTCATGGTTTTGCCGGACAGTCGCGGCAGCACGGCGCTGCCGGCGGCACCGATGACCAGCAAGGGCGTACCGATGCCGAGTGCCAGCGCATACAGCGCACCGCCGCCGAGCGCCACATCGCCCTGCTGGCCCAGATAGGCGAGCGCGGCGGCCAGCGGTGGTGCCACACAGGGGCCGACGATCAGCGCCGACAGCGCGCCCATGACGAAAACGGGGCCGGCATGGCCGCCGGGCAGGCGGTTGGCGACCTCATTCAGCCGGCTCTGCCAACTGCCGGGCAGTTGCAGCTGATAGCCGCCGAACATCGATACCGCCATGGCGACGAAGAACAGCGCGAAGGCGCCGATGACGACCGGCTGCTGCAGCCAGACCGTCAGCAGCGTGCCGGTCAGCGCCGCGGCGACGCCGACGAGGGTGTAGGTCAGCGCCAGCCCTTGCACGTAGATGGCCGTCAGCCACAGCGCACGGCCACGGCCTGCGCTTCCCGGGCCGAGCACGATACCGGAAATGATCGGCAGCAGCGGATACATGCAGGCGGTCAGCGCCAGACCGATGCCGGCGACAAAGAACAACGCGATGGTCGCGGCCTTGCTGCCGCTGAAGTAACCGTCGTCGCCGACTTGGGTGCTGCCAGCGGCGGCATTGCCGCCTGTCGTATTGGCACTGCCACTATCGCCAGTACTTGCGCCGAACAGCGCGGTAACGCCGCTGTCCTGCACGTCACCGATGTGCAGCAGCTTCGTTTGCGGCGGATAGCAGACGCCGGCATCGGCGCAGCCCTGGAATTTGGCGCGGATCGCCGTGCCGATCGGTGGTTTTCCCTGCAGCGCGACGGTGATGTCGTGCTTGAACACCTCGACGCGGCCGAAGCTCGGGTCGTCCTTGAACTCGCCTTTGGGCAGCAGCGGATTCAATGCCGCGGCGGGTTCGGGGTGAAAGCTCATCCGGTCGCGGTACAGGTAATAACCCGGGGCGACGTTGAAATGCACCGCGTAGCCGCCATCTGATGTCTGGACCAGCTGCGCCCGGAAGGCCTGGTCGGGCGGCAGCAGCGACGCCGAATCGGCAAGGCTCAATGATGTGAGCATTGCCAGCAACAGGCCGAGTAACAGGCGTACCATCATTGGTTCACCTCGGTGCCCAGCCAGGCCAGATAAGCGGGCAAGCCCGCGGCCACCGGCAGCGCAATGATTTCCGGCACTGCGTACGGATGATGTGCGCTCAGCCAGTCCTGAACGGCGGGGTAGGCGGTAAGCGTGGTTTTGGCCAGCAGCGGAACTTCCTCTGCGGTTTCGATTCTGCCTTCCCAGCGGTAGGTCGAGCGAACCGGCGCCAGCCGATTGACGCAGGCTACCAGCCGCGCCTCGACCAGCCCGGCGGCGAGCCGGTCGGCGACCGCCGCGTCGGGGCAATTACAGATGATGACCACGGCGCCGTGCGGCGTGGCCGATTGATCGGGAGTATTCATGCCTTATTTGTTTCTCGCCTTTATTGTCTATCCGCTTGCCGAGATTGCCTCGATGGTGGTCATGGCCGACTGGATCGGCGCCGGCTGGGTGTTCCTCGCCTTGCTGGCGTCGGCGCTGATCGGCATCGGCATGCTGCGTCATCATCGTATCGCCGTCGCATGGTCGCTGGTCAACGATCTGAAAAGCGGCCGGTTGACGCCGCAGAGCCTGTTCTGGGTCGCCCGTTACTACATTGCAGCGGTGCTGTTCATCGTACCGGGCTTCATTGGCGACGTTGCGGCCGTATTGATGTTGCTGCCATGGGGACGCCGTGATAACGCAAAGGTTCCGCCGGCGTCCGATACGCTCGAAGGCGAGTATCGCCGCGTCGATCCGCGCAACGACCCCCGCCGCCGGCTCGACGAGCGCTGAGCCGACTCAGCGCTGCGCCGTAGCCTCGCCCGTGCCCAGCAGGCTGGCGGGGTCATAGGCGCTGCCGTCGATCACGACGACCTTCTGCCGTGACGACAGGCCGGACTTGATCATGACTTGACGCTGCGGCACGCCGAATAGATCGGCCAGCCAGGCAATCAGCCGGGCATTGGCCTTGCCGTCGACCGGCGGCGCAGCCAGCCGCAGCTTCAGCGCATCGCCGTGCAGGCCGACGACTTCGGTGCGTTTGGCGCCGGGTTGCACGTGCAGTCTGAGCAGCACGGTCCCGGCGCCGGTTTCATACCATGCCATCAGCCAGCGACGCTGACGTGCTGCAGGATCGCAGGCTCAAGCTGCGCGACGAAGACCGACAGCACCAGCTGGATCAGCAGGATCAGGATCAGCGGCGTAATGTCGACGCCGCCGATCGGCGGGATGATCCGGCGTAGCGGCTTGAGGAAGGGGCCGGTCAGGCCGTTCAGGATCGGCATCAGCGGGTTGTACGGTGCAATCCACGACATCAGCGCCTGACCGATCACCGCCGCGAACAGCAGGTAGAGCGACAGCTTGACCAGCTCGACCACGGCGACCAGCGCCAGCGCGATGACCGTCGTCAGCGATCCGAATACAAAGGGCCACGGCGTGATCGCCAGCAACAGGCCGTGCATCAGCAGCGCGGTCAGCCAGGCCAGCAGCAGGCTGGCGGTGTCATAGCCCCGAAATGGCTTGATCCAGCGCCGCACCGGCAGCACCGCCCAGCTCGTCAGCACCAGCACGAACTGCCCCAGCGGATGCGAGAATGAAACGCGTGCCGCCTGCAGGAAAAACCGCGTCAGCAGCAGCAGGATGAAGAATTCCGCCAGATTGCGGATCAGGAAATTGAGCGTATCGGTCAGCATTCGGCGTCCTTAGTCGGCATCGCGGCCGAGTTCGTCGCCGAGTTCTTTCGAGCGCGCGGCGGCGGCCGAGGCGGCGGCGATGATCGTGCTGCGGACCTGGCTGTTCTCTAGCGCATTGATCGCGCGTTCGGTCGTGCCGCCCTTGCTGGTGACCTTCTGCCGCAAGGTCGCGGCGTCATCGTCGCTCTGCTGCGCCAGCTTCACCGCGCCGGCAAAGGTCTGATAGGCGAGGCGGCGCGCGGTTTCGGTGTCGAAGCCTTGCGCCCGTGCCGCGGCTTGCAGCGATTCGATGAAATAGAACACATAGGCCGGACCCGAGCCCGAGATCGCAGTGACGCCGTCCAGATCGCTCTCGTCGTCGACCCAGACGATCTCGCCGGTCGACTCGAGGATGCGCGTTGCCAGTGTGCGGTCGGCTTCACCGGTTGCCGGCGCGGCATAGGCGCCGGCAATCCCGGCCTGGACCAGTGCCGGCGTGTTCGGCATCACGCGGATGATGCGTTCGGTGCCACCCAGCCAACGGCCGATTGCGTCGCAGCGGATGCCGGCGGCGATCGAGACCACCAGCGCATCGCCGAGTTGTGGCGCGATGCTTGCGGCAACGGCACGGAACTGCTGCGGCTTGATCGCGAACACCACGGCGTCGCTTGCCGGCAGCGCTTCGTCGGGCGCCGAAACGGAAACGCCGAAATCGGCATTCAGCTGCACGCGCTTGGCCGCGTCGGGTTCGATGACGTGGATTTCGTTGCCGGCAAAGCCGCGCGCGACCATGCCGCCGATCATCGCGGTCGCCATATTGCCGCCACCGATAAAGGTAATTCGCATTCCGCTGTCTCCTTGTTCGTTAGTGTGTGATCGTCCGCCGGCCGAAGATCGCCGTGCCAACACGGACCAGCGTCGCGCCTTCGGCAATGGCGACCTCGAGGTCGGCGGACATGCCCATCGACAGCGTGTCGAGGGCGTAAGCGTTGTCATTCAGCTGTTGCTGCAGTTTGCGCAACAGCGCGAATTGGGCTGAAAGTTTGCGTGTGTCGTCAGTCGGCTCGGGAATGCACATCAGCCCGCGCAGCTTCAGCCGCGGCAGCGCCGCGATCGCCGCCGCGAGCGTGGCGACCTCGTCGGGCGCGACGCCGGATTTGCTGGCCTCGCCCGACACATTGACCTGGATGCATACATTCAGTTCGCCGCGCGCGTCCGGGCGCTGGGCCGACAGCCGTTCGGCGATTTTCAGCCGATCGACGGCGTGCACCCAGTCGGCGCCTTCGGCGACGCTACGCGTCTTGTTGCTTTGCAATGGACCGATGAAATGCCATTCGAGCTCGTCCAGGTCGGCCAGCGCGGCGCGCTTGGCGGCGAATTCCTGTACATAGTTCTCGCCGAACGCGCGCTGACCGTGTCCGTACAGTGTACGGATCGCCTCGGCAGGGAAGGTTTTGCTAACGGCGAGCAGGTGGACTGAGCCCCGTGGGCGTTGGATGCTTACAACCGCCTCGTCGATGCGCCGGAGCACGTCTTGCCACGCTTCAAACATCGTTGCCATAATGGATTTGCCTTGATCTGGCCCTCGTTATGCGGCCTTTTTCTGCGTTGGGATCTGCCACGGCAGAAGGACAAAATTATAAATGGAAATTTCTGAACTCTTGGCCTTTGCCGTCAAGAACAAGGCATCCGACCTGCACCTGTCGTCCGGCTTGCCGCCGATGATCCGCGTGCACGGCGATGTGCGGCGCATCAACCTGCCGGCGATGGACCACAAAGACGTTCATGACATGATCTACGACATCATGAACGACGGTCAGCGCAAGGTCTATGAGGATACGCTCGAGTGCGATTTCTCATTCGAGATCCCCAATCTGTCCCGCTTCCGCGTCAATGCCTTCGTGCAGCAGCGCGGCGCTGGCGCGGTGTTCCGGACCATTCCGTCCAAGGTGCTGACGCTTGAAGAACTCAACGCGCCGCGTATCTTCACCGAGATTGCGCAGAACCCGCGCGGCCTCGTGCTCGTGACCGGGCCGACCGGCTCGGGCAAGTCGACGACGCTGGCGGCGATGGTCAATCACATCAACGAAAATGATTACGGCCACATCCTGACCGTCGAAGATCCGATCGAATTCGTCCACCAGTCAAAGAAGTGCCTGATCAACCAGCGCGAGGTCGGGCCGCATACGATGAGCTTCTCGAATGCGCTGCGTTCGGCGCTGCGTGAAGACCCGGACGTCATCCTGGTCGGCGAATTGCGCGACCTTGAAACGATCCGGCTGGCGCTGACCGCGGCCGAAACCGGCCACCTGGTGTTCGGGACGCTGCATACTAGCTCGGCCGCCAAGACGATCGACCGCGTCGTCGACGTGTTCCCGGCCGCCGAGAAGGAGATGGTCCGGGCGATGCTGTCGGAATCGTTGCGCGCCGTCATTTCGCAGACGCTGCTGAAAACCAAGGACGGTCAGGGCCGGGTTGCGGCGCACGAAATCATGATCGGCATTCCGGCAATCCGTAACCTGATCCGCGAGAACAAGATCGCGCAGATGTATTCGTCGATCCAGACCGGCCAGCAGTACGGGATGCAGACGCTCGACCAATGCCTGCAGGGTCTGCTCCAGCGCAACATCGTCTCGGCCGCCGAAGCGCGGACCAAGGCGGCCAATCCGGACCACTTCAAGGGCTGAGCCCGTACGGGCCTCCCGGCGCGGGCTATCGACTATCACAAGGCGGATTCGCCGTAAAAGAGCAGGATCATGGAGAAAGAACAGTCCGCGAAATTCATGCATGACTTGCTGCGCCATATGCGCGCCAAGGAAGCATCGGATCTTTTCATTACCGCCGATTTCCCGCCGGCGATGAAGATCGACGGCCGGGTGACGCCGGTGTCGAACCAGGTCCTGTCGGCGCAGCACACCAAGGAGCTGGCGCGGGCGATCATGAACGACCGGCAGGCCGAGGAGTTCGAAGGCACCAAGGAGTGCAATTTCGCGATCAGCCCGGGCAATCTCGGGCGCTTCCGCGTCAATGCCTTCATCCAGCAAGGGCGCGTCGGCATGGTGCTGCGGACGATCAACTCGGAGATCCCCAAGCTCGAAGACCTTGGCCTGCCGCCGGTGCTGAAAGACATCGCGATGACCAAGCGCGGGCTGGTGATCTTTGTCGGCGGTACCGGCTCGGGCAAATCGACATCGCTCGCTGCGATGGTCGGCCATCGCAATGAAACCGCGTACGACCACATCATCACGATCGAAGACCCGATCGAATACGTGCACGAGCACAAGCGCTCGATCGTCACCCAGCGCGAGGTCGGCGTCGATACCGATTCGTGGATGGCGGCGCTGAAGAACACGCTGCGGCAGGCACCCGACGTGATCCTGATCGGTGAAATCCGCGACCGCGAAACCATGGATTACGCAATCGCCTTCGCCGAAACCGGCCACTTGTGTATGGCGACCTTGCACGCCAACTCGTCCAACCAGGCGCTGGACCGGATCATCAACTTCTTCCCGGAGGAGCGGAAGGCCCAGCTGTTGATGGACCTGTCGCTGAACCTCAAGGCTTTCGTGTCGCAGCGGCTGGTGCCGCACCGCGTCGGCAAGGGCCGCGTTGCCGCGGTCGAGGTGATGCTGAATAGTCCGCTGATTTCTGAACTGATCTTCAAGGGTGATGTCCACGAGATCAAGGAAATCATGAAGCGTTCGCGCGAACTGGGTATGCAAACTTTCGACCAGAGCCTGTTTGAACTCTACGAAGCCGGCAAGATCAGCTATGAGGATGCGTTGCGCAACGCCGACTCGGTCAACGACTTGCGGCTGCAGATCAAGCTCAACGGCTCCGAGGCGAAGCAGAAGGATGTGCTGAGCGGCTTCGACCATCTGGACATCGTTTGAAGCGGCGACCCCTTTCTGCGGTGATGTTCATGAAAGCCGGTTCGTTGTCCCGTTGCCTGATGGCGCTGATGCTCGGCGCCCCTGTGGTCGTGGTGCAGGCCGCCTCGCTGGGCGATTTGCAGTTGCACTCGGCACTGGGCGAGCGTTTCGATGCGTCGATCCCGGTCCGGCTTGCGGCCGGCGAAAACCTCGGCAGCGCCTGCTTTCGGCTGGTCGCCGATGCGGTCGATGGCGATGCCGCGTCGCTGGTCAATGCACGCCTGCGATATCAGGGCGATGCGGGCCGTGGCGAGTTGCAGATCGTCGGCATCGAACCCTTGCAGGAGCCGATGCTGCAACTGGTCGTGCGCGTGCAGTGCCGCGACGACGAGCAGCCGCGCTTCCAGCGCAGCTACAACGTGCTGGTCGATCCGCGCGATTACGCCACGCCGCGGAGCGCTCGCCGTGCGGCGCCGGTGCGATCCGAGCGGCGCTACCCGTCGCTCGGCGGCAGCCTGAGGGTGGCCGAGGGCGATACGGTTTCGCAGCTGGCACGGCATTATTTTCCCAATGACAGGACCGCGCGCGCGCGTTTCATCGACGAGCTGTATCAGCAGAACCCGGATCTGCCGCAGGGCCTCGATGCGCCGCTGCCCGAAGATGCCTTGCTGGCCTTGCCACGTGCCGGCGGTGCCGCAGCACCGAAGCCGGTCGCACCGCCGGCACAGCCGCGTCTGGCGCCGCAACCCGCTGACATGCTCAGCGTCTCGACGCCCGAGCCACTGCCGCAGGTGCCGGCCCTGCCGACGACCCAGGCACCCCAGGCTCAGGGCGAATTCAGATTGCAGCTGTCGTCCGGGAGTCTTGACCTCACCCGGGAATCCGAGCTGTCGCCGGAGGATCGCCTCAAGCTACGCGAGCGCCTGCTGACGCTGACCTCGGACGATCAGACCTCGCAGCTGATGGCGCTCAAATACCAGGTCGCCCAGCTTGAAAAACAGCTGAATACGCTGCGGCAAGAAGGCCCGCCCGTTGCGCAGGCCAGCGCGGTGAAGTCGAGCCGCGATCTGACCGACGATGGCGTGTCGCCGTGGTGGCTGTCGCTACTGCTGTTGATTCCGGTCGGCTTTGTCGGCTGGCGCTGGCGGACCAGCCAGCAGGACTACGGCGATGCATTCTCGCTGGCCCACCCGCGCGAGACCGGCGGTTCGAGCATGATGCGCCCGGTGACGATGCCGCCGTCCGAACCGCGTATCCGCACGGCGCTCGGCGCAACGACGCTGGTGCAGAATATCGGCCAGATCGCCGACGAGTTTCACAACGACGACGTGGATGTCGTGCTGCCGGGCAATGTTTCGGAAGAGGCGCAGCTGCTGATCGATCACGGTCTGATCCAGCAGGCGATCAATCTGCTCAATCATGAGATCGAGCAGCATCCGACTGCGCTGGCACTGTGGATGAAGCTGTTCGACGTCTATCGCCAGAACGACATGAAGCAGCCGTTCCAGGAGCGCGCGGTGGCGTTCCGGCTGCAGTTTGCCAGTGACGCACTCTGGCAGCAGGTGCAGGGGATAGGCCAGCGTGTCGATCCGGAGAACCCGCTGTACCGTTCGCTCGACGACAGCATCGATCATCAGCTTGATCTGGGCACCGCGGCCGGGCCGATGATCGTACCGGATGCGTTCGATTTCGCCGCCGCGATGCATCAGGATGCCGGTCTGGCGCCGCCGGCGTCGGTGGTCGAGTTCTCGGAAGCCGACGACGGCGTGCCACCGCTGCCATCGATCGAAGAGCTTGATTTCCAGCTTGAACCGTTTGCCGAATCGCCGGCCGTGCTGGCCACGCCGGCTGCACCGGCTGCACCGACAACACCGGTCCAGACCGAAGCGCCGCGCTTACGGGTTGCCGATCCGGCCGACTTCGTCAGCGACGATCCGCAACTGCAGCAAGTGGCGCGCCATCTGGCACAGGGCGAAACCGAAGCGGCTTATCGCCTGCTCGAACAGGCGCTGTTGCATGGCAACAGCATGGAGCAAAGACTGACGGCGATGAAGTGGCTCGACAAACTGGCGCCGGTGCGCGGTCGCTGAAAACCCGCCTCATCAGCCAGCTATGCCTGCTGAGATGGATTTCATTGCGAACGAATTAACGACACAGCCAAAACAAAGCCGCCCTTGGGCGGCTTTGTTGTTGGGCGCGCTCAGGCTCAGCCGGTGAGCACGCGCGCCAGATAATGGCCGGTGTGGCTGGCCGGGTTGGCCGCGACGGCTTCGGGCGAACCGCAGGCGATGATCTGGCCGCCGCCGGCGCCGCCTTCGGGGCCGAGGTCGATCACCCAGTCGGCGGTCTTGATCACGTCGAGGTTGTGTTCGATCACGACGACGGTATTGCCGTGCTCGGACAGCCGCTGCAGCACGCTCAGCAGCAGGTCGATGTCGTGGAAGTGCAGGCCGGTGGTCGGCTCGTCGAGGATGTACAGCGTGCGGCCGGTATCGCGCTTGGACAGCTCCAGCGCCAGTTTGACCCGTTGCGCCTCGCCGCCTGACAGCGTCGTCGCCGACTGGCCAAGGCGGATATAGCCGAGGCCGACGTCCATCAGCGTCTTCAGTTTGCGCGCCACCGTCGGCACCGCCTCGAAGAACGCCAGCGCCTGCTCGACGGTCATCTCCAGCACTTCGGTGATGTTCTTGCCCTTATACTGCACCTCGAGTGTTTCGCGGTTGTAGCGCTTGCCGTGGCAGACGTCGCACGGCACGTAGACGTCGGGCAGGAAGTGCATTTCGACCTTGAGCACGCCGTCGCCCTGGCAGGCTTCACAGCGGCCGCCCTTGACGTTGAACGAGAAGCGGCCGGGGCCGTAGCCGCGTTCGCGGCTCGACGGCACGCCGGCAAACAGTTCGCGGATCGGCGTAAAGAGGCCGGTATAGGTGGCCGGGTTCGAGCGCGGCGTGCGGCCGATCGGGCTCTGGTCGACGCTGATGACCTTGTCGAAATGGTCCATCCCGTTGACGTCGTGGAACGGCGCCGGCTCACCCGACGCACCGTTGAGTTCCTTCGCCGCCAGCGTGTACAGCGTGTCGTTGATCAGCGTCGATTTGCCCGAGCCCGACACGCCGGTGATCGCGACAAAGAGGCCGACCGGCAGCGCCAGATTCACGTATTTGAGGTTGTTGCCGTGCGCGCCCTTGAGGGTCAGCCAGCGATCCGGCTCCGGATCGCGGCGCTTGGCCGGGATCGCGATCTTGCGTGCGCCGGAGAGGAACTGGCCGGTGATCGAGCGCGGTTCCTTCATGATGTCGTCGGGGTGGCCGGCGGCGATCACTTCGCCGCCGTGCACGCCGGCGCCGGGGCCGATGTCGATCAGGAAGTCGGCGGCGCGGATCGCGTCCTCGTCGTGTTCGACGACGATGACGCTGTTGTCGAGGTCGCGCAGCCGCATCAGCGTGCCGAGCAGCCGGTCGTTATCGCGTTGGTGCAGGCCGATCGACGGTTCGTCGAGCACATACATCACGCCGGTCAGGCCCGAGCCGATCTGGCTCGCCAGCCGGATGCGCTGCGCTTCGCCACCCGACAGGGTGTCGGCACTGCGATCGAGGCTCAGGTAGTCGAGGCCGACGTTGACGAGGAAGCCCAGCCGTTCGCGGATCTCCTTGACGATCTTCTCGGCAATCTGCGCCTTGGCGCCTTCGAGCTGCAGGCCCTCGAAAAAGGCCGCGCTGTCGCGCAGCGCCATCTGGGCGATCGCGTGCAGGTTCTCGGTGCCGACCTTGACGTGACGGGCTTCGCGTCGCAGGCGCGAACCGCCACAGCTCGGGCACGGCTGATTGTTCTGGTACTTGGCGAGTTCCTCGCGCACCGTCGACGAATCGGTCTCGCGGTAGCGGCGCTCAAGGTTTGGGATGATGCCCTCGAAGGCATGCACGCGTTCGAACTTGCTGCCGCGCTCGTTCATATAGGTGAAGGCGATTTCATCATGGCCCGAGCCGTGCAGCACGACTTGCTGGACCGTTTCGCCGAGTTCGTCCCACGGCGTGTTGACGTCGAAGCCGTAGTGGTTCGCCAGGCTCAAGAGCATCTGGAAGTAGAACTGGTTGCGCTTGTCCCAGCCCTTGATGCAGCCGGCGGCCAGGCTCAGCTCCGGGTGCGCGACAACACGCTTCGGATCGAAATAGGTGATCTGGCCGAGGCCGTCGCACTTCGGGCAGGCGCCCATCGGATTGTTGAACGAGAACAGCCGCGGTTCGAGTTCGGGCAGGCTGTAGCTGCAGACCGGGCAGGCGAACTTGGCCGAAAACCAGTGCTCCTTGCCGGTGTCCATTTCCAGCGCGATCGCGCGGCCGTCGGCGTGGCGCAGCGCGGTTTCGAACGATTCGGCCAGCCGCTGCTTCAGGTCTTCACGCACCTTGAGCCGATCGATGACCACGTCGATCGTGTGTTTCTTGTTCTTGTCGAGCTTCGGAATCGCGTCCATCTCGTACACCTCGCCATCGACGCGGACGCGCACGAAGCCCTGCGCGCGCAGCTCGTCGAACAGGTCGAGGTTCTCGCCCTTCTTGCCGACGATCACCGGTGCCAGCACCATCAGCTTGGTGTCTTCCGGCAAGGCCAGCACATGGTCGACCATCTGGCTCACGGTCTGCGATGCCAGCGGCTGCAGGTGGTCGGGGCAGTAGGGCGTGCCGACCCGGGCAAACAACAGCCGCAGGTAGTCGTGGATTTCGGTGACGGTGCCGACGGTCGAGCGCGGGTTGTGGCTGGTGGCCTTCTGTTCGATCGAGATCGCCGGGCTCAGGCCCTCGATCAGATCGACGTCGGGCTTTTCCATCAGTTGCAGGAACTGTCGCGCATACGCCGACAGCGATTCGACGTAGCGGCGCTGGCCTTCGGCGTAGAGCGTGTCGAACGCCAGCGAGGACTTGCCCGAGCCGGACAGACCGGTAATCACGACGAGCTTGCCGCGCGGAATGTCGAGATTGACGTTCTTCAGATTGTGCGTCCGCGCACCGCGGATGCGGATCAGCGGTGTATCTGCGTCGGCGGGGCGATAGCTCATGGCATGCTCGTCAAGGTTGAAAAGGCAACCACCTAGTTTACCGGAGATCATTTGCCGGCGTGTACGCCGATCTTGCCCGCGACGTCCAGCCGATTGCGTCCGGCTGCGGTGAGCCCGCCAGTTTTGCTAGAATCGCGTCTTCCGCTCCATCCTCTGTCGCCCATGTCCCCGCTAGAACTTCGTGCCGCCTCCGGGCTTGCCGGGCTGTACGCCCTGCGCATGCTCGGCATGTTCCTTGTGCTGCCGGTCTTCGCCGTCTACGCCGGCCACATGCCCGGCGGCGACAACCATGCGCTGGTCGGATTGGCGTTCGGCGCCTTTGGCTTGACGCAGGCCCTGTTGCAATTGCCGTTCGGCATGTGGAGCGACCGCGTCGGTCGCAAGAAGGTCATCTATATCGGCCTGGCGCTGTTCGCGCTGGGTAGCATCATGTGTGCGATGGCCGACCATATCGTCTGGCTGATCGTCGGCCGGGCGGTGCAGGGCGCCGGGGCGATCTCGGCGGCGATCACCGCCTTGCTGGCCGACCTGACACGCGAAGAACACCGGACCAAGGCGATGGCGATGATCGGCGCCAGCATCGCCGGCACCTTCGCGGTGTCCTTGGTCGTTGCGCCCAAGCTGGCCGACTGGATTGGTCTGCCGGGGATTTTCGTGCTGACGGCGGCCCTGGCCCTGATCGCCATCGTCGGTGTCGCCAAGGTGATTCCGAGTCCGACGGTGTCGCGCTTCCATTCGGATGCCGAGGCCAAGGCCAGCCGGCTGCCGGCGGTGCTGCGCGATCCGCAATTGCTGCGGCTCAACTACGGTGTATTTGCCCTGCACGCTGCGCAGATGGCGATGTTCACGGTGATGCCGCTGCTGCTCGCCAAGCTCGGTCACCTCGACGTCTCGCAGCACTGGTGGGTTTACCTGCCGGTGGTCCTGCTCAGTTTCGTGCTGATGGTGCCGGCGGTGATCTATGGCGAGAAGAAACGCCAGCTCAAGCGGGTGTTCCTGTGCGCGATCGGGCTGATGCTCGTCGCACAGATCGGCATGGCACTGTATATGCCGAATCTGACGATGATCGTCGTCTGGCTGGCGCTGTACTTCATCGCCTTCAACGTACTCGAAGCGATCCAGCCCAGCCTGATTTCGAAAATCGCCCCGGCCGATGCCAAGGGCACGGCGATGGGGGTCTACAACACCTGCCAGTCCGCCGCGATGTTCCTCGGCTCGGCACTCGCGGGCTGGCTGTATCAGCGCTACGACTCGCCGGCGCCGGTGTTTGCGCTGTCGGCCGCGTTTGTCGGCCTCTGGCTGGTCGTGGCATGGCGGATGCGTGCGCCCAAGCCGGTCAGAACCCAACTCTTTCACATTGGCGAGGGATGGCACGGCGATCCGGTCGCGCTGTCTGATAAACTTTCACGGATTGCCGGCGTTTCCGAAGCCGTCGTATTGCTGGACGAGCGGGTGGCCCTGCTCAAGGTGATGCAGGACGGCTGGAACGAAGACGAGGCTAAACAATTGATTATGGAGACGCACTGATGGCTTCCTTGAATAAGGTCATCCTGATCGGCAACCTCGGGCGCGATCCCGAGGTTCGCTACTTGCCCAACGGCGACGCGGTATGCAATTTCAGCATCGCGACCACCGAGAACTGGAAGGACAAGTCGGGCCAGAAGCAGGAAAAAACCGAGTGGCACAACATCACCATGTACCGTCGCCTGGCTGAAATCGCCAGCCAGTACCTGAAGAAGGGCAGCTCGGTCTACATCGAAGGCAAGCTGCAGACGCGCAAGTGGCAGGACAAACAGACCGGCGCCGATCGCTATACCACCGAAATCATCGCCGACCAGATGCAGATGCTCGGCGGCCGCTCGGGCGGCGGAGCCGGTGGTTCGATGGATCAGGGCGGCGGCGGTTACGACGACTTCAACCAGAGCTACGCACCGGCTCCGGCCGCAGCACCGGCGGCACGCCCGCAGGCTGCGCCGGCACCGAAGCGCAGCTTCGATGATTTCGAGGACGATATCCCGTTCTGAAATGCACCCCGGTCATGAGAGGTGCCAGCAAAAACCCCGCGATGTCGCGGGGTTTTTTGTTGCCGGCTAGCGCGTATCGGGTTGCCGTTCCATTTGCAGGTAAACGCCCTTGTCCTCGATAGGTGTGAACCCGAGCCGGAGGTAGAGCCGCAATGCGGGGTTGGCTTTGTCGACGTGCAAGTGCACGGGCTTGTCTTGCGCAAAGCAGGCCGCGAGCAGCGCCGTACCCAGACCGCGGTTGCGGTATTCGGGCAACAAGCTCAGGTCGATCACGCGCAAGGCGGCGTCGGAGTCCTGAACGTAGAGCCGGCCGACGGGCGTTTCGTCGTGCAGCACCAGCCAGAACGCCGCATCCGGGTAGGCAAAGTACGCTTTTTGCTGCGCGGCAAACTGCATTTGCAGGAAGGCATCCCGTTGCGCGTCCTGCCAGCCCAGTGCGCCCAGTTCCTCGGCGCGGGTTGAGGCGTAGAGCTGCAGCAGGAAGGACTGGTCATCCGCATTCACCGTGCGCAAACGCAGGTGCGGATGAACGAGGGCAGGGGCGTCGATTGTCGCGTGCATGGAATCCCTGTGAGTCAGGGGGAAGCGGGGCCGACCGCGTGTGCGGTCGGCCTGGACCCGGTTTACGGCCGGGGCGGGAAGTCGCCTTGCAGGGCGATGCAGAAGTTGACTGCCTGATAGGGCTGGCGGTTCTCGTGAGCAGTGCCGCTGCCGACGGCCTGGACGACTTGCGGTGCCAGCGCGGTCAGCGGCGCAGCCTTGTCGGCCGGAATGAAGGTGTCGTTGTTCGGCGTGAAGTACCTGCCGGGCAGACGCCCCGCTGCCGCCGTCGACGCTGGCCTGGCGATGTCCGCATATGCCGTGTGGCTGTGATTCGGCATGTTCGTCTCGGTGAGCGTGACGCTTGCGTTGCCCTGGCGCTCACCGGACTGGTTGTTGACCGTGCCGGTGACGGCCAGGCCACGGAGGTCCGGCAAGGCGAACGTCGTCCGGCCATCGCCGCCATAGGTAGCTCCGAGGAGCGTGAACAGCGCCGTGTTCTGCGAAACCGGCAGAATCTGGCCGTCGCAGAACGCCCAGCCTTCCGGCGCGTAGTTGCAGCCGAAAATCCGGATTTCTCCGATGTACTGATCTGACATATCTGGCTCCTCGGGTTCAGCCTTGCGACGGGAAATATCCCGTTGTAGCGATGATGTAGTTGATCGACAGCGTCGGCATCAGGTTTGAGATCGGCTGGTTGCCACCCGTGCTGCCCAGCGCCTGCGGCGACAGCCGCTGTTTGGTCGGTGAGTTGGCAAGGCCGCTGTTGTAGAAGGCGGCGGGGCCGGTCGCCAGCGCGAAGCTGTTGTCGGCGCCGGCACTGGTGGCCGGGTTGCTGCTGGCGGACAGCGTGTGCGTGTGTGCCGGCAACTGTGCCTGGGTCAGCGTCACGCTTTCGGTACCCAGCTTCTGGCCGATGATCCGGTTGCTGGTTTGCTGCCCCTGGCCCTGGCCGATCGGCAACTGGCCGGTCAGGTTCGGCACGCAGAAGGTGGTGACGCCGTCGCCGCCATAGGTGGTGCCGATCAGCGTGAACAGCACCTCGTTTTCGTTGATCGGCAGTGACTGGCCCTGGCAAAAGGCCCAGCCGGTCGGCGCGTAGTTGCCGGCAAACAGCCGTACTTCACCCACAAACGGTTCTGACATGGTGCCTCCTCAGGATCTGGTCGGGTAAATACCGCTCAGGCAGATGATGTAATTCATCACCAGTGAGGGCTGCATGTTGTTGCGGGCTTCGCCGCCACCGGTTGCACCGCAGGCTTCGTCCTGCAGCGCCGTCAGATTGGCAGCAGTGGCGTACAGATTGGGGCCGGCGCCGGAGACCGAGGGGTCAGTGTCGCTGTGCAGATTGCTGGTCGCGAGCAGTCTGTCGCCGTTCGAGCCGGCGTTCGCCGCCGTCGCCGGTTGCCCGGATACCGTGAAGGTGTGGGTGTGCGGCGGCAGATTGGCCGTCGTCAGCGTCACGGTTTCCTGGCCTGCGCTCTTGCCTTGCTGGTAGTTGATGTCGGCCGGGTTGCGATGTACCGGCGTACGGCCGCGCAGGTCCGGCAAGGCAAAGTTGGTGGTGCCGTTGCCGCCGTACTGCGTGTTCAGAAGTGAAAACAAGGCTTGATTCTGATTGATCGGGAGCAATGCGCCATTACAGAACGCCCAGCCTCTCGGGGCGATCGGAAAGGCGCACAGCTTTATTTCTCCGAGGTAGGGATCCACAACAACCTCCTTCTGATTTTACTCAGCGCTGCGTCGACAAAATGCTTGCCACGACCGGCAAGCAGGGAGGGCGGACCGGACGCAATACGCGACCCGTCCGCCCGTAATGAATCGACAGATGATATACGCGGTTATTTAAGTGTTTGTAATGAGATTGCTGTCATGAACGTTGGTGCGTTGCATGTAGGTATCACAATGATGCCGGTAAGTTCTTTCGCCACGCTTTGCAAGTGAATACAAGTATCCTCTTGGCATAGTGTTGCTTTTTCAATTGCTTGGCGCTGTATTCGGCTCGCCGGGCAAGAGAAACGAGCATTGCACGCCGCCGGGCAAATGAAGTTCACAGTACGTCCGAGCAGTAAGGTTGACAGGCTTCGCTTGGGCCGCTGCTTCGGCAAACCAGATTATTGCCGTAGCCGGCATGTGTGCGGTGGCTTGGATTGGCAGATAAAAGCGATTCCGTGTAAGGCGGGAAGGGAGAGGGGATGGGTAATTGCAATGTGCTCGGAGGGGCGAGGCTGTGGCAACAAAGGTTGTCCGGCCTGCTTGCCTTGGTCTTTGCGATCGTCGGCTTGGGCCGGTGGATCATTCAACTGATCGGCACGGTGGCGGGCATGCTTCGCCGTTCGCGGCTGGTCTGGCTGGCGGGGTTGCTCATCGGCTTGTCGTCGGCCATGGCCGCAGCCGCACCCTGCTCGTTTACATGGAATATCACCAATGACGGTCGAGCAGGCCATTACGCTCACCCGTTTAGCCCCGGCGAGAGCTCGGCGTGTCTTTCGGGCGATAGCCCCTATACCGCTCCTGGCCAAGACACTAGCGATCGGCCGGCGGAAGGTGGCGGCATCAAGGGGATCGATTATCTGACTCCGTCCAATACCCTGTACTACACGCCGCCCAACCCGGGGTATACCGGTACGAATAACGTGATCTGGTATGACGTGCTCGGTTCATCGATCACGGTCACCATCAACCTGACCGGTGGTGCGCCGACAGTCACGTCCGTTTCCCCGACCTCCGGCCCGACTGCCGGCGGCACCAGCGTCACGATTACCGGTACCAACTTCACCGGTGCGACTGCGGTCAAGTTCGGTGCGACCAACGCCGGCTCCGTCACCGTCAACAGTGCGACCTCGATTACCGCGACGTCGCCAGCGGGCTCGGGCACCGTCGACATCACCGTGACCACCCCGAGTGGTACCAGCGCGACCAGCGCAGCGGATCAGTTCAGCTACATCGTGCCCGCGCCGGCCGTTTCCGGTGTTTCGCCCGGTTCCGGCCCGACTGCTGGCGGTACCAGCGTCACCATCTCCGGCAGCAATTTCACCGGCGCAACGGCAGTCCGCTTCGGCGCGACCAACGCCACTTCGTTCACGGTCAACAGCGCAAGCTCGATTACCGCGACGTCTCCGGCCGGCTCGGCCGGTACCGTCGACATTACCGTCACGACCGCGGGTGGGACGAGCGCGACCGGTGCGTCGGACCAGTACACCTACATCGCGGTGCCGACCGTCAGCGGTGTGTCGCCGAACTCGGGGCCGACTGCCGGCGGGACCAGCGTGACCATTTCCGGCACCGGTTTTGTAGGGGCGACCTCGGTCAGCTTCGGCGGGACCAGTGCCAGCTCGTTCACCGTCAACAGCGCGACCTCGATTACCGCAACGTCGCCAGCCCATTCGGCCGGTACTGTCGATGTCACGGTTACGACCACGGGTGGGCCCAGCGGGACCAGTGCGGCGGATCAGTTCACCTTTGCCAACCCGCCGCCGGTAGCCGGCACGTCGAGTCTGACGGTTGCCTATGGCAGCAGCAGCAACCCGGTCACCTTGAACCTGTCCGGTGGTGCTGCAACCAGTGTTGCCGTCGCCACGCAGGCCACGAATGGCACCGCAACGGCGGTCGGCACCACGATCACCTATACCCCGACCGCGTCGTTCGCAGGGGCAGACAGCTTCAGCTATACGGCAACCAATGCTGGCGGCACGTCGGCCCCCGCGATAGTGAACGTGACGGTCTCCGGCCCGACAATCGGCTACGCGCCGTCGTCGCCGTCGGCCGGTACCGCTGGCACGGCATATAGCCAGTCCCTTGCCAGTGCGAGCGGCGGTACAGGCCCGTATTCCTATTCATTGCTCTCCGGCACCCTGCCTGCGGGAACGACTCTGGCGTCGAACGGCAGCCTGTCCGGTACGCCGACCGAAGCGGGTTCGTTCAATTTCACGGTGCGCACGCAGGACAGCAGCTCCGGCAGCGGGCCTTTCCACAAGGACAGCGGTACGCTGACGCTGGTCATTGCCGCGCCGACGCTGGCGATGAGCCCGGCCAACGGAAGTGCGTTCAACGGCAACGTCGGGGCTGGCTTTACTCAGAGCTTTGCCCTGTCCGGCGGGGTTGCGCCGTATCAGTTCGCCACGCTGTCGGTGACCGGCGGCACCATGCCGACCGGGCTGGGGTTCAATGCCGCGACCGGCACCCTGTCCGGTACGCCGACCAGCGCCGGGACCGTGGCGTTCAACATCACCGGTTCCGACAGCACCGGTGGTGCCGGCTCGACCCCGGTGATCCAGTCGTACACGCTGACGGTGGCCGCGCCGACGCTGGCGCTGTCGCCGGCCACGCTGGCGAACGCGGTCCAGGGCACTGCATACAATCAGACGCTGAGTGCGACAGGCGGCAGCACACCGTACAGCTACGCGGTGACGACCGGCAGCCTGCCGAGCGGGCTGACGCTGAGTAGTGGTGGCGTGCTGTCCGGCACGCCGACGGCAACCGGCAGCTTTACCTTCACCATCACCGCGACCGACACGCACGGTTTCACGACCAGCCGCAGCTACAACGTCGTGACCAACCCGTCGGTACCGGTGGCGGGCCCGATCAGCGCGACCGTGCACTGGAATACCGCAACGCCGATCGATCTGGCGACGGTGATGACTGGCGGACCGGCAAGCAGCGTGACGGTCAGTACGGCCCCGGCGCACGGCAGCGTGACGATCAGCGGTTCGGTGGCGACCTATACGCCGACGCCGGGCTACTCGGGCAGCGACAGCTTCGCTTACACGGCGACCAATGTCAGCGGCACGTCGGTGGCGACCGTCAGCATCACGGTCAATCCGCAAGGCGTCGTTGCCGGCGCGGTCACCAGCACCGTGGCGTTCAACAGCAGCGCCAATCCGATCGCACTCAACCTGAGCGGTGGCGCGGTGACCGCCGTGGCTGTGGCCACGGCGCCAGCCCACGGCACCGTCAACGTCAGCGGCACGACGATCAGCTATACGCCGACTGCCGGCTACACCGGCAGCGACAGCTTCACCTATACCGGCACCAATGCCAGCGGGACATCGGCGCCGGCCAAGGTCGACATCGTCGTCAATCCGCCCCTCCCCGCACCGCAGGCGATGGCAACCACGGTCGTGGCCAACAGCGGCGGCAACGTCATTGCGCTGCAGATCGACGGTGGCCCGGCGACCAGCATCACGGTGGTTACACCGCCGCAGCATGGCACGCTGGCGATCGTTGGCCTCGGCGCCAACCGCCAGGTGCTCGCCAGCATCGCCTCGCCGGGCAGTACGCAGCCTGCGGTCACGTACACGCCGAACCCGGGCTTTGCCGGCACCGACAGCTTCAGTTACACCGCGACCAATGCCGCCGGTACGTCGGCCGCTGCGACGGTCACGCTGCAGGTCACGCCGCCGGCACCGGTGCTGGCGCCAGTGAGCGCGACAACGGTGTCCGGCGCGCCAGTGACGCTCGACGTGACCGCGCAGGCAACCGGTGGCCCCTTCACCGGTCTGGCGGTCGTCACGCCACCGGCCGACGGCACTGCCGAAGTCCGCGGGCTGAGCATCGTCTATACGCCGGGCCCGACATTTGCCGGTGTGGTCACCATCGGCTACGCGCTGAGCAATGCCTGGGGAACGACGCAAGGCACGGCGACCGTCACCGTCAATGCCCGTCCGGATCCGTCGAAGGACCCGGAAGTCACCGGCCTGCTGTCGGCGCAAACCGAGGCGACGCGGCGCTTTGCGCGTGCCCAGCTCGACAACTTCAGCCGCCGTCTGGAAAGCCTGCACGGCAATGGTTGGGGCGCGACGGATTTCGGCTTGAGCGCCAATGCCTACGGCACACGCGGCGACCGCGCAGCCGCAGCCGATGCACGCAAGCAGCCGACCCGCCTGGCCGACGCCTCGGGCAGCCATGCCAGCAAGACCGATGCCGGTACCGCTGACAACAAGGAAGTCCAGCGCGACGAACTGGCGTTCTGGATCGGTGGTGCGCTCAACTTCGGTCGTCGTGACTCCGAAACCGGTCAGGACAAGTTCCGCTTCAACACCGACGGGATCAGCATCGGCGGCGACTACCGCGTCAACGACCTGCTGTCGGTCGGCGTCGGCGGCGGCTTTGCCCGCGATGTCAGCGATGTGGGGGACAACGGCTCGAAGAGCGAGGGCCGCAATGGCGTTGTCGCGATTTACGGTACCTTGCGTCCGGCCGAGTCGCTGTTTGTCGACGGCATGCTCGGCTATGGCTGGTTGAGTTTCGACGTGGACCGTTACATCACCGGCAACGGCGGCTTTGCCTCGGGCTCGCGCGACGGCAGCCAGCTGTTCGGCCTGCTCGCCGCCGGTTACGAGTACCGCAACGGCACATGGCTGGTGTCGCCGTACGGCCGGATCGACCTGATGTCGGCGACGCTGGATGCCTACACCGAGTCGGCCGCCGGGTTGAATGCACTGAGCTACGGCGAGCAGAAGGTGAGGATGACGACCGGCAAGCTGGGCCTGCGCGGCGAAACCAGTTTCGACGTGTCGGCCGGCAAGCTCACACCGCGAGTACGCGTCGAGTATCAGCACCAGTTCGAAGGCAGTGACGACGCGCGCATGGGCTACGCCGACCTTGCCGCCTACGGTCTGGGCTACGTGGCCCATCTGGTGCCGATGGAGCAGAACCAGTGGATCATCGAAGTCGGTGGCAAGCTGGCGTTGCGCGACCGGCTGACGCTGTCGCTCGACTACAGCAGTACGCTCAACAACAGCTCGGGCTATGAACAGGCCGTCCGGCTGATGCTGGGCATGCCGTTCTGATCCAGACTGCAGTGCTGTTCGATCCATCGCAGCCCGGCTTACCCCGGGCTGTTTTTTTATGGGCCGGGCTGGCCGCCCGGCATAGATGCCATTAATCCCCGTGCCGCGAGGATGACGGCTGGTTAGACTGTGGACGAAGACATTGCAAAGAGGAGAAGCCGGTGACTCGATCCATGCTGTTGGCCATGCTGGGCGCAGGACTCGTTCTGGGTGGCTGCACGACGATTTCCAACCCGTCCGGTAACGAGCCGATGACGGTGACGTCGTTGCCGAGCGCGCCGGGCGGCGAGCTGGTCATCATCGGCTCGCTCAGCTACCGTGCCCGGATCGCGCTGCCTGACAATGCCGTCGCGGTGCTCGAGGTCCGTGACCTGCGTTCAGGTCAGGTCGTCGCCGAGCAGCGCATCGAACTCAAGGGCAAACAGGTGCCGGTGCCGATGCTGCTGACGGTACCGAACGGTGCGCTGCACGCCGATGGCGACTACGAGATCCGCGGCGCGATCAAGCAGGGCGGGCAAACGACCTGGGTGAGCGTGCCGGTGGCGCTGTCGCAACAGGCGGGCGCGCTGCAATTGGGGACCGTGCTGTTGCAGCCGTACGAGGCGCTGGCGTTTTCCAGCCGCTTGCAATGCGGCGACCAGCAGATCGACGTCGGCTTCAAGGGCGACACGATGGTGCTGCAAGCGGGCCAGAAACGGTTCGATCTCAGTCAGGTACGTACCGCATCGGGTGCCAAGTACGTGGCGAATGCCGACTCGCAGACCTGGTTCTGGTCCAAGGGGCAGGGCGGCTTGCTGCAGTTGAACGGCAAGAGCTATCCCGAGTGCACACCGGTGAAGCAGGAGGCCGACGGTATGAAGGCAAGCGCACTGCAGGGCGCCGAATGGCGCGTGATCGATGCCGGATCGCGTCCGGGTACGCTGAATTTTGCCGCTGACGGCCGCATCAGCGGTTTCGCCGGTTGCAACCGTTATTTCGGCCAGTACACGCAGAGCGGCGATGCACTGAAGATCGGTCAGGTCGCGACGACGCGGATGGCGTGTGAACCGGCGGTGATGAAACAGGAGGCGGCGTTCCTGCAAGCGCTGGGACAGGTGCAGCGTTTTTCGGTTGCCGCCGACGGCACCCTGACGCTGCATACCGGCGACAAGGCGGCGATCACCGCGCGCCGCTGAGCGGACCTGCTGCTGCGAACTCGGCGAAGGTGATGCTCGCCGCGCTGCCGATGACCGCGCTGGCGCCTCGTCGACGGGCGTTTTGCCGCGACTGCTCACCCGAAGCATCCGGGTTCGGCCTGTGGCCGCGGTGGTCAGGGAGCGGGGTTGAGGGAATGCTGCCGGTGGCATCGGAAGGTGCCGCCGGCATTCGCATTGTGCAGCGCGCAATCTGCTACCATGACCGACCCGCCATGGTGCAACCGATGGGATCGGGCCCGACCGGGATGTGAGGCGGTGCCTTGAACTCCTCCTTTTGCGGATTCAGGGTTACTTTAGGTTTCCAAACTTTGGATGTACGACAGAGCGATATGGATCAAATCGTAAAATCCGGTGCCCCGACCGACAGCGAAGCAACGCTGCGTCTGGTTACCGGCGCTGTGCTCAAGCTGTGGGATGTTGTCGACGACCTGTCGAAGTTGCGCCCGCAGCACACACCGCATTACCACGTGACGATCTTCGGCTCGGCACGGATCGAGGAAGCAACGCCGGCGTATGAAGCGGTGAAGCAGCTGGCGGCCGAACTGGCCGCGATGGGCTGCCGCATCGTCACCGGTGGTGGGCCTGGCCTGATGCAGGCGGCCAACGAAGGCGCCCGTGAAGGCGCACCGGACAAGCCCGAGGCATCGGTCGGCATCCGCATTGATCTCGACTTCGAACAGCACGTCAACGATTTCGTCGGCCGCGTGTTCGAACACAAGACCTTCTTCTCGCGACTGCATCATTTCATCCTGCGTTCGAACGCCTTTATCGTCACGCCGGGCGGCGTCGGTACGCTGCTGGAACTGGCGATGGTCTGGCAGCTGCTGCAGGTCCGCAAGCTCTACGGCACGCCGCTGATCCTGGTCGGCGACATGTGGCACGAGCTGGTCGACTGGGCCCAGCGCTACATGGTCGACAATGGCGCTGGCCTTGCCAGTGGCGTCGATATGCAGATTCCGGTGGTCGTCGACACGATCGAAGACGCCGTGCACCTGATGCGCGAGCATCACGCCAAGTGGCTGGCCGAAGGTCAGCCGGACGGTACCGCATCCGAATGAAAAGCCGGATGATGGTGGCCGCGGCCTGCCTGCTGGCAGGCCCGGCGATGGCGGCGAGTGGCGATGCGTGGAAAGCAACCGCCGGTGTCGCACGCGACGCCTGCGCGAGCGCGGCCCGGGCCGTCGGTTACAAGCAGCTGAAGTTTCCCAGCCCCTATCAGGCCAGCAGCGGTGGCGTGACCTGGTATCTCAACGGGCTGAAAAAGGGCTCGACCGAGCGCCATTTGCTGTATTGCCGCTACGACGGCATGCGCGGTCGCGTCGAAGCCTTGCTGGCCTATGTGGCCGACTACACGCCGGATTGACTGCCGGTGGTGATGTCATTGAAAAAGCCCGTCATGCGACGGGCTTTTTTGTTGGCCGATCAGCCCGGTTGCTGGTAGATCACCAGCCGGATGCCCGGCGACAGTTTCTGCGGATTCCAGCGTTTCAGGTCGTCGGCATCGACGCGGTGCTTGCGCGCGATCGACACCAGCGTATCGCCCGATTTCACCACGTATTCGCGCTGGATCGGCGCCTTCTTGCCGGCGGCGGTGCGCGTCACGCTGGCGACCTTGAGCGTCGTGCCAAGGCGGACGTCGTCGGCCTTGAGCTGATTCAGCCGGCGCAGGTCGTCAACATTCATGCCGTAGCGGCTGGCGATGTTGTACAGCGTATCGCCGCGGGCGACGCGGTATTTGATGACGGCAAGCGGCGCGTCGCTGGCACCGGTATCGACCGGATCGGCGCTGCGGTTTTCGTGCAGGGCGGCCAGCGTCTGACGGTTGGAGACGTCGAGCCCCGGCACGTTCGGCACCAGGATGGTTTGGCCGCGCGCGACGCTGTCCTTGCCGATGTCGTTGATGTCCTTCAGCTCGCTGACGTCGATGCCGAACTGCTCGGCGAGCTGCGAGAACGACTCACCGCGCTTGGTCACATACGGCTGCCAGTTCAGCAAGGGCTTGTCGTAGTTGGCGAGGTTGCGCTGGAAGGCGGCGACCTTGTCGGCCGGAATCACCAGCTTGCGGTCGTCCTTGTAGGCGATGATCGGGCGGATGAAGCCCGGGTTGAGCTTGAGCAGCTCCTGCACCGGGGTTTCCGACAGCTCGGCGGCGACCTGGACATCCATGTGCCGGCCGGTGGTGATCGCGGCGAAGTAGGGCTTGTTCGGTACGTCGGCGAGCTGGACGCCGAACGCCGCCGGGTTGGCGATGATATTGCGCACGGCCATCAGCTTGGGCACGTAGTTGCGCGTCTCGTTCGGCATGCGCAAGTCGCTGTACGTGGTGCCGAGGCCGGCGGCGGTGTTCTTGGCCTGTGCACGCGCCACGGCATTTTCGCCCCAGTTGTACGAGGCCAGCGCCAGTTGCCAGTCGTTGAACTGGCCGTGCAGCGTGCCGAGGTAATCGAGTGCTGCGTCGGTTGCAGCGATCACATCGCGGCGGCCGTCGTACCACCAGGTGCGCTCGAGTCCGTACTGCTTGCCGGTGGCGGGCATGAACTGCCACATGCCGGTGGCCTTGACCGATGATTCGGCCTTGGGGTTGTACGCCGATTCGATCATCGGCAGCAGCGCCAGCTCCATCGGCATGCCGCGGCGTTCGACTTCGTCGGCGACGAAATACAGATAGCGACCGCCGCGCTCGATGATCCGGTTCAGGTATTCGGGACGGCTGGCGTAATAGTTTTCCCATTTCTCGACCAGCGGATCGTCGAGTTCGGGCATGGCAAAACCGGCGCGCATGCGCGCCCACAGGTCGTCGTACGACTGCATCCGCGAGACTTCGCCGAACAGCAGGTCGACGGTGCGGCTGGTGTCGTCGGTGACACGGAATAGGGGGTTGTTCAGTTGACCACGGGTATTGAGGTCGGTTGGGGCGGGGGCCGCGATGGCGCTGGCAAAGCTCAGGCCGGCGAGCAGCCCGGCGAGGGAAAGGAACCGCATGTGACGCGCTCGTTTTTTAATCAGTGGCGCGATGGTGCCGACCCCCGTTGAACGTGTCAACGCAAGCGTTTGATCTGGCGCTGGGCGGTTAGAAATGGTCCTTCCAGCGACGGATCGCTGCAAATACCTCGGGCTCGGTGTCGTCGGTCGCGCCATGATGTCGGGCTGCTCCAATCACGCCGGGTTCGCTACAGCGCAGGTAGGGGTTGGTCGCCCGTTCCAGCGCCATATTGCTCGGCAGGGTTGGCAGTCCCTGTGCACGTCTGGCCTGCTCGGTCACCTCGCGTTCGCGAAGCGCGGCATTCCCCGGTTCGACTGCCCTGGCAAATTTCAGGTTAGACAGCGTGTATTCGTGTGTACAGCACACCAGCGTGTCGGCCGGCAGCGCACCCAGCCTGGCAAGTGAGGCGTGCATCTGCGTCGGCGTACCTTCAAACAGCCGGCCGCAGCCGGCGGCGAACAGCGTGTCGCCGCAG
Source organism: Jeongeupia wiesaeckerbachi (assembly GCF_050916355.1). GTDB lineage: Bacteria > Pseudomonadota > Gammaproteobacteria > Burkholderiales > Chitinibacteraceae > Jeongeupia > Jeongeupia wiesaeckerbachi. The sequence goes on from NZ_CP136946.1 coordinate 1,952,699, forward strand.
AACAGCCACGGCGCGGCATGGTAGGCAAGATGGTCGAGCGTATGACCCGGCACCGCGATGACCTCGAACGCCTGATCGAGGACCGTGATCGTCTCTCCACCGTCCAGCGGCCGATTGACGGCGGCGATGCGGGCCGGGCCATAGACCGGCAGATCGGGGCGGGATGCGAGCAGTTCGGCCAATCCACCGGTATGGTCGTGGTGGTGGTGGGTGACGAGCAGCGCGCTCAGTTGCAGGCCTTGCGCGGCCAGGAAGTCTTCGAGCGGCGCGGCCAGACCCGGATCAACGGCCAGTGCGCGCCGGTGGTCGTGCAAAACCCAGATATAATTGTCGTCGAAGATCGGTAACGGGATGAGTTTCAGCATGACGGGGCTCGTGGACTGCAGTACATCGTTCGACCATTTTGCCGACTGGCTGGCGACGCCGCTAGGGCAGGACGTCGCGCGGCAGGAGCGCAGCTGGTATGCGCGGACCGCCGCCGACCTGTTCGGCTACAAGGCCGTGCAGCTTGAACTGCCGCAGCTCGATGCGCTGGCGACCAACCGGATGTCATGGCGGACCATCGCCGGGCGCAGCGCCGGTTGCACTTTGCATTGCGTGCCGGAGCAGCTGCCGTTCGCCAACCAGTCGCTCGACTTGCTGGCCTTGCCGCATGTGCTTGATTTCTGCGCCGATCCGCACGCGGTGCTGCGCGAAGTCGAGCGGGTGCTGGTGCCGGAGGGGCGTCTGCTGGTGACCGGTTTCAACCCGTGGAGCCTGTGGGGCCTGCGCAAATGGCGCAACCGCGACGATGCGCCGTGGAGCGGCCACTTTGTCGCGTTGCCGCGGCTCAAGGACTGGCTCAAGCTGCTCGGCCTGGAAACGGTGCGTGGCGACTTCCTTTGCTACGGCCTGCCGGTGCAGCACGAGCGCTGGATTGCGCGCGGTCACCTGTTCGACAACGCCGGCGATCGCTGGTGGCCGGCGGCCGGCGGCATCTACTGCCTCGACGCGGTCAAGCGGGTCCGCGGCATGCGGGTGATCGGCCCGGCGTGGCGCGGCAAGGTGGTCGTGCCCAAGGCCAAACCGGCCGCCGCGATCGATCAGGTCGCGCTGATCGAACGTTTGCGGCAGCAGGCTGCCAAAGACCGTTGCAAGTGAGCGCAGCGGTGACCGGTATCTCAGGGTTGCGACGGATCGCAACGGCGCGAGGTTTCGACCAGATCCCGCAGCAGCTTCTGGCCGTCGTCACGGCTTTTGAGCGGAATTTTCACGTCATGACCGCTGCCGAGGTTGCCGCCACCAAAAATCAGGTGGGCTTCGGTGTCGGAGAGTTCGACGTATTGCACCACCGTCAGATTGACCCAGCGTTCGCTCTTGTCGTTGCCGGGCAGTTTGTAGGGACAGAACGTCGCGGCCTGGGCCGAGGCGATACACAAAAGGAATAAGAGGGCGCGCATGCCGGGCCTTCGCAAGATATGACAACAGTTACGATTTATACCGATGGCGCCTGCAAAGGCAACCCCGGCCCCGGTGGCTGGGGCGCCCTGCTGCAGTACGGCGCGCAGGAGAAGGAGCTCTGTGGCGGCGAGCGCGATACGACCAATAACCGCATGGAGCTGACCGCGGTGATCGAGGCGCTGGCCATCCTCAAGCGGCCGTGCGCGGTCGTGCTGTGGACCGACTCGCAGTACGTGAAGAACGGCATCGAGAGCTGGATCCACAACTGGAAGAAGAACGGCTGGAAAACTGCCGACAAGAAACCGGTGAAGAATGCCGACCTGTGGCAGCAGCTCGACGCCGAAGTCGCCCGCCACGCGGTCAGCTGGCACTGGGTCAAGGGCCATGCCGGCCATGAATTCAACGAGCGCGCCGACCAGCTTGCCAATCGCGGCGTCGACATCGCGCTCGGGAGTGCCTGATGCGGCAGATCATTCTCGATACCGAAACCACCGGTCTGCGCGTCGAGGACGGCAACCGCATCCTTGAAATCGCCGCGGTCGAAATGATCGACCGCAAGCTGTCCAGCGCCGACCGCCACCTGCACCGCTACATCAATCCGGGACGCGACTCGGAAGAGGGCGCGCTGAACGTCCACGGTCTGACGACCGAATTCCTCGCCGACAAGCCGAAGTTCGCCGCAATCGCCGACGACTTCCTGCGCTTTGTCGAAGGTGCCGAGCTGATCATCCACAACGCGCCATTCGACGTCGGCTACCTGAACATGGAGCTGGGCAAGCTCGGCCACGGTCCGATCACCGACTATGTGTCGGGCGTGATCGACACGCTGAAAATGGCCAAGGACACGTTCCCGGGCAAGCGCAACAGCCTCGACGCGCTGTGCGACCGCTTCGAGATCGACCGCAGCGGCCGGACGCTACACGGCGCGCTGATCGACTGCGAGCTGCTCGCCGAGGTCTACCTCGCACTGACGCGAGGCCAGGACAGCCTGCTGATCGATTTCGCCAGCAGCGGCGACGCCGCCGCCGACGCCGCGTCGTTCAGCCAGGGCCGACCGCGCAAGCCGCTGATCGCCGCCGGTGTGCCGGCCGACGATCTGGCGCAGCACGAGGCCTATCTCGACGTGCTCGACAAATCGGTCAAGGGCACCTGCCTGTGGCGTGAACTGACCGCGGCCGGAGCGCAATGATGGGCGCGATCGCGCTGGTACCGGCGGCCGGCAGCGGCAGCCGCATGGCGAGCGATACGCCGAAACAGTACCTCGACCTGCTCGGCAAACCGCTGATCTGGCACACGCTGACCGCGCTGCACGCCGTTGCGGCGCTGGAACGCATTTTCGTGGTGATTTCGGCCGAAGATGAATGGTGGGACGGCTACGACTGGCAGGATTTTGGCCGGCTGGTGGTGATGCGTTGCGGCGGTGACAGCCGCGCCGAATCGGTGCTGAACGGCCTGCAGGCGCTGTCGCTGTTTACCGCGTCGGACACCTGGGTGCTGGTCCACGACGCGGCGCGACCGTGCGTCGATCCGGCGCAGGTCGGCGGCATGATAGACACGCTGGCCGACGACCCGGTCGGCGGCATTCTTGCGCTGCCGGTTGCCGATACGCTGAAGCAGGCAAGTGGCGACACGCGCATCGCCGAAACGACGTCGCGCGCCGGGCTGTGGCAGGCGCAGACGCCGCAGATGTTCCGGCTGGCGATGCTGGCGGGGGCGCTGGAAACCGGCATGGGCCCGGACATCACCGACGAGGCGAGCGCGCTGGAAAAGCAGGGCGAATCACCCCGGCTGCTGATGGGCAGCCCGTGGAACCTCAAGGTGACGTATCCGCACGATTTGCAGCTCGCCAGTCTGATTCTGGCGGCGAGGGAGGACTGAGCGATGGCCGAAACCCTGATCATCGAAGGCGGCGACAAGGCCGCCCGTTACGCGTCGTTGCGCGGCCAGCTGGCGGCGCTGCTGGCCGGCGAGCCGAACCGGACCGCGCGTTTGGCCAATACCGCCGCCGCGCTCAAGCAGACGTTCGACTGGCTGTGGGTCGGCTTCTACCTGATCGACGATGAACAACTGGTGCTCGGACCCTTTCAGGGGCCGGTGGCGTGCTTCCGGATCGCCCATGGTCGCGGCGTGTGCGGCAGCGCGTGGGCGCGGAATGAAACGCTGGTCGTCCCCGACGTCGACGCCTTTCCCGGCCACATCGCCTGCTCGTCGGCGTCGCGCTCGGAAATCGTCGTGCCGCTGCGCGACAGCTATGGCGACGTGATCGGCGTGCTCGACATCGACAGCGAGCGCTTGAACGAATTCGACGACATCGACGCACGCGAGCTGGAAGCGATTGCCGCGCTGGTCGCCCACGGAGACGCAGCATGAGAATCGGCCAGGGGTGGGACGTACATCGTCTGGTCGAGGGCCGACCGCTGATCCTCGGCGGCGTGACGATTCCATTCGACAAGGGCCTCCTGGGCCATTCGGACGCCGACGCCTTGTTGCACGCGATCACCGACGCGGTCCTCGGCGCCGCCGGGCTCGGCGATATCGGCCGGCATTTCCCCGATACCGCGGTCGAATTCAAGGGCGCCGACAGCCGCGTGCTGCTGCGCGAAGCGGTGCGGCGCGTGGCCGAGGCCGGCTGGCGCGTCGGTAATGTCGACGCCAGCATCCTGATCCAGCAGCCGAAGATGGCGCCGCACATTCCGCAGATGGTCGCCAATATCGCCGCCGACCTCGGCATCGAGACCGTCGACGTCAACGTCAAGGCCAAGACCTACGAGAAGCTCGGTCCGGTCGGCGCATCCGAAGCGGTCGAGGCGCAGGCGGTATGCCTGCTCGAACGCCGCTCGACCGTTTCCGGCCCCTGGGGCCGCTGAGAACGCGATGCGCGCGCTTGCGCTGCTGCTCGTCGCGCTGGCCGGGCCGGCGCTGGCCGACGTCGTCGACACGCTGCCGCTGCGGCACAAGCCGGCCGCCGAGATCGTCCCTGCATTGCAGCAGGCGTTTCCCGACGCCGGGATTTCCGGTTTTTACGATCAACTGATCGTTCGCGCGCCCGATGCCGAGACGCTGGCCAGGATCGCGGCACTGCTCGAACGGCTGGACACGAAGACACAGCGGCTGACGGTGACGGTTGAGCAGCGTGAATCCGGCGCGCAAAGCAGCGTCGATGCCGACGCGGCGGTCACCCTCTCCAATCGCGGCAGCGCCGCTGCCGTCCGGCTGGGCGCGACGCAGGCGAGCGGCACGCGCAGTGCGCTGCAACAGGTGGCGACGATGGACGGCGGCCGGGCGATGATTTCGCTCGGCGAATCGCGCTTTGTGCCGACGCTGTCGTTTGCCTTCCGCCCCGGCTACCGCATCGCGACGTATGGCGGCGCGTGGCAGTCGGCCGGCACCGGCTTCTGGGTGGCGCCGCAAATGCTCGGCAGCCAAGTGCGGTTGCGCCTGTATCCGCAGAGCAGCCGTTTCAATGCCGATGGCAGCATCGCCAGTCGTGAAATCTACAGCGAAGTGGCCGGTGCACTCGGCGAATGGCTGCCGGTCGGCGAGTCGACACAGCAGGCGAGTGGCGCAGGGCTGGGGGCATCGGCCCAATCCACGAGCCGCTATACGGTCTGGGTCCGTGTCGAGGTCGCGCCCTGATCGCGGCGCGCGCCGAAGTCAGTCTGTCGTGCCCGGAAACGGTGTGTCGGCGAGCGTGAACATCGCGATGCCATCGGCGTCGATACGCAGATAACCACCCTCGCCGGCATGCCAGTCGGGCAGTACCCACCGTGTGCCATGGGTGCCGCGATGCCGCGCCGGCCGGTGCGTGTGGCCGTGGATCAGCGTGGCGACGCCGGCCGTGCGCATCGCCGTGGCGACGGCGCCATCGTTGACGTCCATGATGGCCTCCGCCTTGCGCCGGTTCATCGCCGTCGATTTTTCCCGCAATTTGGCGGCTTCGCGGTTGCGCCAGCGATAGGGCAGCCGGCGCCACAGCCATTGCACCAGCGGATTGCGCACGATGCGGCGGAAGCGCTGGTAGTCGACGTCGTCGGTGCAGTAGGCGTCGCCGTGGGCAAGCAGCAGTGTGTCGCCAAAGGGCGCGATGGCCAGCGGATCGGCGATCAGTGTCAGCCCGGCATCGTGGGCAAAGCGCTTGCCGCACAGGAAGTCGCGGTTGCCGGCCATGAAGTACACCGCGACGCCGGTGGCCGCGAGCGCGCGCAGCTCCGCCGCGCGCGCGGCGTAGAACGGCTCGCCGAGCTGATCGTCACCGATCCAGACTTCGAACAAGTCGCCGAGGATGTACAAGGCCTGGGCGCGCCGGGCCGGGCCGGCGACGAAGCGGCCGAAAGCGTCGACCGTCGCCGGGTCGGCCGGGGACAGGTGCAGGTCTGAAATCAGCAGGACGGGATCAGGCATCGGTTTCGCTGTGGGGTGACGGTGACGCGACGGCGACCGGCGCGGCGGTGGTCTGCACGCGGTTTCGTCCCGTTGCCTTGGCATGGTACAGCGCCGCGTCGGCGGCGGCGCTGAGCGCGGCCAGGTCATGACCATCGGCCGGAAAGGTGGCAATGCCGGCGGAGAAGGTCTGGCTGCGCCGCTGCGGGCCGATTGGCAGGGCGGCGTAGGCCTGTCGCAATGCGTCGATGCGCATGGCCGCCTGCGCCGCCGTGCAGGCGGACAGCAGCAACAGCCACTCCTCGCCGCCGTAGCGGAAGCAGTAGTCGTCGTGCCGGCCGTGCTGCTGCCAGCACCGGGCGAAGGCGATCAGCGCGGCGTCGCCGACGGCGTGACCATCGTTGTCGTTCAGCGCCTTGAAATGGTCGAAATCGATCATCACCAGCGCCAGTGGCTGGCCGGTGCGCATGGCGTGCGAGAGTTCGCGCGGCCCGACTTCGGCCAGAAAGCGCCGGTTGTAGCTGTCGGTCAGCGGATCGCGGATCGCGGCGTCGTGCAGGCGCTGCTGCAATTGCTGGTTGGTGCTGAGCTGGGTTTCGAGCACGGTCATTGCGCTCGAGAGCGCATGTTCGATGCGGATGCGATGGCTGATGTCGCGCAGCAGCACGAGTTCGCCGGCTGGCTGCGCCGGCTTGCCGAGCGGCTGGCGGCTCAGTTCGAAATCGTGTTCGTCGTGATGCAGGACCGACTGGTGGCCATGCGCGAGCCCTTCGGCCAGCCAGGGCCAGTCGCTCAACGGCCGGCCGATCGGTTCATCCCCGAGCCAGCGCCGCGCCACCGGATTGGCTTCGACGATGCGCAGACGCCGGTCGAGCACCAGCACCGGATCGGGCAGGGCGTCGAGCAGCAGCGTGCGGGCGATCGGGATCAGGTCGAACAGCCGGCCGTGACGGATCAGCCACGCGAAAATCAGGCAGGTCAGCGTCAGCGCGAACGGTGTCGGGTCGAAGTCGAACAGCGTCCACGTCTGGGTGACGTAGCCGACGTTGGCGATCCACGGCGGCAGTGATGCCAGCACGAAACCGAGGTACTGCTTGCGGTAGGCGCGGGCGCAACGACTCAGGCTCAGCAGCGTCAGCGTCAGCGCGCCGAGCATCAGCAGGTAGAGGTAAAGCGCGCCGAAGTAGAACACCGGGCCGGGAAAGTAGTGCAACTGGCTGTCGAGGCCGGCACGGATCGGCACGTAGGCGCGGTATAGCCCGTGATGCAAGTCGTCGGTGACCGCCAGCACGCTGATCAGCAGCGGCATGCTCCACGCCAGCGCATGGCCGCGCCAGCCGAGCGGTGCGCCGTGGCCGTACAGGTAACGCAGGGCAAACAGCAGCCAGAACGTCGGGCCGAGCACGATCGCCGGCCAGGTCCAGCGGGCGAGTCCGGCCTTGAGCGCCGGCAGCGTACTGGCGTATTCGAGCGCTGCCATGCCGCACCACCATGCCAGCGTCAGCTGCATGCCGACAAAGGCCGCGCGGCCGGCGAAGGCCGGACGGAGTGCGATCCAGAGCGCGAGCGCCACCATCAGCATGCCGCCGGACAGGAGCATGAAGCTGGGAGCTTGCCAGAGCCAGGCGGGAGACATTGCGGGGCGGCCAGATGCAACAACGCCGCCCGGTCAGGGCGGCGTGGTCGCGGGCGTGACGCTTAGCCGAGCACTTCGGCCTTGATGATCAGCACGTCTTCCTTCGGCACGTCCTGATGGAAGCCGTTGTTGCCGGTCTTCACGCTCTTGATCGCGTCGACGACGTCCTTGCCCTCGACAACCTTGCCGAACACGGCGTAGCCGTAGCCTTGCGGCGTCGGTGCGCGGAAGTTGAGGAAGTCGTTGTTGGCGACGTTGATGAAGAACTGCGCCGATGCCGAATGCGGCTCGGGCGTGCGTGCCATCGCGACGGTGTAGGCGTCGTTCTTCAGGCCGTTGTCGGCTTCGTTCTTGATGTTGTCACGGGTGTCTTTCTGCTTCATGCCCGGGGCAAAGCCGCCGCCCTGGACCATGAAATCGTTGATCACGCGGTGGAACACGGTGTTGTCGTAGTGACCGTCCTTCACGTACTGGACGAAGTTGGCGACGGTGATCGGCGCCTTGACTTCGTCGAGTTCGAGAACGATGTCGCCGGCGCTGGTGCTCAGTTTTACTTGGGTCATGATTGATCCTTTGTCGTTGATATTGAAAACGGTTGTCTTATTTGGCAGCGTTGCCGGCCGGCAGTTCACGGGCCGACTCCAGCACGATCGGATCGGCCGGTGCGTCGCCCGGCATGGTCTTGACCGCGCCGATCTTGTCGACGACGTCCATCCCGGCGACGACCTTGCCGAACACCGCGTAGCCGGCGCCATCACGGCCCGGCCAGTTGAGGAAATCGTTGTTCTTCAGATTGACGTAGAACTGGCTCGACGCCGAATTCGGATCGGCGGTGCGCGCCATCGCCAGCATGCCGCGGTCGTTCTTCAGCCCGGCCTTGAAGGCGGCCTGCGCTTCGTTCTTGATCGGCGCGCGCGTCGGCTTCTGGTTGCCCTTGGTGTCGAAGCCGCCGCCCTGGACGACGAAGTCGGCAACGACGCGGTGGAACACCGTGCCGTCGTAATGCTTGTCCTTCACGTACTGCAGGAAGTTGGCGACGGTCGCCGGCGCCTTGTCCGGATACAGTTCGAGCACGACCTTGCCCTTGTTGGTCACAAGTTCGACCTGCGGGTTGGCGGCGAAGGCGGACATCGCGGCAAGGCTCAGCGCCGCGGCGGCGAAGATTTTTTTCATCGTGTTCGGATCCGTATCGGTGGCGGTGAAAATCCGCCGAATCATAGCACGCGGATAAATAGTAAAATCGGCGCCAAGGAGAAGCCCATGTTCAAATTGCCCGCCTTGCCCAGGCTGCCCGGTCTCGATGCTGTCGTGACCGAATTCGACACCGTCTTGCGCACGCTCGCGGCGCCGGCCACCAGCGGTCGCGCTCATCCGGATGCGCATATCGACGAGGCCGAACTCGACGAGGCGGAAAAGCGCCATGCCGCCGGGCTGATGCGGGTCAACCACAGCGGCGAGATCTGCGCGCAGGCGCTGTATCAGGGGCAGGCGCTGACCGCGCGCGATCCGGCCAACCGCGACGCGCTGCGGCAGGCCGCGCAGGAAGAGGTCGAGCACCTGGCGTGGACCGAACGGCGGATCGAGGCACTCGGTAGCCATCGCAGTCTGCTGAACCCGCTGTGGTACGCCGGCAGCCTGGCGATCGGCGTCACCGCCGGCCTCGTCGGCGATCGCTGGAACCTCGGTTTTCTGGCCGAGACCGAGCGCCAGGTCGGCGCGCACCTGCAGGCGCATCTCGGCACCTTGCCGCCGCAGGATGCCAAGAGCCGCGCCGTGGTCGAGCAGATGTATCACGATGAAATGGGCCATGCCGATCTGGCGGTCGAACTCGGTGCCGCCGAGCTGCCACTGCCGCTGAAGGCGGTGATGGGCTTGAGCTCGAAGCTGATGACCTCGCTGAGTTACCGTTTCTGATCCGTGTTCCGGTGGCAATCTGCTTGCGTGAAGCACCAAAACTAGTCCGAAAGAACGAGGGTGGACTGCTTCGTTTGATCTGGATCAGATCGGGCCGGCATTCGGGGCCCGGGGCGGAACTTGTACCAAAACGGCAGGATAGGCGCGGCGTATAACTGGACGTCATGTTCCCTTGCCACAGGCCTGCCATGTCTGCTCCCGATACCTCGTCGTCCACGCTACGCACCCCGGCGGAGATCGTCGGTTACATCGCCCACGCCGGCGCCGAAAAAGCCCGGCTGCATCCGGGGCGGCTGCTCGGTATCGCCGTACTCGGCGGTATGTTCATCGGCATCGGTACGATCCTTGCGGTCATCGTTGCCGGCGGCAGCACCGGCCTGGCCGCGACCGATCCCGGTCTGGTGAAATTCATCTTCGGGGCCCTGTTCCCGCTCGGTTTCATCGCGGTGACGCTGACCGGCGCCGACCTGTTCACGTCGAACTGCGCGCTCGGCGCATCGGCGGTGCTGCGCGGCGAGCTGGGCGTTGGCGAGATGCTTCGCTTCTGGTTGCTGTCGTATTTCGGCAATTTCTTGGGCGCGGTCGGCGCGGCGTACTTTCTCGTCTACCTGACGCATCTGATCACGCCGGGCGATCCGGCAACCGCCTATCTGATCGGCATCGCCCAGAGCAAGACCTCGCATCCGTTCATGATGACCTTCATGAAGGGCGTGCTGGCCAATGTGCTCGTCTGCGTCGCCGCGATGCAGGGCTATTCGGCCAAGGACACTTTCGGCCGGGTGCTCGGCATCTGGTTTCCGGTGATGGCCTTCGTGACGCTCGGCATGGAGCACAGCATCGCCAATATGTTCATCGTCCCGGCGGCGATGCTCGGCGGGGCGGACATCAGCTGGGGGCAGTTCATCGTCTCCAACCTGATTCCGGCCACACTAGGCAATATCGTCGGCGGTGCGCTGGTCATCGGCCTGCCGTACACGCTGATCTACGGCGAGCAGAATGCACCGCGTTTCGGCCGCCGCAGCCAGGCCGAGTTGTCGCCGCGCGGCGTGCCCGATACGTCGGAATAAACTGCGCGCACCAAGAAAAAAGCCGCCCAAGGGCGGCTTTTTCGTGCGTTTTCGCCGTCGCTCAGTCGGCTTCGACGACCACGAAGTCGTGGGTGATCTCGGCCATCTGGCCGAGCATGATCGATGCCGAGCAGTATTTTTCCGCCGACAGCTTGATCGCGCGTTCGACCTGCTCCGGCTTGAGCGCGCGGCCGGTCACGATGAAGTGCAGGTGGATCTTGGTGAACACCTTTGGATCGACGTCGGCGCGATCGGCATCGACCTCGACCACGCAGTCACGCACGTCGGCGCGGCCTTTCTTGAGGATGTGGATGACATCGTAGGTCGAGCAGCCGGTCATGCCCATTAATAACATTTCCATCGGCCGCGGGCCGAGGTTGCGGCCGCCGCCTTCGGGTGGGCCGTCCATCAGTACGGCGTGACCGGACTCCGATTGCGCCAGAAAGCTGACCGCTTCAACCCACTTCAACCGTACCTTCATGACTTCCCTTCCCCTGAGTGCTTTGCCGACTTGGCCAAGCCCGAGATTGTAGTGAAACGCTTGATTGGGCGCAGCTTTTAGGGGTTTTACCTGACCACTCGAATGTCATTTTTACCCTTTTGGCATCTTGTTCGCCGCAGGTGTGCATGCAAGAATGGGTCTCGGCGTCGGGCTTGCCTGGCGTTGTCTCCTCCATCCTCCTTCTTTGGTGGAATTCATGCGCAATCCTCACGGATTGCGTTTTTTTTGGCAGATCCCGCTCGCTAGGTTTGACACGTTCTTTCTTCGGGGGATAAAATCTGCGACTTTCTCGAAATCGTAACGTGGACTAAGCAGTCATGAAAACCTTCTCTGCCAAGCCGCACGAGGTGAAGCGCGAGTGGCTCGTTGTTGATGCCACTGACAAAGTGCTGGGTCGCCTTGCGGCTGAAATTGCCAAGCGTTTGCGCGGCAAACACAAAGCCGAATACACCCCGCACGTCGATTGCGGCGACTACATCGTTGTGGTGAACGCAGACAAGCTGCGCGTGACCGGCGACAAAGCGCAATCGAAGATTTATTACCGTCACACGGGTCACCCGGGCGGTATCTATCAGCGCACATTCACTGAAATGCAAGATAAGTTCCCAGGCCGTGTGCTGGAAAAAGCCGTCAAGGGCATGTTGCCGAAGGGCCCTCTGGGCTACGCAATGCTCAAGAAGATGAAGGTGTATGCCGGTAATGAGCATCCTCATACCGCGCAGCAGCCTAAAGCGCTTGAAGTCTGAGCCCTGAACAAGGAATAGCAAAATGGTAGGTAAGTACAACTACGGTACCGGTCGCCGCAAGAGCGCCGTTGCCCGCGTGTTCCTGGCCAAGGGCTCGGGTAACATCGTCGTCAATGGCAAGCCGGTTGATCAGTATTTCAGCCGCGAAACCAGCCGCATGATCGTTCGCCAGCCGCTGGCGCTCACCGAAAACCTCGAAGCGTTCGACATCCTCGTCAACGTCAACGGTGGTGGTGAAACCGGTCAAGCCGGTGCCGTTCGTCACGGTGTGACCCGTGCACTGATCGACTACAACGCAGATCTGAAGCCGGCCCTGAAGGCTGCTGGCCTCGTGACCCGCGATGCGCGTGAAGTGGAACGTAAGAAGGTCGGCTTCCACAAAGCCCGCCGCCGCAAGCAATTCTCGAAGCGTTAATCGAGATTGTCTGCACAGCCAAAGCCGCCTCCGGGCGGCTTTGTCGTATCTGGCGTTCGCGCCGGTCAAGCGCCGCCCATCCGGGCGGCTTTTGTTTTATGATCTTGGCGATTGCTTACAAGGAGTTCGAGATGGTCAAGGTCGGGATTGTCGGCGGTACGGGCTACACCGGGGTCGAGTTGCTGCGTTTGCTTGCCGGGCACGCCGGCGCACGTATCGAAGCGGTGACGTCGCGCAAGGAAGCAGGCATGAAAGTCGCCGAAATGTTTCCGAGCCTGCGTGGCCGCGTCGACGTGGCGTTCTCGACGCCGGAAGACGCCAACCTCAAGGGCTGCGACGTCGTGTTCTTCGCCACGCCGCATGGCGTCGCCATGGCGCAGGCGCGCGAACTGCTCGATGCCGGCGTCAAGGTGATCGATCTGGCCGCTGATTTCCGCCTCAAGGACCCGGCCGAGTTCCAGAAGTGGTACGCGATGGAGCACAGCTGTACCGATCTGCTCGACGAAGCGGTGTACGGTCTGGCCGAAGTGAACCGCGATGCGATCAAGGCCGCAAGACTGATCGGCATGGCCGGCTGCTACCCGACGTCGGTGCAGCTCGGCCTGCTGCCGCTGCTCGAAAACGGCCAGCAGCTGATCGAAACCGATACGCTGATCGCCGACTGCAAGTCGGGCGTGTCGGGTGCCGGTCGCAAGGCCGAGGTCGGCACGCTGTTCGCCGAGTCGAGCGACAATTTCAAGGCCTACGGCGTCAAGGGTCATCGCCATTCGCCTGAAATCAACCAGGGTTTGAGCGCGATCCACGGCGCGCCGGTCAGCCTGACCTTCGTGCCGCATTTGACGCCGATGATCCGCGGCATTCATTCGACGATCTACGCACGCATCAAGCCCGAAGGCCGCGATACCGATTTCCAGAAGCTGTTCGAAGACCGCTTTGCCGGCGAGCCCTTCGTCGACGTGCTGCCGGCCGGTTCGTGCCCGGAAACGCGTTCGGTACGCGGCTCGAACATCGCGCGCATTGCCGTGCACCGCCCCGGCAACGGTGATCTGCTGGTGATCCTCGTTGTCGAGGACAACCTCGTCAAGGGCGCTTCGGGCCAGGCCGTGCAAGTGATGAATCTGATGTTCGGCCTGCCGGAAACGCAGGGTCTCGACGTCGTTCCGCTGCTGCCGTAAATGCCGCTCAAGCGCCTGTATCGCTTGCGGCGCGCCCGCTTGACCGCGACGCCGCTGACCTTGCGTCCGGCGCTTGGCTGGCGTGGCAGGATCTGGCGTGCGGTGCTCGGGCTCGGCCTGCTGGCCGCGGCTTTCGTCGTCGGTGGCTGGCTGGGTGAGCGCCAGGGGCGCGAGCTGGCACAAGGGCAGGCCGCGCAAAAACTGGCCGCGCTTGAAGCCGGGCGCACGCAGCGGGCGGCGCTGGCTGCTTCCGCGTCCGAAGTGCAGCAGCAGCTCGAAGTCAGCGAGGCCGCGCGCAAGGGGCTGGCGGCCGAGCTGGCAGGCATGCAACAACAGCTGGCGGCACAGCAGCAGCGACTGGCGTTCTTCGATACGCTATTGACCCGGAACGATCGCAATCGCCCGGCCGAGCTGGTGCGCTGCGATTTCGAGCCCCGCGGCGACGGGCGCTGGCGCTGGCGCGCGCTCGCAACGCAAGGCGCGGGCCGTGACACTGCCTTTGCCGGGCAGTTGCTGCCCAGTGCGGTGCTGCGCGAAGGAAACGCGCGGCGCCGGGTCGATCTGGCGCCCGCGCCGCTGGCGTTCCGCCACTATGGCAGCACCGAAGGCGAGTTGGCCTTGCCGGCCGCCGCCAAGGTCGAGCGCATCGAGCTCCGACTCGTCGCCGACAAAGACAAGCAGCCGCTCGCGAGCTGCAATAATCAGGAGGGGTGATGTTCAAGAAGAAAAAAGGCAGCCAGCGGATCGACAGCCTGATCGGCCATGGGACCCAGTTTGACGGGGAGCTGCGCTTTTCCGGCGGCCTGCGCGTCGATGGCATCGTGACCGGCAACGTTGTCGCGGTCGACGCGCAGCACGGCACGCTGGTGGTGTCGGAAAAGGCGCGGATCGATGGTGGTGTGCGCGCCACTCATCTGATCCTCAATGGTGAAATTGCCGGGCCGATCGAAGTCAGCCACTACGTCGAACTGCAGCCCAAGGCACGCGTGCATGGCGACCTGACCTACAAGACGCTGGAAATGCATCCGGGGGCGGTCATCGAAGGGCGGCTGATCCCGCTCGAAGGCGCGCGGATGGTGACACCGGCAGAAGTGGCGGACGGTGTCGATTGACCCGCTGGTAGCCTCGGCGCGATAATCCTAGTTGTTTAGTCAACTATTAAATGTGGAGTATGCGATGACCACCGCAACTACCGAAATGCCCAGCCCGTTCCTGTTCACCGACGCCGCTGCGAGCAAGGTGGCCGAGCTGATCGCCGAGGAAGGGAATCCCGACCTCAAGCTGCGCGTTTTCGTGACCGGCGGCGGCTGTTCCGGCTTCCAGTACGGCTTTACCTTCGACGAGATCGTCAACGACGACGATACCGAAGTGAACAAGGCCGGCGTGACCCTGCTCGTCGATCCGATGAGTTACCAATACCTGGTCGGTGCCGAAATCGACTATGTCGACAGCCTCGAAGGCTCGCAGTTCACGATCAAGAACCCGAATGCCCAGTCGACCTGCGGCTGCGGATCGTCGTTCTCGGTCTGATCCTGCCCCGAAGCAGGCCAAAGGGAAGCGCGTGCGCTTCCTTTTTTTGTTGTCGCAAACATGAAACGGACTTGCCCCGCCACCCTGCTTCGGCCCGATAATGGCGTTTCGACGCAACCGGGGGTAGTACATGTTCGAATCGGCAAAGTTAGGGCACAAGATCGGCAAGGACGACTATCGCGAACGTGAGGCGATATTGCGCGAGGCTTTGCTGGCCGCGCAGTTCCGCCTGAAGCAGCAGGGCGAATTCCCGGTGGTGATCCTGCTTGCCGGCGTGCCGACCGGCGGGCGTGGCGAGATGGCCAGCCTGCTCAACGAATGGATGGACCCGCGGCACATCGAGAACCACGCTTTCGACGTGCCGACCGCGGAGGAGGCCGAGCGGCCACCGCTGTGGCGTTACTGGCGGGCATTGCCCCCCAAGGGCAAGGCGGCGATCTTCTTCGGCGGCTGGTACCTTGGCCCGGTGTGGGAGGCATTGCGCAGCGGCAGCAAGGCCGATTTCCAGCGCGAAATCGAACAGATCACCCGCTTCGAGCGCATGCTCGCCTCCGAGGGCGTGCTGCTGATGAAGTTCTGGCTGCATCTGCCCAAGGCCGATTTGAAGAAACGCCTGAACCGGCTCGAGTCCGATCCGCTGACCGCGTGGCGCGTCGGCGACGAGGACCGCTGGTTCCTGAAGAACTACGACGAGATCATCGGCGCCTGCCAGCCGATGCTGCAGGGAACGAATCTGGCGTTTGCGCCGTGGCGGGTCGTCGAGGCGGGTGATGCCAACTACCGCTCGATTTCGGTCGGCCAGCAGCTGCTCGATGCGCTGAACGCGCGCTTCGACAAGCAATTCCAGCCCTATGGCGAAGCCGCACCGCTCCTGCCGTCGGTCGACGGGGTGCGATTGCTCGACAAGCTCGAACTCAAGCATGCGCTCGACAAGAAGGACTACGAAAAACGGCTCGCCGAAGCGCAAGGCCGGCTGAACCAGCTGACCCGCAAGCGTGGCTTCAAGAAAATGGGCGTCGTTGCCGTCTTCGAGGGCATGGACGCGGCAGGCAAGGGCGGGGCGATCCGGCGGATTACCGCGGCGCTCGACGTGCGCCAGTACGGCATCGTGCCGATCGCTGCGCCGACCGAGGAGGAGCGCGCGCAACCGTATCTGTGGCGCTTCTGGCGCCATGTGCCGCCGCATGGCCAGGTGCGGATCTTCGACCGCTCTTGGTATGGCCGGGTGCTGGTCGAGCGGGTCGAGGGCTTTGCCAGCCAGTTCGACTGGATGCGGGCCTACAGCGAGATCAACGACTTCGAGGCGCAGCTCGACGCGGCCAATACCGTCGTGGTCAAATTCTGGCTGGCCATCGATCCGGACGAACAGCTGCGCCGTTTCAAGGAGCGCGAAGCGATCGAATGGAAGCGCTTCAAGATCACCGACGAAGACTGGCGCAACCGCGACAAGTGGGACGATTACATCGTCGCCGCCAGCGACATGATCGACCGCACCAGCTCGGCGCATGCGCCGTGGCATCTGATCGGTGCCAACAACAAGTACCATGCCCGCGTCACGATCCTCGAAAAACTGTGCGACGCGATCGAAGCCCGTCTCAAACGCAAGGAATGACCATGTCCCAGACACTGAGTACCGCCGCGCTCGACCAGTTGTTCCGTGAGGCGCGCACCTTCAGTTATTTTGACGATCGCGCCGTCGAGGACGCCACGATCCATGCGCTGTACGACCTGCTGAAGTTCGGTCCGACGTCGGCCAACAGCTCACCGGCACGCTTCGTGTTCGTGCGCTCGCCCGAGGCCAAGGCCAAGCTCGCGCCGGCGCTGTCCGAAGGCAATCGCGACAAGACGCTGGCGGCACCGCTGACGGTGATCGTCGCCCACGACCTGAGCTTCTACGACGAGCTGCCGACGCTGTTCCCGCATACCGACGCCCGCAGCTGGTTTGCCGGCAACGACGCAGCGATCCAGACCACCTGCCTGCGCAACGGCAGCCTGCAGGGCGCTTATCTGATGCTGGCGGCGCGTGCGCTGGGCCTCGATTGCGGGCCGATGTCGGGCTTTGACAATGCGGTGGTTGACGCGGCCTTCTTTGCGGGCACGAGCTGGCGATCGAACTTCCTGATCAATCTCGGCTACGGCCAGCGCGAGAAGCTGCATCCGCGCAATCCACGCCTGTCGTTCGAGACCGCATGCCGCATCGTTTGAACCTGTTGTACGCACAATGACGGATTGGACTATCTGGCAGGCGCTGGACGACTGGCGTTCGCGCCGGCGCGAGCTGGAGCCGGTCTTTGCGCAAGCCGGCATCGCGCCGGAGCTTGAGTCGCAGGTCAACCGCATCCTTGTCGACCTGAAGCGCCAGCCGCCGACGCCGCCATTGGTGTCGGGCGACAAGCAGCGCGACGATGACGAGCGGGCGCGTTTTCATGCGGCTTTCGTGCGTCATTACGACGAGAGCCTGTTCAAGGCCGAAGCGCTGGTGCGGCTGCCGTGGGTGCCCGAAGCAACCCCGATCGGCGATGCGGTGCGCGCCGAGGTCGGCCGGCTGCGCGCGGCGCTGCTGGCGAGCCCTGGCGAAACCCCGGACTTTGGCGATCTTGAAGCCTTGCTGGGGCATTACCTGCGCCTCGACCATCCGCAACTGACGATCGCCCCGGCGGTGCTGGCCGAGCGGCGGCGCCAGATTGCCGAGATCGCCGGCTGGCCCTTGCTGGTGCAGCGTGCTGCGGCGCAGCCGTTTAGTGATGCGGTGCCGCCGATCGGTAGCGAGGCGTTTCGCGATGCCTTCCGTGCCCAGCTCGACCAGTACCTGACGACGCCGTGGCTGCACTGCAAGATTGTCAGCCAGTGGTATGCAACGCTGGCGCTCGACGCGGTGCTGGTGCGCAAGAAGCGCGAAGCCGGCGACGACACCTTCGTCGCCGGTACGTTCAAGCATCGCTGGCCCAGCTTGTCGGTCTGGTTTCCGCAGCTGGAAATGGCCGATCAGCTCTGGTATCTGGCGCTGATTCTTGCGGCCATCGTTGCGCTGTTCGGCGAGCACTGGCTGGTGGCCTTGCCGTTGATCCTCTGGCTCAACCTGTCGGTCGGCGCGCACCGGCGCCAGCGCAGGCGGATCGAGCAGCGGCGCGAGGAACTGGTCGCACAGGCACAGACGCTGAAGAAGGTCCGCGATCGCTTCGCCGCCGGCATGTCGACCCCCGACAAGCTGGCGCACCAGTTGCGCCAGCTCGATCCGGGCGGTGAAACCTTCGGCGAGCCGTTCTATGCGCTGCTGCGGCTGCAGTCGCGCAACGCCGGCTAGTCGGCGTTAGGCGACGGGTTCGCCGTCGACGAACATCAAGAGCTGGCCGCTTTCCATCCGGGTCCAGACCTCGTTGTCGGTCAGCGGTTGCGTCGCAATCACCGCGACCCGGTCATGCGGTGTCGTCACCGACGAAAAGTCGACGCTGACGTCGGCATCGGCAAGGTGGGCGGTCGAGAACGGGGCGCGCCGGATGATGTAATGCAGATCGGTCGCGCAGCGCGCAAACAGCACGTCGCCGTTCGACAACAGGAAATTGAAGCTGCCGCGGCCGGCCAGTTCGGCCGCCAGCGGCTGCAGCGCCGCATGCAGTTCGTCGCGGGACGGTGCGGTGGCGAAGCGTTGCGCCAGTGCGTCGAGCAGCCAGCAGAATGCCTGTTCGCTGTCGGTATCGCCGACGGGTTGAAAGCGGCTGCCCTGCAGCGACGGCAGGCTGTCCAGGTTGCCGTTGTGCGCAAAAATCCAGTATTGCCCCCACAGCTCGCGGCGGAACGGGTGGGTGTTGGCGAGGTTGACGGTGCCCTGCGTCGCCTTGCGGATGTGGGCGATGACGTTGCGGCTCTTGATCGGGTAGGCGCGAACCAGTTCGGCGATCGGCGAGCTGATCGACGGCAGGTAATCGAGGAAGAGCCGGCAGCCGCGGTCCTCGAAAAAAGCGATGCCCCAGCCGTCGGCGTGGTGGTCGGTCAGCCCGCCGCGGCGGTGGAAGCCCTCGAACGAGAACACGATATCGGTCGGCACGTTGCAGTTCATGCCCAGAAGCTGGCACATCGGCGTGCTCCGAATAAGGGATGCATCATTGTGCACCGGCGCGTCGCCGGGCTCAAAAGCAAAATGCCCGGCAGAGGCCGGGCATTTCGTGGTGGGCGAGGTGGATTACTCCGCCTTGTCGCCCAATGCGCCGGCGCCGATGCTGAAACCGGCGTCGACGTGGATGACTTCACCGGTCATGCCCGACGACAGCGGCGACAGCAGGAAGGCCGCGACGTTGCCGACTTCTTCCTGGGTGATGTTGCGCTTCAGCGGCGTCGCGTCGGCGGCGGCCTTCAGCAGCTTGCCGAAGTTGGCAATGCCCGACGCGGCCAGCGTCTTGATCGGACCGGCCGAAATGCCGTTGCAGCGCACACCCTTTTCCGGGCCGACGGCTGCGGCGATGTAGCGGACATTGGCTTCGAGCGAAGCCTTGGCAAGGCCCATCACGTTGTAGTTCGGGATCGCCCGTTCGGCGCCGAGGTAGGACAGCGTGATCAGGCTGGCGCCCTGGTTCAGCATCGGCCGGGCGGCCTTGGCCAGTGCGGCGAAGCTGTACGAGCTGATGTCGTGGGCAATGCGGAAATTCTCGCGCGTTACCGCGTCGAGGTAATCGCCCTTGAGCGCGTCGCGCGGCGCGAAGCCGATCGAGTGGACCAGGCCGTCGAGGCCACCCCAGCGCTGGCCGAGGTCGGCGAATACGGCGGTAATCTGTTCGTCGCTGGCGACGTCACAGGGCAGGACGAGGTCTGAGTCGAAATGCTTGGCGAGGTCGACGACGCGCTGTTTCAGGTCTTCGGACACATAGGTGAACGCCAGCTCGGCGCCTTCGCGCTTGCACGCCTGGGCGATGCCATAGGCAATCGAGCGGTCGGACAACAGCCCGGTGATCAGGATTTTTTTGCCGGCGAGAAAGCCCATTCGTGGTCCCCTTCGATATCGTTCTAAATTGAGTCGCGCGATTATAAACGAAACCGCCCGCGACTGGCGGCGCGGGCGGCATGGACGGTGCGTTGCGAGTCAGTCCAGTGCGTAGGGCAGATCGAGCCGGGACAGCGCCGGGCCGTCGACGCTGCCGAGGTGCAGGCCGTGTTCGAGCGAGGCGATCTGTGCGACGACGAGGGCTTCGAATCCGCCTTGCGGCGCCGGCGCAGCGAGCATGATCTTGCCCGAGGCTTGGCCATTCATTTCCGTGCTGAATACATCGTCGCCGGCTTGCGCCGCTGTGGCGACGTGCATGCGGAACATCCGCCGCTTCAGTTTGCCGAGATACTGGGTCCGGGCGACGATTTCCTGGCCCGGGTAGCAACCCTTGGTGAAACTCACCGCGCCGATCAGCTCCATATTGGCCATCTGCGCAACGAAAGCCTCCTGTGTCGCCGCGGTGATCCACGGTGCACCGGCACGGATTTCGGTCAGTCGCCATACCGGTTCGCCGACCGGCTTGGCGCCGGCGTCGAGCAGCGCCAGCCAGACCGACTCGGCGGACTCTGCCGGAATGACGAGTTCGAAACGACCGTCGGCAAGGCCGATCACCGTGGCGCGTTCGGTGTGGACGACCGCCATTGCAGCCGGTGCTGCCGCGCCGGTGACCGCCGCAACCTTGGCGGCCGCGTCCGGGCCGGCGACGCCGAGCAGGATGCATTCGGCGCCGGCGTCACTGGGCTTGGTCTTGGTGCGCAGGATGAACATGCCAAGACGTTTCTGGATCGCGGTTTGCAACTCGGATGCGATCTGCAGGTAGTAATCGTCGCCGGCGCGGAAGACGAGAAAGCTCGCCAGCATCCGGCCTTTCGGCGTCGAGTAGCTCGAGTACTGCGCGGCATCGAGCGCCAGCGTACGCACGTCGCTCGAGAGCTGGCCGTTGAGGAAGGTGGCGGTTTCCTCGCCGCTGAACCGGATCAGGCCGTACTGGTTCAGCGGCGAGACGACGGTGTGCGACGCCAGCGCCGCAAGTTCGTCGGCGGCATGGCCGAAATCGGTGATGATGCCGGCGTCGTTGCGTCGTGCGCCGCGGGATTCGAGTGTTTCGTTCCAGGACATAGAGGGACTCCGTCGAGTCGAGAATGCGAGATCGCTTCGGGACGAAATGGGGGCGAACGCCGGGATATCCAGCATTCGCCCCCCGTTTGGGCTGCGTAAGGGTCTGAGGTGCGCGGTGCTTACTGGGTTGCGCCTTCCGGCGCCGGGGCGGGTGCAGGCGTTTCGGTCAGATTGACCGCTTGTGGCTGCGGGCGGTTTGCCGTGGCCGTCGAGAGTGAGGGCGCCTTCAATACGCCACCGGCGCTGATCCGGTTGGCGACCTGGATGGTGCCACCCGACAGGCGTGCCATGATTGCGCCGTTGAGTTTCAGGTCAGGCTGGATCGTCAGCTGGCCATGGGCGTTGAATTTGCCGCCGACCAGATTCGCGTCGAGGATCTGCACCGTATCGCCGCGGACGGCAAGGCGGCCGGTGAAGGTTTCGAAGCGCGTCTGGCCACCGCGGGCGTAGGTCGCCGGCTGGACCGCTTTGAGTGGCGTGATCAGGTCGAAGTTGTGCAGCATGCCGTCGCTGACGCGAAATTGCGCGTCGATGCCGGGACGATCGAAGAGCTTGTGGTAATCGTCGGCCTTGTAGACAAAGGTCGATTCACCGGCAAGGCGCCCCGAAACATGGGTGACTTCGCTGAAAACCTGGCTGAACGGTTCGGCCTGGATGCCGTTGGTGCGCAAGGTGCCGGCTAGCGTCCAGGCATTGTCCTGCCAGCCCAGCTGGGCGCGGCCGGTGACGATGCCGCCATACAGGTCGCCGCGGATGTCTTCGATGTCGATGCCGTCCGGGCCGGCGAGCCCCTTGAGCAACAGTCGGTCGAAATGCACCGGGTGACCAAATGGCAGTGTGTAGCCGTTGGCGGTCAGCGTCACGGCAAACTGGCTGCCCTTGGGCTGGACGTGGAAATCGAGGTGGCTGCCTTCATCGCCAGCCTGCAGCTCGGCCAACTGGCCGTCGCTGGCAAAGCGCAGCGTTGCATCGATCGGGCCGAGGACGCCGCTGCCGAGCAGGACGCTCGATTGCTTGAGGTCGATCTGCGCCAGTCGCGGCTGGCCGGCCTCCGGGCGCAGTTTTTCAGGCAGCTGCATCGCGAAACGCGGGCTGAACTGGCCATTCTCGACGACGATGCCGCGGATTTCACGGCCCCAGTTCAACAGGTTGTGGAGGGAGATCGGCACGCTGAGCTTGTCGATCTTGGCGGTGTGCGAGTCTTGCTTGAAGACGACGTCGCGTATGACCAAGGCGGGGCGGGGTGCGTATTCGATACCACTACTGCCGATCTGCACCGGCCCGTGAAGGCGCTTTTCCAGTGCACTGACGAGTTGGTCTCGGTAGAGGGAGTCGGGGATCACGAGCGGAAGCAAACCGATCAGGATCAGAATTAAAGCGATAAAAATCAGCAGCTTCCGTGTATTTTGCATGATCTCGTCTGGATTTATTGTTGGAATGTATTGACAACGGGCGAGTCCGTTCCTATTATACGCATCTCTTCGGTTCCCCGATAGCTCAGTTGGTAGAGCAACGGACTGTTAATCCGTGTGTCCCTGGTTCGAGCCCAGGTCGGGGAGCCAAACCAATACCGAAGTCCCGGTCCTCAGGCCGGGATTTTCTATTCCCTGATAGCTCAGTCGGTAGAGCAACGGACTGTTAATCCGTGTGTCCCTGGTTCGAGCCCAGGTCGGGGAGCCAAATACGAAAAACCCCGGTCAGCGATGGCCGGGGTTTTTCTTTGTCTGCTCGCCGCGGGCCTTGACGCTGGATCCCGCGGGAATGGGCGGGCCATTCGGCTCCGCCCGGTGCGCTGACGCTCAATACTGGTGGCGGCGTCTACCAGACGTAGCCGAGGCCGGCGCCATAGGTCAGCTGGTTGCGGTCGCCGCGCTCCTGTACGAACGGGCTTTCGGCGGCGTCGCCCATCAACCGCTGCATGAATACGCCAGCGCCACCCCACCAGTGCCCGGAAATCTGCCCGACCGCGCCGATCCAGCCGAGGATTTGCTGATTGCCGCCGTCGGCGTGGAAGGGTGCCAGTCCGGATGCCGCGGCATCGGCATCGGTCACGCCGTAATAGGTATTGACGTAGCTCTGGCTGGCCCAGGTGGCGCCGATGCCGCTGCCGATGAAAAAACGCTCCGACATCGGAATCCACAGCGTCGCGCCGAGATTGAAGCGTGCGCCGTCGTAGACTTGGCCGGCATTGGTCATCATATTGGCGTTGACGCGAAAGCGGTAAGGAATGGCGCCTTCGACGCTGTCGTACTCGTAGCCGACGAAACCGCCGAATTCGAGCGTGGTGTCGATGTCGTGCAGTTTGTTGATGACGTCGTCGCTGACATCGCTACGACCGAGCTTGAGATTGACCGCCGGCCCCCACTGGAAGCCGGTCAGACCGCCGAAGTTGTACTGCGCATACGGGCCATACCATTCGAACAGCCGGCCGGATTCGGTCACGTAGCGGACGCCCGGCACGACGCCGACCATCGTGTCCTTGCAACCCGAGCATTCGGTGGTCACGCCGACCCCCAGGCCAGCGAGGTTGGGCAGGCGCATGGCCGGCAGATCGAGCGCCTGGGCGCCGGTCGAGGCGAGCAGCAGGGCAAGGCCGGCCAGCGGCGTGCGAAGGAGGGACATCGGTGAAGCTCCGGAGGGGTCAGGTCGGCGTGCGTGACTGCAGGAAGGCGAGGTATTTCGGGTCTTCGTCGTCGAAGATGCTGTCGTCGCCGTGGCCACGGATACGCTGCAGCGATTCGGCGGCGAGATCAAGTTCGCCGGTTTCGAACAGGGCCTGGCCCAGACGCAGATGGACAAAGGGGTTGCCCATGCCGGCCGGCGTGAACGAGGCGGCGGTGAGCGTCTCGACCGCCTTGGCGAAATCGTCGTCGGCGAACTGGGTGTCGCCGATCGCGATCAACAGGCTGGTGCCGATTTCCCACTCTTCCTTCGGCGCCGGTACCAGCGCGTAGCCCGCCTTGTACTTGGCAATGGCCGCCTTGTAGTCGCCGGCTTCGTACAGCGTATCGCCGGCGCTGGACAGCGCTTCGATCTCGTCGAACAGTTTGGCGGGAATGACGGACATGCGGGGGTTCCTGGTTGGGCGACGGTGGGCGATTCTACGACGAAAAGCGCATCGCCCGAATTGCGGCTATTACCCCTGCGCCAGCTTGGTGCGCGTCAGCGGTGGGTTTTTGGCGAAATACGCCTTGATGCCGTTGACGATGCTTTGTGCCATTTTCTGTTGATAGCCGTCGTCGATCAGTTTCTGCTCTTCGGCCGGGTTCGAGATGAACGCCGTCTCGATCAGGATCGACGGAATGTCCGGCGCCTTGAGCACGGCGAAGCCGGCGTGCTCGACACTGCTCTTGTGCAGCCGGTTGATCTGCTTGAGCTGGGCGAGCATGGCATTGCCGAACTTCATGCTGTCGTTCAGTGTCGCGGTCTGGGTCAGGTCCATCAGCGTCTTGGCCAGATGGACGTCCTTGACGTTGGCGATCTTGACGCCGCCGATCAGGTCGGCGTCGTTCTGCGT
Organism: Jeongeupia wiesaeckerbachi; assembly: GCF_050916355.1. Lineage (GTDB taxonomy): Bacteria > Pseudomonadota > Gammaproteobacteria > Burkholderiales > Chitinibacteraceae > Jeongeupia > Jeongeupia wiesaeckerbachi. The sequence continues at coordinate 1,977,118 of NZ_CP136946.1, forward strand.
CTGTGCCAGCCATTTGGCGGCAGTGCTCGACGCGCCACGGTCGGACAGCACGAAGACCGACGAGCCGTTGGCGTCGGGCTTGATGAAGGCGTCGGCGTGGATCGACATGAACAGGTCGGCCTGGACGGCGCGGGCTTTTTTCACCCGCACGCCGAGCGGCACGAAGAAGTCGTCGTCGCGCGTCATCACCACGCGCATATTCGGTTCGGCCTCAAGCAGCGCCTTGACCCGCTTGGCGATCGAAAGCACGACGGTTTTTTCGTGATTGCCCTGCGGGCCGATCGCGCCCGGGTCTTCGCCGCCGTGGCCCGGATCGAGCACGACGGTGATCAGCCGGTCGATCTTCAGGTCCTTGCGGTCGACGTTGGTCGTCTTCGACGCAGGTTCGGCCGGTTTGACCGACTCGGGCTGTTTGGCGGCCGGTGCCGGCGGCGTGGTCTGATCGTCGAGAAAGGCGAGCAGCGGATCGTTCTGCACCGCCGGATACAGGTCGATCACCAGCCGGTGCTGGTATTCGCCGACCGGTGCCAGCGTGAACACCTGCGGCTTGACCTCGGTCTTCAGGTCCAGCACCAGCCGCACCGTACCGGGTTTGTTGCGCGCGGCGCGCAACTGCTGGATGTACGGGTCGTCACCGTTGACCTTGCCGGCCAGCGTCTGCAGCTCGCCGTTCAGGTCGATACCCTCAAGATCAACCACGAGGCGCTCGGGGTTCTTCAGCGAAAACTGGTTGAACGACAGCGGCGCCGTCGATTCGATCGTGATCCGCGTATACGCCTGCGCCGGCCAGACGCGCACGGCGACGACGCGCGAATCGGTCGCGGCAAAGCCTTTCGGGATGACCGACAGCAGCAAGGTGGTGACCGCCGCGCGCAAGACGGTGCGGCGGTGGGCGTCGGGGATCAGCGGGTGAGTCGGGCCAGGCATTGCGTTCCGTTTGTCGTCAGTGCGGTCAGGTTCAGGCGGCGGCCATCGGCCTCCGGGGCCAGCCGGATCAGCCAGTCCGGCGCCGGTAACAGGCCTTCGGCCTTGTCGGCCCATTCGATCAGGCAGACGCTGTCGCGATTGAAATAATCGCGGAAGCCGGCGTCCTCCCACTCAGATGGGTCGCTAAAGCGATATAAATCAAAGTGATACAAGTATAAGTTCGAAACTATATAAGGTTCAACCAGTGTGTAGGTCGGACTTTTCACTCGACCGGCGAAACCGAGCCCGCGCAGGATGCCGCGCGTCAGCGTGGTTTTGCCGGCGCCAAGGTCGCCTTCGAGGAAGATCACCAGGCCCGAATGCAGTGCCGCGGCCAGCCGCCTACCGATCGCGAGCGTCTCGGCCTCGTCGGCGAGAAAGAGCGTGAAGGCGGTATCATGGACGTTATGCATATGGATCTCGACAAGGGTCTCGACGTTCGGGAGCTGGCCACTTCGATCAAGGCGTGGGGGCAGGCGCTCGGCTTTGCCAAGATGGCGATCACCGGCACCGATCTCTCGCACGCCGAAGCGGGCCTCGCCGCGTGGCTGGAGGGCGGTTTTCACGGCGAGATGGATTATATGGCACGCCACGGCATGAAGCGCGCCCGGCCTGCCGAACTCGTCCCCGGTACTAAAACCGTGGTCAGCGTCTTCCTGCCTTACCGCCCGCCCGGTGTGTCCTCGAGCGAAGCCGTGCTGAATGACGGTGAAAAGGCGCATATCTCGCGCTACGCGCTCGGTCGCGATTATCACAAGGTCTTGCGCAACAAGCTGCAGAAGCTCGCCGACCAGATTGCCGGCGCGATCGGACCGTTCGGCCACCGGGTGTTCGTCGACTCGGCGCCGGTGCTTGAGGTCGAACTGGCGACGCAGGCGGGCCTCGGCTGGCGCGGCAAGCACACCTTGCTGATCAACCGCGACTACGGCTCGTACTTCTTCCTTGGCGAACTGTTCACCGACCTTGAGCTGCCGCTCGATCCGCCCGAGGAAAACGAGCACTGCGGCCGCTGTACCAAGTGTCTCGTTGCCTGTCCGACGCAGGCCATCGTCGCGCCGTATACGGTCGATGCGCGCCGCTGCATTTCCTATCTGACGATCGAGTTGCACGGTGCGATTCCGGAGGAATTCCGTCCCATGATCGGCAACCGCGTCTACGGTTGCGACGATTGCCAGCTGTGCTGCCCGTGGAACCGCTTCGCCGTCGATACCGCCGAATCCGACTTCCATGTGCGTCATGGTCTCGACGACGTGACGCTGGTCGAACTGTTTGCGTGGTCCGAAAACGAGTTCAAGGAAAAGCTCGCCGGCAGCCCGATCTACCGGATCGGCTATGCGCGCTGGTTGCGCAATCTGGCGGTCGGGCTTGGCAACGCGCCGTCGACGCCGGCGGTGCTCGCCGCGCTGGCGGCGCGCGCCAGCGACGATGACGACATCGTGCGGGAACATGTCGGCTGGGCGCTGGCGCGTCACGCTGCACTGCAAAATAAGCCATGATGGAGGCATCGAAAGCGATGCCATTCCTCATGCCCGAATCATTCCCGCCCGCATCCCCGTCCGTGATGATCCAGCCCTTCGGCGAAGCCGCGCTGGTGCTCAGCGTCGACGTCGGTCTGGCGACGCAGCGTCGGCTGTGGGCGGCGTGGCATGCCCTGCGTAGCCGCGAGCCGCAGGTCGAATGGGTGCTCGGCATGGGCAATCTGACCGGTTTTTTCGATCCGCTGGCGCTGGCAACGGCGCGGATTGAAAAAGCGATCGAGGTGGCGTGGCAGGACAGCGATGGCATCGAGACCGAAGCGGGCAAGCGCGTCGAGATTCCGGTCGTCTATGGCGGTGATGCCGGGCCGGACCTGGCCGCCGTCGCCGAACAGGCGGGATTGACTACCGACGAGGTCATCGAACGTCATGCCGGAGCTGAATACATCGTCTACTGCCTCGGCTTCCTGCCGGGCTTTGCCTACCTCGGCGGGCTTGATCCAACGATCGCCTGCCCGCGACACGCGTCGCCACGATTGTGGGTCCCGGCCGGTTCGGTTGCGATCGGCGGCGCACAGACGGCGGTCTATCCGCTGGCGTCGCCGGGGGGCTGGCAGTTGATCGGCCAGACCGACGTGGCGCTGTTCGATCCGTATCGCGAAACGCCGGGCCTGTTGTCACCGGGTGACACGGTGGTGTTTGTGCCGAGGCCGGCATGACGCTGACCATTCTCAAGTCCGGGCCGCAGACGAGCGTGCAGGATCTGGGCCGTGACGGTTACGCGGCGCTCGGCGTGCCACGCGGTGGTGCCTGCGATCCGCTGTCGTTGCGGCTGGCCAATCTCGTTGTCGGTAACGACGAAGGGGCGGCCGCGCTGGAACTGACCCTTGGCGGGCTGGTGTTGCGCTTCGATGTGGCGACGACGTTTGCGTGGACTGGTGCGACGATGACCGTGACGCTCGACGGCGTGGCGCTGAGCCCGGCGCATCGTTATGCGGCGCACAAGGGCGCCGTGCTGCGCTTCGGTTTTGCCGAGCGTGGCGCGCGTGCGTATCTGGCGCTGGCTGGCGGCGTCGATGTGGCGCCGATACTCGGCAGCCGCTCGACCGGTTTGCTCGCCGGCATCGGTGGTTTCCAGGGGCGTGCGCTGCGCGTCGGCGATGTGGTCAGGTGCGGCGCGATCGCGCCGCGCGCACCCGGCGTCGCCGTGGCGCAAGCCGAGCGCGGCGAACACTTGCGCGTGCTGCCGGGGCCGGATTGGTCCTTGCTCGACGCCGATGCGCAACGGCAGCTGTTGGGTACGCCCTGGCAGGTTGCGCTGGCCAGCAACCGCATGGGCATGCGGCTGACGGGCGCGTCGGTCGCGCTCGCGTCGGCGTCGTCGCTCGATTCACACGCGGTGATGCCCGGCTGCGTGCAGCTGCCGCCGTCGGGCGAGCCCATCGTGCTGCTGGCCGACGCACAGACGACCGGCGGCTATCTGCGGCCCCTGGTCGTCATCCGCGCGGATGTATGGCGCGCCGGGCAGTTCAAACCCGGCGACACGCTGCGTTTGATCGAAGTCGATACCGCTGCGGCGCTGGCTGCTGCGGCGGCGCAACGCGACTGGCTGGCGCGCATGACGCGTGCGCTGGCGTGGGAGGCACGATGAAACACCTGGCACTGAACGCCGATCTCGGCGAAGGCTACGAATACGATGCGGCGCTGATGCCGCTGATCGATGCGGCCAATATCGCCTGCGGCGGCCATGCCGGCGGCGTCGATTCGATGCGCGAGGCGGTGCAGCTGGCGCGCGCCAACGGCGTGCGCATCGGTGCGCACCCGAGCTATCCGGATCGCGAGCACTTCGGTCGCGTCTCGCTGCAGATGCCCGACCCCAAGCTCGTCGCCAGCCTGACCGCCCAACTGTGGGCGCTGAAAGCCGTGTGCATCGAGGCCGGTGTATCGGTGTCGTATGTGAAGCCGCACGGCGCGCTGTACAACGACGCGGCACGCGATCCGCAACTGGCGGCGCTGCTGGCGCAGTCGGTCTACGAGATCGATCCGTCGCTGTCGCTGATGGCGCTGACCGGCAGCGAGCTCGTCAAGGCCGGCGAGGCGGTCGGGCTGACGGTGATCCGCGAGGCCTTCGCCGATCGCGCCTATCTCGACGACGGCAACCTGGCGCCGCGCAGCGAAGCCGGCGCCGTGCTCGACGACATCGCCGCGATCGCCCAGGTCGAAAGCCTGTGGCGCAACGGGGGCGTCTATGCCCAAAGCGGCACCTGGCTGCCGCTGGACGCCGATTCGGTCTGCGTCCACGGCGACAACGCTCATGCGCTGAAGTTTGCCCAGACGCTGCGCAAGCGTTTTCCGCGCCGCGCCAGCTGAGGGCCCGTTTCCGGGCCGGCACTGACGTCGAAAGAGCGTGAACCGGTTCAGAGCCCATTTCATGGTGCGTTGCGCTGTCGAGGCATCTCCGGCCGGCGTAGAATGCCCGCTTTCGGGGAAAGACATGCAGAACGCTCATCCATCGCACGCCATCGGCGTATTCGATTCCGGCGTCGGCGGCCTGACCGTAGTCCGTGCGCTGATGGACCGGCTGCCGTTCGAGAACATCATCTATTTCGGCGACACCGCCCGCGTGCCCTATGGCGTGAAATCGGTCGCGACCATCGAGCACTTCACTCAGCAGATCGCTGATTTTCTGCGCGAGCAGAACGTGAAGATGCTGATCATCGCCTGCAACACCATGGCCGCCGTCGCCGCCGACAAGGTGCGCGAGGCATCGCCAGTGCCGGTGCTCGACGTGATCGAGGCCGGCGCGTGCGAAGCGGCCAAGCGGACGAAGTCGGGCGGCATCGGCGTCATCGGCACGCCGACGACGATCAACTCCAATGCCTATGCCCGCGCGATCCATACGATCGAGCCGAAGTATCGCGTTTACTCGCAAGCCTGCCCGCTGTTCGTGCCGCTGGTCGAGGAGGGCTGGATCGACCATCCGGTGACGCGCATGGTCGCGCAGGAATACCTGCGGCCGGTGTTCGTCGAAAGCATCGATACACTGGTGCTCGGCTGTACCCACTACCCGCTGCTCAAGCCGATGCTGCTCGACGTCACCGGCAGCCGAATGCAGCTGGTCGATTCGGCCTTGGCGATTGCCGATCAGGCCGCCGAGTTGCTGGCCAAGCAGGGGCTGGCCAACCCGCATCGCGGCCGGCCCGACTATCGTTGCTATGTGACCGATGTGCCGGTGAAATTCCAGACCATCGGCGAGCGTTTCCTCGGTCGTAGTTTGGGCAAGGTCGAACTCGTCAGCCTCTAGCGCAAGTTCACAAAACCCTGCTGGCTGCGTTGTGCTCGCTTGCCGTACTCGCTTGTACTGTCTGCGCTTCGCACGCCTTGCCAGCACCGCTACGCTGGGTTTTGTGAATTGCGCATGCTGGGTCGTTGTGTAGGTCGCACCTGAACAAAAAATCGTCGATGGAGGTTCGCGAGTGCTGTACGGATTCTGCGTGCTGGTGCTGTTCCAGCTGATCGGCGAGGCCGCTTCGACCTTGCTGCACCTGCCGCTGCCGGGCCCGGTGCTCGGCATGCTGCTGCTGGCGGTGTGGTGCGTATGGCACCGCGAAGTCGATCCGCGGCTGGCGAAGGTGGCGCATGGCCTGCTCGGTTATCTGGGACTGTTGTTCGTCCCGGCCGGCGTCGGGCTGATGCTGCTTGGCCCGGTGCTGCGCGATCAGGGGCTGGCGATGCTGCCGGTACTGGTGCTCTCGTCGGTGATCACCATGGCGGTGACGGCGTTGACGATGAAGGCGATGCTGAACCGCCACCGCCGCAAGTTGCGCAATCGCGTGCTGGCGCGCCGCAAGGGGAAGGCCGATGAACTTTGATGCCGCCTTCGCCTCGCTCAAGGCCGCGCCGCTGCTGTGGCTGCTGGTCACCGGGTTGGCCTATTTGCTGGCCGAAAAACTCTACCGCAAGAGCGGCCACAACCCGCTGCTGCATCCGGTATTGGTGGCGATCGCGCTGATCATCGCCATCCTCGCAATCGCCCGCGTGCCGTACCCGGCATACTTCAGCGGCGCGCGTTTCTTCCATCTGCTGCTCGGCCCGGCGACGGTCGCGCTGGCGGTGCCGCTGTACGACAACCTGAAACGCGTGCGATCGCTGCTGGTGCCGCTGGCGGTGTCGCTGCTGGTCGGCGGCATCACCGGCATCGTCTCGGCGCTGGCCCTGGGCAGGCTGTTCGGGCTGTCGTGGCCGGTACAGGTGTCGTTCGCGCCCAAATCGGTGACTACGCCGATCGCAATGGCGCTGGCCGACAAGCTCGGTGGTCTGGCGCCGCTGACCGCCAACCTTGTCATCATCACCGGCATCGTCGGCGCCATCATCGTCGTGCCGCTGATGCGCTGGCTCAAGGTCAGCGGCGAAATCGAGCAGGGGCTGGCGCTCGGCGTCGCCGCCCACGGCGTCGGCACCGCGCGCGGTTTTCAGCTGTCGACGACGACCGGCGCCTTCGCCGGGCTGGCGATGGGACTCAACGGCGTGCTGACCTCGATCGTGTTGCCGCTCATCCTGCTGTGCTGGCCGCACTGACGGGCTGCCGACCAGGCTAGCGGCGAGCTGCTGCGTCGGCGGATAAGGTCGACGCCAGCGGGCTGCGAATGCGCATTGATAGGCGCCGCCGGCCTTGTGTGCGTAACATTTGAACGTTATAACGGCACCGACTCTTAGGCTGGAACTGCACTCAATGACTGTTCGACCCGATAAACACCGCGATGTGACCAATTGGTCGGATACCGAAACGATCTGCGACCACGAGCAAGCCATCCGCATCGTTGACGAAGAGGTATTGCGCAGCGCCATCTGCGCGTCGCGCGGCCGTATTCGGCCATTGGGAAAGCGCTATTCCAGTGTCAGATTGCTGGACCTGACCCAATCGTCCGATATCGCCGCGCTGATGGACGAATACGCCGGCATGGTCCGTTACGACGCCAATTCGGTGACCTACAAGTCGGGCACATCACTGCACGTCATTTACGACGAACTCAAGGCGATGGGCAGAATGTTGCCCCATGCGCCGGGTGTCATTGCCGTACAAAGCCTGGGCGGTGCGGTTGCGACTGGCACGCATGGCCAAGGCTTGCTGCAGTGTGCGATCTCCGATTCGATCTTGGCGATCAAGCTGATGCTGGCCGATGGCAGCGTCATGACGCTGGATGCGTCGGATGACGAATTCGATGGCGTCAGGCTCAATATCGGTTGCCTCGGCGTTGTGTTGGAAATGACGCTACTGACCGTGCCCTATGCCGAGCATATCTGTTCGAAGGTATCGACCAGCGATGAGGTCCTGTTTGACCAGTTCATCCAGATCAACCATCAGCACGAATACGCCAAATGCTGGTGGTTTCCGGACGAACAACAGGCAATGATCTGGTACAGCGATGCCGTGCAGGATTGGCGGCCGGAAAGCCTTGATGCCTTGGCCGCCGGGGTGTTCTCCCAAACCATCGACAACAGCTTGACGCTGATGGGGCAGGATATCCGGCCGGATCACGCCGATTGCAAGCCTTACCAAACGGTGACCCGCTTCCGGGACGAGCATACGGTTCAGGGCAGCATTCCCGACATCTGGTGCAAAGGCATTCCGGTGCCGCAGATCAACTTTGAAATTGCCGTGGATCTGGACCAATTTGCCGATGCGATTGAGGCGCTGAAACGGATTCATCGCGACAGCCCGCAGCGGACGCATTATCCGGTCATCCTGCGTTGCACCGGCCCTTCGTCGGCCTGGTTGAGCCCGACGCTCAATCGTCCGGTCTGTTATTTCGGCTTTGTCGTTTACTACGCAACGGACGGCGGCATTTCCAAGGCAGGCATGGACTATGTCAAGCAGGTCGAGCTGGCGCTAAGCGCCTTGGGCGGCCGGCCGCATTGGGGCAAGTACTTTGATGTGACGCGTTATCGCTGGCAGCAGCTTTATCCTGAGCTGGGCCGCTTTGTCGCACTCAAGCACAAGCTGGACCCGCTGAACCGTTTTGGCAACGCGTTTTCCGACCACGTGCTTGCCCCGGCCTAAGGCTGCTCGCCGAATCGAATCGAGCGCCCACCAGGATCAAATAGCTGCGGAGCTGCTGTGGCTGCAGATCACTGGCCTTTCCATTGCTGCTCGGCGGTCCGGCGAAGATCGCACTGGCGGTGTTGCTGTACGACACTTGCTATCGGTGTCGTTGCTGGTTGGTGGCGTCGCCGCTCGCAGAGTCGGTACCACACGCGGCTTTCAGATGTCGACGACGACCGGCGCGTTCGCCGGGCTGGCGATGGGACTCAACGGCGCGCGGATCTCGATTGTGTTGCCGCATCATTCTGATGCGCAGGCCGCACTGGGTCTTCCAAGGTGTTGCCCTTGGGGCGGTGGCCAGCGCAACGCTGCTTTGTTGATCGACTGGTTCATGAGACCGTTGATTTTGCTTCGTACCGTGCATGTCCCCGGCAAAAAATGCGAGAGGTGGCAATACCAGTGAACAATGATGATTTCGACCAGGAGCTGGCCGGCGAGGAGGCCGAAGAGTACGCCGATCGTCAGCGCAAGGATGAGCCAGCGCCCGCATTAAGCCCTGAAGAATTCGCCGCTTGGCGATCCCCACGTGAGGGAAGTAGCAATCCCATGCCGCTCGACAATCCGCTGTGGCATTGGCTTGTTCGTACCCGTTGGGACGCTTACAACGCCAACGAAATTTATGCGGGGCCATCGTCTTTGGGCGCCGGGCCAATGTGGTGCTTTCAGCGATTCGGCAAGAGCGAAACGGGTTTGCCTGATGGTCGGGTCGTCCATATCGGCGGTGAACATGAGGATTACTACGATCCCGATTTTTACATCTACAACGACGTAACTGTGGTCGGACCCAGCGGCCACATCGCCATCCACGGCTATCCCGTGAGCGTCTTTCCACCCACGGATTCCCACAGCGCAACGCTTGTCGATGGCGCGGTCTTCATCATCGGTGGCCTTGGCTACGCCGAGCGACGTGTGGGAGGTGTTACGCCCGTCTATAAGCTCCTGCTTGATTCAATGCAAATTGATCCAATGGAGACGCATGGCGAGCCACCCGGTTGGATCTACAAACACACAGCGACGCTAGCCGATGACGGTCTATCCATCATCGTCAGTGGCGGTAAGTGCTGGGTAGGCGATGACTTGATCGGCAGCGAAAATATCGATTCGTGGTCGCTTGATACCTTGACTGGCAAATGGTCCCGCTTGACCGAGCACCGCTGGCAGCGTTGGGTGATGCGCCGCGTCGACTGCAAGCGCAGTCGTCTATGGGCTGCACGTCAGGCGTTGTGGCACAGCGAGCATGCCCATCTTGGGCTTGAGAGAGACTGGACATTCGACGATGAACCGGACTTCGCCGCACTCAAAATGCTGTATCGAATGGAGGATGATGGCGAGGCACCCATTACGGAGCTGGACTTCAATTGCTACGCCGTGGTTATCGACGGGCTGACCATTCGCTTCAAAGAAGAGGGCTTCTGGATCGAGGCAATCGTTGAAGGTCGATTGGACGACGACCGTTTGGAAAGCCTACAGCGCAGGACGCTTTCTTTGCTGGAGAGGATCGAGGCTAGCGCATGCGAGATCGTCGGAGCCGGTTAGCTGCGCTCCAACGTCATGCCTATGCGACAGGTAGTTGCTTTCGGCGCTATTCCGGCCGTCGCCACAACCAGATCAGCACCAACCCCATCGAGATGCCGGCGTACCAGACGGCGTTGTTGCGGATCAGCAGCGCGCTGATGCCGAAGCTAGCGGCCATCATGATGGTTGCCATCCATTTGGCCCGGCGAGGGACGGCGCCGCGTGCTTCCCATTCGGCGATCAGCGGGCCGAACACCTTGTGGCGCAGCAGCCATGCATGCCACGCAGGCTCGCCCCGCGCGAAGCAGAACGCGGCAAGCAGCACGAACGGCGTCGTCGGCAGCAGCGGCAGCACCGCGCCGATCGCGCCGAGCGCCAGGGCGACGATGCCGGCAATGCGCCACAGATTGCGTTTGAGCATGGTGGCGGCCATCAGACGCGCAGCAGGGCTTCGCGCCCCGGTAACCAGCGGTCGAGGTGCGGGATCGCCGCTTGCGGATCGGATGCGAGCATCTGTTCGGCAACGTCGCGCGCGGCGTCGAGCAGGTCGGCGTCTTTCTCCAGATCGGCAAAACGCAGCATCGGCACGCCGGACTGACGCACGCCGGCCAGCTCGCCGGGGCCGCGGATCTGCAAGTCCTGGCGGGCGATCTCAAAGCCGTCGGTGGACTCAAAGATCACCTTGAGTCGCGCCTTGGCGGTGTCGCCGAGCGGGCCGGTGTAGAGCAGGATGCACAGGCTGGCATGGGCGCCACGGCCGACGCGGCCGCGCAGCTGGTGCAGCTGTGCCAGCCCCATGCGTTCGGCGTGTTCGATCACCATCAGGCTGGCGTTCGGTACGTCGACGCCGACTTCGATCACCGTCGTGGCGACCAGCACCTGGATTTCGTTGCGCTTGAACGCGTCCATTACTGCAGCCTTCTCGGCCGGCTTCATCTTGCCGTGAACGAGGCCGACGGCGATGCCTTCAAGTTCCTCGGTCAGCTGCGCATGGGTATCGACGGCGGTCTGCAGCTGCAGCGCGTCGGATTCCTCGATCAGCGGGCAGACCCAGTACACCTGCCGGCCCTCGACCACCTTGCTGGCGATGCGCTCGATGATTTCGTCGCGGCGCGCGTCCGACACCAGCTTGGTGACGATCGGCGTGCGCCCCGGCGGTAACTCGTCGATGACGCTGACGTCGAGGTCGGCGTAAAAGCTCATCGCCAGCGTGCGTGGGATCGGTGTCGCCGACATCATCAACTGGTGCGGGCTGCCGCCTTTTTCGCGCAGTGCCAGTCGCTGCGCGACGCCAAAGCGGTGCTGTTCGTCGACGATGGCAAGGCCCAGATTCTTGAACTCAACCGTGCCCTGAAAGATCGCGTGCGTGCCGACGACCATCTGTGCGCTGCCGAGCGCGGCGTCCTCGAGTGCGCTGCGCTTGGCCTTGGCCTTGAGGCTGCCGGTCAGCCAGGCGACCTTGATGCCGAGCGGTTCGAGCCACTGGACGAACTTGGCATAGTGCTGCTCGGCGAGGATTTCGGTCGGTGCGAGCATGGCAACCTGGTAGCCGGCCTCGATCGCGTGGCAGGCGGCGATCGCGGCGACGATGGTCTTGCCGGCGCCGACGTCGCCCTGCAGCAGCCGTTGCATCGGATGGCGCTGGCCGAGGTCTTTGGCGATGTCGAGCAGTACGCGGTTTTGCGCCTTGGTCAGCCCGAACGGCAGGCTGGCGACGAGCTGCGCGGCCAGCCGGCCCGGCGGCGCGATCACCGGCGCGGTGCGTTCGCGGCGGATCGCGCGTGCCATGCGCAGGCTCAACTGCTGCGCCAGCAACTCGTCGAACTTGATACGCCGCCACGTCGGGTGGATGCGCTCGGTCAGCTGCACGCGGGCGACGGCGGGCGGCGGGGTATGCAGAAAACGGACCGACTCGGCGAAATCGGGAAAGCCGAAGTCGTGGCGGACTGCGGCCGGCAGCGTGTCGGTCAGCGGCTCGTCCTTCAGCGCCCTGGCGATCAGCTTGGCCAGTTGCGCCTGCGACAGGTGCGCCGTGGTCGGGTAGATCGGCGTCAGGCTGTCGTTGAGCGCGTCACTGTCCGACAGCGTCTTGACCTTGGGGTGGACCATTTCGTCGCCCCAGAAACCGTGGCGGATCTCGCCGTACAGCCGCACCTTGTTGCCGACGGCGAGCTGCTTGGCCTGGTTCGGGTAGAAATGGATCAGCCGCACGACAAGGGTGCCGCTGGCATCACGGACACGGGCGACGAGCTGTTTCTTCGGCCGGAACGTGGTTTCGCAGCCGGTGACTTCGCCTTCGACCAGCGCGGCGCTGCCGATCGGCGCTTCGGCGATCGGGTAGAGCTGGGTTTCGTCTTCGTAGCGCATCGGCAGGTGCAGCACGAGGTCGAAGGCGCGGCTGATGCCAAGCTTCAATAAACGCGTGCGCAGGCCGGGCTGGAGTTGGGAGAGGTCCATCAAGCTAGAACGATTGTTCTGTTGCCTTCGACTGTAGCGGATTTAAGCGGATTTGGCGAGGCAAGGCGGCTTCAAGAACTACCGCAATTTGCCGATGTCATGAACGAGTCTTCGACATTGAGAGTAGTTATGACGACCATCCAGAATTTCGGTAGCGGAGGCGTTGCCGTGGCCAGTGGCGGCAACATCAATCAGCAGATCGAACGGGTCAAGGAAAAGATCGAAGAGACGCAGGCGCAGATCCGCCAGTTGGGGCTCGACGACACGATCCCGCAGAAGGAGCGGAAGCAGATCCAGCAGGTGCTGCAAGCGCAGTTGGCGATGCTGCACGAACGCCTGCGCCAGTTGATCGAACAACGCAGCGAGCGCAGCGACAAGCATGCGCCGGCCTTGGCCAGTGGCAGCGAAGCCAGCCCGGTCGGCGAGGCCTTGAAGGCGGTGGCCGGTTCGGTGAGCGTGAAGGTCTGACTGCTGGGCTTCACCCGGCCAGCGGTCGACAATCACCGGCCATTGCCATTGCCATTGCCAACGCTGGCCGGCGTGGCGCAGGCGAACAGGCCTGACTCACACGGTGGGCTGCCGGCTAGGCCTGCGTCTGTCGCGCCAGCTGCACCAGCGCGTGCGCGACCTTCTCGACGCCGGCCTGTGCACGGGCCTCGATCAAAGCACCGCCTTCATCGAAGGCCTGATTCGCGGCGCCGACCGCCTGCTGCTGCGGGATGACCAGAAAGCCGAGATTGCTCAGGTACTGCCGGCTGGCGATCAGCGAACGCAGCCCACCGAGCGCGCCGGGCGACGCCGACAGCAGGCCGGCGACCTTGCCCTCCAGAAAGCGCAGGCCGGACTGGCCGCTGGCGTCGGCACGACTGACCCAGTCGAGCGTGTTTTTCAAGAGAGGCGGAAACATGCCATTGTATTCGGGCGTCGCCAGCAGCAGGCCGTGGTGCACGGCGAACTGTTGCTGCAGGCGTGCGGCGGCGTCGGGCAGGCCGTCGCGGGCCTCGAGGTCGCCGTTGTACAGCGGCAATTCGTAATCGAGCAGATCGATCAGCGTGACCTCGGCACCGGCGTCGCGCGCGGCCTGAGCGCCAACGGCGATCAGCTTGCGGTTGAACGAGGCGATGCGGGTGCTGGCGGAAAAGGCGAGCAGTCGGATGGTCATGCTGTTACTCCGTGAGCGTGGTGCTGATCGCGATCTCGCCGGTCAGCAGCTTGTGGATCGGGCAGGCATTGGCGATCTCGAACAAGCGGGCGCGTTGTTCGGCATCGAGCGCGCCGACCAGTTCGACCTGCCGTTCGATCCGGGCGTCGCCATCCTTGTGATCGGCGGCGTAGGCGAGCCGGACCCGCACGTCATCGAGCGGCCAGCCCTTGCGCGTCGCATACATCTTCAGCGTGATCGTGGTGCAGGTGCCCAGCGCCGCCAGCAGCTGCGCGTGCGGATCGGGGCCGGCATCCATGCCGCCCGATTCGCGGCCGACATCGCCGAACCAGTCGTGGCGACCGTCGGTCAGCAGCGCGCGGAACGGTTCGCCCGAAAGATGGGCATTGACGATATCGCGCGCCATCATTCGCCCCTCAGTTTCGGTACATCGGGCGCGGTCAGCCGCTCACCGTCGTAACCATGAACCTGGCCGAAACGCGCGTCGCCGGTGTTCCATTCTTCGGTGGCTTCACGGATGTCGGCGCCGTTGCGGCCGACGAAATTCCAGTACAGGATGCGCTCGGACTTGAACGGCTCGCCGCCGACGATGAGGATGCGTGTCGCAGCGTCGGTTTCGACCTGCAGCGTATCGTGACCACAGCCGAAGTACAGGCATTCGCCTGGGACCAGCGCCTCGCCGTTCAGGCGGGCCTCGCCGACCAGTACGATCGCGCCGTACTCGAAGTCGCGGCGCAGCGGCAGCGTGGTCGTGGCGCCGCCGGCCGCGTCGAGGTCGAGGCCGAGCAGCGGCGTGTAGACGCGTGCCGGCGAGGCATGCCCCATGAATTCGCCGGCCAGTACGGTGACCAGAAAGCCGTCTTGATCGAAGGTCGGTAGCGTCGGATAGTGCTCGAAACCGGGCGGGCGCTCGTACTGCTCGTCCGGCAGTGCGATCCACAGCTGCGCGCCGTGCATGGTCGGGCTGTGGTTCGGCGGTGATTCCTCCGAGTGCGAAATGCCGTGGCCGGCGGTCATCAGGTTGACCGCGCCCGGGCGGATCAACTGTTCGAAGCCGAGGCTGTCGCGGTGGTAGACCTCGCCTTCGAGCAGCCACGAGAACGTCTGCAGGCCGATATGCGGATGCGGGCCGACGCGCAGCCCCTTGCCGGTCTTGATGTCGACCGGGCCGAAATGATCGAGGAAACACCATGCGCCGATCATCCGCCGTTGCCGGTTGGGCAGCGCGCGGCGGATCGGCATGCCTTCGCCCAGCGTTGCCAGATGCGCCGCAAAGCGTTGCACCGGCGGTGGTGGCGGGCAGTCGGTCGAGATCGAAACTTCGTGTTCGGTGCTGCTCATCACGGCTCCTTGAGACGGGGACGGAAGGGGGCGCCCCGCGGCTCGGGCGGGGCGCTTGGAGCGGCTAACAAAATCCTGCTGGCGGCGTTGTGCTCACTTGTCGTACAGCCTGTACTGCCTGCGTTTCGCACGCCTTGCCAGCACCGTTACGCCGGATTTTGTTAGTCGCGCCTATTTCCAGTTTATGGCATCCGGTTGGCGCTGCGGCTCAGAACAGCCCGCGCTGAAAGTCGGCGAAGGCCTGCTGGATCTCTTCGGCGGTGTTCATCACGAAGGGACCATAGCGGGCGACCGGTTCGTTCAGCGGCTTGCCGGCGACGACGATGAAACGGACTTCCGCGTCGAGCGCGCCGACGGCGATCGTGTCGCCCTGCGTCAGCGCCGCCAGCTCGCCCTGTTTCACCTGTCGCTGCTGCGGGCCGTCGACGACGTTCAGCGCATGCTGGTAGACGTAGATGAAGGCATGATGGGCCGCCGGCAGATCCAGATCCAGCGTGCTGCCTGGCGGCAGGATCACGTCGAAGTAGCTCGGCGCGGTCGCGACGCCCGACACCGGGCCGGTGACGCCGTCAAACGTGCCGGCGATCACCTTGACCGAGCCGCCACCGGCGAGCGCGACCTGCGGAATCTCGCTGGCGGCGAACTCCTGATAGCGAGGTGCTGTCATTTTGTCGCTGGCGGGCAGGTTCACCCACAGCTGGAAGCCCTGCATCAGGCCGTTTTCCTGCTGCGGCATTTCCGAGTGGACGATGCCGCGCCCGGCGGTCATCCACTGCACGCTGCCCGGGCCGAGGTTGCCGGTATTGCCCTTGTTGTCGCCGTGCTGCATCTGGCCGGCGAGCATATAGGTCACCGTTTCGAAGCCGCGATGCGGGTGCTCCGGGAAACCGGCGATGTAGTCGCCCGCGTCGTCGGAACGGAATTCGTCGAGCAGCAGGAAGGGATCGAGCATCGGCAGATCCTGGCCGCCGATCACGCGGTTGAGCTTGACGCCGGCGCCGTCGGACGTGGCCATGCCGCGAACGATGCGGCCGATGCGGCGGGAGGATGTGTTGGCGGTCATGGTTGGGCTCTGTTCGGTTGCGATGGCCACATCTTGGACCATGCACCTTGCAAAGTTAATCCACCGCCAAAGCGATTGACTGTCCTATCAGCGGGACAATCGCTTGTGGCCCGGCGTGTTGGGCTCGGCGTCTTTCCTGATAACCGCGCTGCGCTGGGTCTGATGATCGAACGGGCTCCCACGGAATGCCTTGCACCCGCGGCCCCGAAGGCCGTGATCCAGCAAGTGTCATCGGCCTAGCGACGCGGCGGCATCTTCTCGAGCTCGCCGATCGCCTCGGTCAGCGTGTCGAGCCGCTTGGTGATCGCCGCTTGTGCGTCCAGCAGGCCACGGTTGTAACACTGCACGCCGATTTCGCCCACGACGAAGTCGAGCAGGAACTCGGCGTCGAAACCGCCGAGTTCGAGCCC
The DNA here is from genome assembly GCF_050916355.1 of Jeongeupia wiesaeckerbachi. Lineage (GTDB taxonomy): Bacteria > Pseudomonadota > Gammaproteobacteria > Burkholderiales > Chitinibacteraceae > Jeongeupia > Jeongeupia wiesaeckerbachi. Next base: position 1,993,610 of record NZ_CP136946.1, read on the forward strand.
GATCTCGCGATCGCACCAGCCGCGCAAGCGGGCGGCCAGCTCGGTGCGCTCGGCCGGGGTGAAGCGCACGACCGGCTCGCTCATTTCGCCGCGACCCGCGCCGCCAGCAGCGCATGCTGCTTCTCGGCGATCTTTTGCTTGATCTGCGGAATCGCTGCCAGCGCGGCCTTCTCGCCTTCGAGGATGGCCTGGTTCTTCTGGTCGAAATCGGTCGGGCCGATCTTGCCGACCTTGGGCCGGATCACCACATCGGCGCGCGCCAGCTCCTGCTCGCCGAGTTTCTGGCCCATGATCACCACCGCCTGATTGACGGTGCCGAGCAGGCCACTGGGTGCCTTGTTGCCGGCCTTGGCCGAGATGTCGACGGCGATGACCAGATCGGCGCCGAGTTCGCGCGCCGCATCAACGGGCACCGGGCTGACCACGCCGCCGTCGACATAACGCTTGCCGGATATCAGCGCCGGTTCGAATACGCCGGGGATGCTGCTCGACGCGCGGATCGCCTGGCCGGCGTTGCCGCGGACGAAGACCGTGCGTTTGCCGGTGTCGAGCTCGGTCGCGACGGCGCCGAACGGTTTGGCAAACTTGTCGATCGGCCGGTTGGCGACCAGTTGGTTGACGAAGTCCTGCAGCTTCTGGCCCTTGACGATGCCACCGTTCAACAGGCTGACGTCGCGAATCGCCGCCTCGTCGAGGCCGAAGGCCTTTTCCTGCAGCGCGAACGCATCCATGCCGCTGGCGTACAGCCCGCCGACGACGCTGCCGGCGCTGGTGCCGGCAACGGTGTCGATCTTGATGCCGTTGGCTTCGAGCATCTTGATCACGCCGATATGCGCAAAGCCCTTGGCCGCGCCGCCGCCGAGCGCCAGACCGACGCGGACCTTCGGCGGCGGTTCCGCAGCAACAGGCGGTGCAGGGGGCGTGGTGGTGCAGCCGGCGAGCAGGGCCAGCGGAACGAGTGCGCCGAACAGCGGGCGCAACGGGCGGAAGAGTCGGTTCATGCCGGGTCCAGGGAGTCCACAAAGGCGCAGCCATTGGCCACGCGGAATTTCACGTCGAATCGGTACAGCCGCACGCCGTAGATGCGGTCGGGGTCGCCGGCGTAGGCCGGGCGCGGGTCCTGCGCCAGCACGTCGATGATCAGCGCGGCCAGCTCGGGATAATGCCTTGCCTGCCGGGCGATCGCCTGCGTGGCGGCGTCGGAAAAATTCACCGTCAGCTGCGGTGGCGCGCCGGTGGCGAAGCCGCCGACGGCGTCGGGCAGGCTTTCGACGTAGGGGATGTACGGTTTGATGTCGACGATCGGCGTACCGTCGACGAGGTCGACGCCGCGAAAGCGCAGCACCACGCCGTCGCTGGTATCGACGCCGGCGAGCTCGACCAGCGAGAGGCCGAGCGAGTTGGGCCGGAACGGGCTGCGGCTGGCGAACACGCCGACGCGGGCATTGCCGCCAAGCCGTGGCGGGCGCACCGTCGGCTGCCACTGGCCACCGGTCTGGTGGAACACGAAGGTCAGCCAGACGTGCGAGAACGCGTCGAGTCCGCGTACGGCCTCGGGGCGATCGTACGGCGGCAGCAGCTTGAGCGTGCCGATCGCATGCGGGGCGAGCGACGGTTGGCGCGGGATGCCGAATTTGTCCGGAAACGGGGTCGCCAGATGGCCCAGCGGCGAGAGCGAAAAAGAGTCGGTGTTCACCGGTGCGATTGTGCCTTGCTTCGCGGCGGCTTTCCAAGTGACGCAGTGCACCAACGCTTTACCATCGGGGAGTGGACGCAAGGCCGGCAGAGGAGGGGGCAATGATATAGTCAGTGCTCACTCTCCTCCCTATTCGATCACGTGATCCGACTGCCTGCTGCCCTGCGCTCCGTGTCGCGCCCGCTCGTGCTTGCACTGACCGTTTTCGCGGTCGGCCTGTGCATGTCCTGGCTGGTATCGCAGTTGCTGGTGCGGATCGAATCGCGCGCGCTTGAAGGGCGCTTCCGGACCGAGGCGCAGAGTGTCGCCGTCCAGCTGGGACGCAGCATCTCGAACGATCTCGGTGCCTTGCGCGCGGCGGCGCGCTATATGGCCTTGTCGCCGTCGGTATCGGCGGGTGAGTTCGGCTTGTTCGTCGAGCCGTATCTCGACACCTTTGGCGGTATCGCCTGGATCCGGCCCGAGGCCGGTGACGTGCTGCGGGTTCGGTACGCCGAACCGGGCGGCTCGCAGGGCGGTTTCGTCGGCACCAATCTGGGCCTCGATCCGGTTCGCGGCGCGGTCTTGCGGCGCGCGCAGGAACGGCACGGCATAGCGACGTCGCCGGTGATGGCCTTGCGCGGCGACTATACCGGCGAGCACGGTTTCTCCATCGCGATTGCCGTGTTTCGTCCCGGCGAGAACGCACCGTACGGCTTCGTCTGGGGCACCTACCGGCTGACCTTGCTGCAGGCGCAGTTGAACCGGATCGGTCAGGAACGGGGCGTGGTTCTGGCGCTCGAGGACGAGAGCGGCCGTACCGTGGCCGAAAGCAACCTCAACGCGGCCGGCGAACGCTCGGTGCGCTTGCGCGATTTTTTCCTGCCGCTGCTGATCGGCGATCGTACCGTGACGCTGCGGGTGACGGCGGCGGGCGCCTTTGTCCACAAGGGCGACTGGGCCGATATTTCTGCAGTGTGGCTGCCGGGAACGGTGATTCCCTTCTTGCTGGCGCTGCTGGTCTATGTGCTGGCGAACCGCCAGGGCTATGCCGAGGCGCTGGCGGTATCGCGGGCGCGCGAGCTCAAGCAGAGCGAACAGCGGCTGCGGCGGATTTTTCACGCGATCGACGACGCGCTGTTTCTGGTCGACGCGCAATGGTCGGTGCGCAAAGCCAACCAGGCCGCGGAATCCCTGCTGGCCGACTGGCGTATCGAGCAGGGTAACGGCACTGGTGCCTTTGCCGGCGTCGCAGCGCAGGCCGGGCTCGACGAGGCCATTGCCGCACTGCTCGCCGGTGGCGAGCCCTTCCTGCTCGATCGCGTCATCGACGGTCACAGTTATGCGATTTCCGGCGTGCGCGTTGCGCGCACCGGCGCCAGCGTCGACGACGTGCTGATCCGCATCGCCGACCTGTCCGAGCAGCGCCGGACGCTGCTCGAATTGCAGGATACCCGCGCCTATCTGGGCAATGTGCTCGACGCGGCGTCGCGGGTGTCGATCATCGCGACCGATAACGACGGTCTGATCGGCCTGTTCAACCGCGGCGCCGAGTACCTGCTCGGCTACCGCAGCGACGAGGTCGTTGGCGCCCGATCGATGCTGGATTTCATTGCTGACAACGAGATCGACGAACGCCGGATCGAACTGGAGGACGAGCTGGGTCAGGCGGTCGGCCGGTTCGAGGCGCTGACGCTGGTTGCCGAACGCAGCGGCATGGACGCGCGCGTCTGGACGCACCGGACCCGCAGCGGCGATCTGCGTCAGGTCGAGCTGACGGTGACGCGCATCGTCGGCGCGCAGGGCAATCGGGTCGGCTATCTGTGCATCGGCGTCGACATCACCGAACGGCTCGCCGCCGAGTCGGCGCTGATCCGCCGCGACCGCTTGCTGTCGAAGCTGTCCGAGCGCGTGCCGGGACTGATCTACCAGTTCCAGCGCTTCCCCGACGGCCGTTCGGTCTTCCCGTACGCTAGCGACGGCATCCAGGCGATCTACGGCATCAGCCCCGAGGCGGCCGCTGCCGACGCGACCATCGTGCTCGAACGCATCGTGGCCGACGACATGCCGATGCTGATCGAAACGATCGACCAGTCGGCGCAGCAGCTGAGCCTGTGGCGCTGCGATTACCGTGTCGAGCTGCCGCAACGCGGCCTGCGCTGGCTGCGCGGCGAATCGTCGCCCGAGCGCCAGGAAGACGGCAGCACGATCTGGTACGGTTTCATTTCCGATATCACCGAGCAGAAGAAGGCCAGCGATCAGATTGCGCTGCTGGCGAGCGTGATCGAAGCCAGCTCGCTCGGCGTGCTGATCGTCGATGCGCGCGCGCCGGATCTGCCGCTGATTTTCGTCAACTCGGCCTTCGAGTACCTCAGCGGCTACGCCCGTCATGAAGTACTCGGTCGGAACTGCCGCTTCCTGCAGGGGCGCGACCGGCTGCAGCCGGAAATCGAAACGGTGCGCCGGTTGATCACCGAGCGCCGCGCCGGCCGGGTCAAGCTGCGCAACTACCGCAAGGACGGCACGCCGTTCTGGAACTCGCTGTCGCTGACGCCGCTGACCGACAGCCAGGGCACGCTGACGCACTATATCGGCGTCAGCGAGGATATCTCCGACCGGGTCGAAGCACAGAACGCGCTGGCCGCGAGCGAGGAAAAATTCCGTACCTTCTTCGAATCGTCGCCGGTCGGGATGGCGCTGATCCGCCATAGCGACGGCCATTTCGTCGACGCCAACACCGCGTTCTGCAACCTGCTCGGCTATGGCGTCGACGAACTGCGCGCGCAGACGCTGACGGGGATCACGCCGGCCGAGTACGCGCTGCAGGATAGAGAGCTGGTGTACGAGCTTTACCGGCAGCAGCGCTATGGCCCGTACGAAAAGGAATACCTGCACCGAGCCGGCCATCGCGTGCCGGTGCTGATCAACGGCTTCCTGATGCCGAGCAAGGAGGGCGGTCAGGGGCTGGCCTGGTGCATTGCCGAGGATATTTCCGAGCAGAAACGCCTGCAGCGCGAGCTGGAACAGATGTCGATCACCGATCCGCTGACGCAGCTCTACAACCGGCGCTACTTCAATCTGGCGATCGAGCGCGAGGTCGGCCGGGTCAACCGCAACGGCGTTCCGCTGTCGCTGGTGATGTTCGACCTCGACCACTTCAAGCGCATCAACGACCAGTTCGGCCACGACGTCGGCGACAAGGTGTTGCAGCATTTCGCCCAGCTCGTGCGCCAGCGGGTCCGCAGCACCGATATCTTCTGCCGGCTGGGCGGCGAGGAATTCCTGCTGGTCTGCCCGGACACCGATTTCGCCGATGCCGAGCGGCTGGCGCAGACGCTGCTGCAATCGCTGCGCGATGAGCCGTTCGAAGTCGTCGGCCGGGTCACCACCAGCATCGGCGTGACCCAATATCAGCCATTCGAACGGATCGACACCGCGCTCAAGCGGGTCGACAACCTGGTCTACACCGCCAAGGATCAGGGCCGCGACCAGATCGCCGTGGCCTGAGCTGCGTCATTCGGCGCTGCGCCGCATATCTTGCCCTGGTCCGATGCCCCGAGCACACCCAAGGGCGCTTGCCGCGGGGCCCCCTCGCTTCGGGTGCGAACGGGCCGGCGCATTTGCCGGCTAGCCGCTGTGTTTCGATCGGCGAGTTCCGCCCAGCAAAAAGGCCGGCATGACCGGCCTTTTTGCATCGTGGCGATCGGGATCAGAGGTTGTGGTACCAGATCACGCCGATGACGATCGGCGCCAGCACCGCGCAGATCAGCCGGAACGCCGGCAGCACCGCGGTCGAACCTTCGGCGCTCAGTTCGTGGCGGATCTTCGGCCAGATCGACCAGCCGACGAACAGCGCGACGAAGAGGCCACCGGCCGGCATCAGCACGTTCGAGGCGATGTAGTCCATCAGATCGAACGGCACCTTGCCGAACAGCTGCATATCGGCCATCGGCCCGAACGACAGCGCGGCCGGGATGCCGATGACGAAGGACGCGATGGCGACGGCGATGGTCGCGGTCTTGCGGGCCCAGCCGAATTCGTCGATCAGGAAGGACACGATCGGTTCGAGAATCGACACCGACGACGTCAGCGCGGCGAACAGCAGCAGGAAGAAGAAGGCGATCGCGAAGAACTGGCCGAAAGGCATCTGCGCGAAGATTGCCGGCATGGTGATGAAGGTCAGCCCCGGGCCTGCGGCCGGGTCGACGTGGAAGGCGAATACCGCCGGCAGCACCATCAGCCCGGCGAGGACGCAGGCGAGCGTCGCCAGCGAGCTGACCCACAAGGTCGCGCCGACGAGCTTGGTGTCCTGCGGCAGGTAGGAGCCGTAGGCGATAATCATGCCGCCACCGAGCGACAGCGAGAAGAAGGCCAGACCGAGCGCATCGACGATCATGCCCGGGGTCAGCTTGGAGAAGTCCGGTGTGATGAAGTACTTCACGCCATCCCAGGCGCCATCCAGCGTCAGCGAGCGTGCGATCAGTACCAGCATCAGGATGAACAGCGCCGGCATCAGCACCTTGCTCATCCGCTCGATGCCTTTTTCAACGCCGCCCATCACGACCGCAACGGTGATGCCCAGAAAGGCCGCGGTATAGCTCAGCGCGTGGACCGGATTGGCGATGAAGCTGCCGAACGCCGCCGACAGCGCCTTGGTGTCGCTGGTCAGCGCCTCGCCGGTGATCGAGCGGAAAATATAGGCAATCGTCCAGCCGCCGACAACGCAGTAGTACGACAGGATGATGAAGATACACAGCACCGACAGGCGGCCGGCCCATGGCCACAGTCCGCCCTTGAGGTCGCGGAAGGCGGTGGTGGCCGATTTCTTCGCGGTGCGGCCGATCAGCATTTCGGCCAGCAGTAGCGCGATACCGATGGTGAACACGCAGACGAGGTAGGCGATCAGAAAGGCGCCGCCGCCGTTCTTGCCGGCGACATAGGGGAATTTCCAGATGGCGCCGAGGCCGACGGCGGAGCCCGAAGCGGCGAGGATGAAGCCCAGCTTGGAACCCCAACTTGCCCGGTTGGCAGTATCGGTCATTAAAATCTCCAATAAATCAACCGATTAGCTTGCACGTCAGGGGTGTCAAGTTTCAAGTGCAACAATCACCCATTGTGATCTGGCGCAAATATGTGCTCTGTGCTGGGTCGCGGCGGACAAAAAAACGGGCCTTGCGGCCCGTATGAATGTCGCGCATACGGGTGAACAGCGCTATTTCGGGCCGCCGAGCACCGTCACCAGCTGGTTGTAGCGACGGTAGAGCTGCTTTTCGCTGGCGCTGCGTTCGGCGTCGCTCTGCTTGGCGAGGTTGAGCTTGAACAGGCCGTAGTAGAGCTGCAGATCGGTGATCTCGCGCAGCTGGCGATTGCTCGACGGCAGGAAGCCCGACAGCTGGTCGGCATAGTACAGCCGGGTCTTTTCCTGTGCGGTGTTGGCGCCGCTGCGGCCGTAGTCGAGAAAGAAGCGCGTGATCGCCGTGCGGGTCGCCGCCGGCAGCGCCTTGTTCAGCACCAGCGGATCGTAAGAGAACGACGGCGATTGCCACAGCACGCGCATCTGCTTGAAATCGCGCGGATAGGTTTCACGCAGCTTTTCCAGATCGTCGCTGTTGCAGACTGCGACATCGACGCGTTTTTCGGCCAGTGCGCGGAAACCGTCCTCGGCATTGCCGGTCTTCACTTCGCGGAAAAAAGCCTCGGGCAGCACATTGCGCTTGGCAAAGGCGTGGTAAGCCGGGATCAGGTAGCCGGCGGTCGATGTCGGCACGCCGCTGGCCAGCCGCCAGCGTTGCTTGTCACGCAGCAGCGCGTCGAGGTCGGCCGGGCCATCGTTGCGGACCAGAAGCAATGAGCGGAATTCGGCGACACCGCCGGTCAGGGCCAGCCGGGCGAAAATTTCGCCGCTGCCTTGCTCAACCAGCGTCAGCGCCGTCCCGGTATTGGTGCGGACAATCTGGATTTCCCGGGCGGCAAAGCGATGCGCCAGCTCGGCGTCGTCCTTGACCGCGACAATCTTCACCGGCTGGCCGACGGCGCGCGCAAGGTCGTCGGCGATTGGTTGCCAGTCGGCCGCCACATTGCCCCCGCCCTTGTCGGCCAGCAGGCCCAGGGTGAGGTCGGCACGCGCCGTGCCGGCGAGCAGCATCAGTGCCGCGATCATGATCCAGTATTGCCGCATGGCCGTCTCCCCTTGGTCAGGGGCGCGACTGTAGGCTTTGTTCATGACGTTGAGATGACAAGTCCGCCTGCGATCCCGGGGTGTGGTGCGCGACGCAACAGCGCGCCGCCGAAGCGGCGCAACGCCATGCTGCTATCGGTCCATCGCACCGGGGTACCGCGCCGTGCGCGGAAGCCGGGCAACGGCCGCCGCCGGGGCCAGCGCCAGCCAGCGGTGCAAGTTGGGCTCGTGCTGGCCGGGGCAATGCGTGAGGGGGCGGTGCAAGGCAGTGCGAGGGCGGCGTTGCACCGCCCTCCAGCCGGCGTCAGGCTGCGGCGAGGACGATGGCGCGGCAGTCGCTCGGAGTCAGCGTGCCGTGCTCGCCGAGCGCGAGGCGCTTGTGCCGGTTCAGTTGTGCTTCGACGCCGTCGGCTGCGGCTGTGGCATCGGTGATGCCGTAATCGGCGAGCCGTGTCTTGACGCCGACCGATTCGAAGAAGCGGCGCGTCGCGACGATCGCGGCGCGTGCAACGGCGCCATCGTCGTCACCGGCCAGCCCCCAGACGCGGCGGCCGTACTGCGCCAGTTTGGCGCGCTTGGTCTCGAAGGTGTAATCGAGCAGGTTCGGCAAGGCGATGGCGAGCGTCTGCGCGTGATCGAGGCCGTAGAGCGCGGTCAGCTCGTGACCGATCGCGTGCGTCGCCCAGTCGAGCGGCTGGCCGAGCGGTACCAGACCGTACATGGCCTGGTCGGCGGCCCACATCAGATTGGCTTGCGCGGCGTAGTCGCTTTGGTCAGCCAGCAGCGTCGGGGCGATCTCGACCAGCGTCGAGAGGATGCCCTCGGCGAGCCGGTCTTGCACCCGGGCTTCGTTCGGGAACGTCAGGTATTGCTCGGTGGTGTGGACGAACGCGTCGACGAGGCCGTTGCCGAGCTGGCGCGGCGGCAGGGTGCTGATGACGCTCGGGTCGAGCACCGAGAAGCGCGGGAAGACGACCGGGTTCTTGAACGACAGCTTGTCCTGCGTCTCGCGTCGGGTGACCACCGCGGCGAAGTTGGCTTCGGAGCCGGTGGCCGGCAGCGTCAGCACACAGCCGATCGGCAAGGCCGATTTCAGCGGCGTCTTGTTGCCGATGATCAGCCACGGATCGATGTCCGGGTCGAGCGCCAGTGCGGCGGCGATGAACTTGCTGCCGTCGAGGACCGAACCGCCGCCGACGCCGAGCACCCAGTCGACCCGCTCTTGCTTGCCGAGCTCGACCGCCTGCATCAGCGTGTCGAATTCGGGGTTGGCCGGAATCCCGGCGAACTCGACGACGGTCCGCCCGGCCAGTGCGGCGATCACCTGATCGTAGACGCCGTTGCGCTTGATGCTGCCGCCGCCGTAGAGAAGCAATACGCGCGCGGTCGGCGGAATCTCGTTGCCGATCTGGGCGATCTGGCCCTGGCCGAAATGCAGGCGGGTCGGATTATGGAAGCTGAAATTGTTCACGGGTGAATCCTGGCAGCGGTTCTCGACGTTGGCCGCCTGCCGCGCCCATCGGTGGACGGCGCGAGCGACCCCATTCGCATAGTGTATGGGGATTCACTTTTTGGGGCCTTGATTACGGTAAATATTACCATTCATCGGTTTGAGATCGAAAGAAAATCAACTTTCGATTTTCGGTTTTGCTTTTCTTTCTGCTGTCATATCGACACTGCGCCGATTTTCAATTAGCTGTAACAAAACTTCATATCGGCATCTGAATCGCAATTCCCGTCGCGTGCTGCATAGCAATAATTGAAAATTAATTTATTGATATCAATCAATTGGATGGTTTTTTGCCGTTCTGGCGATTTGGTAGTTTTCCAAGCGAGGCGCCCGAGATCCGGCTGTCGACTCGCTCAAAACTCGCAAGCTTCGATCGCTGTTAATCGAAAGTTGTCGAATTGACCCACTTTTGTTTGCGAGCCTACAGTCTGCCCAACGCAATACGCCGAAACGGAGTTCAACCCCCGTCCGGCGGGCCAACGACGGGACGCAGACATGGATCGGGTACAGCAACGCCGCAATCACATCGTGCAACTGATGCGCGAACAGGAAAGCTGCCACGTCAGCGATCTTGCCGACGCGCTCGGCGTGTCGACGGTGACGATACGCGGTGATCTTGATTTCCTCGAAGACAGCGGCTGCATCAGCCGCAGCTATGGCAAGGCGGTGCTGAGCCCGCATTTCGCCTTCGAACTCGAATTCCGCGAAAAGGAAAAGATCCGCAGCGAGGCCAAGCAATTGATCGGCCGCGCCGCGGCGCAGCTCGTCAACGACGGCGACGCGCTGATCATCGATTCGGGCTCCACGGTCGGCTTCGTGCCGCGCTACATCGAGCCGTACAAGCGCTGCACGCTGATGACCAACGCACTGAACCTCGCCAACGAACTGATCGGCGACGTGCGCTTCGATCTGATGATGACCGGCGGCAATGTCCGCGCCGATTCGTATTCGTTTTGCGGACCGATCGCCGAACAGGCGGTACGGCTGCACCACTCGACACGCTGTTCATCGGTGCCGACGGCATCGACCTGAAGGCCGGCATCACCACGACCAATGAACAGGACGCCCAGCTCAACCGCGCGATGCTCAGCGTCGCCGACAAGGTCGTGCTGCTGGCCGATTCGAGCAAATTCGGTCGCCGCGGTTTCTGCGTGATCTGCACGCTGCCGCAGGTGCACACGCTGATCACCGACAGCGGCATCACCGACGAATACCGACGTGCGCTGACGCTGGCTGGCGTCAACGTGATCGTCGCCGACGAATGAACAAGGAGAAAGCCATGAGTCTATTGCTCGAGAGCATCCGCCAGCACAAGGCGGGCCAGCCGACCGGGATCTACTCGGTGTGCTCGGCGCACCCGCTGGTGCTCGAGGCGGCGTTGCGTCAGGGGCTGGAGGACGACAGTGTCGTGCTGATCGAGGCGACGTCGAATCAGGTCAACCAGTTCGGCGGCTATACCGGCATGCAACCGGCCGACTTCCGCGATTTCGTGTTCGGTCTGGCCGACAAGGCCGGTTTCGACACGGCCCGGCTGATTCTCGGCGGCGACCATCTCGGCCCGAATGCATGGCGACAACTGCCCGCCGCCGAGGCGATGGTACTGGCTGGCGATATGGTGCGCGGCTATGTGGCGGCCGGTTTCCGCAAGATCCACCTCGATTGTTCGATGTCGTGCGCTGGCGATCCGTTGCCACTGTCCGACGCCGTGGTCGCCGGGCGCGCGGCGCAGTTGTGTGCGATTGCCGAGGCAGCGTGGCGCGATGCCGGCGGCGATGCACCGGTGTACGTGATCGGCACCGAAGTACCGGTCCCCGGTGGCGCGCATGAAGAACTCGGCGAGCTGGCCGTGACGTCGCCGCAGGCCGCGGCGCAGACGCTCAAGGTGCACCGCGAGGTGTTTGCCGCAGCCGGCCTTGGTGACACGTTCGAGCGCGTGATCGCGATGGTCGTTCAGCCCGGCGTCGAGTTCGACCACCACAAGGTCGTCCGCTACAACGCGGCCAAGGCCGAAACGCTGAGCGCCTTCATCGAAGCCGAGCCGCTGGTGTTCGAAGCGCACTCGACCGATTACCAGAGCGATACCGCGCTGGCCGAACTGGTGCGCGACCACTTCGCCATCCTCAAGGTCGGCCCGGGGCTGACGTTCGCGCTGCGCGAGGCACTGTATGCGCTCGACGTGATCGAACGCGAAAGCATCGGCGAATTCGGTGCCTCGCACCTGAAGGCGGTGATCGCCCAGGTGATGCAGGAGGAGCCCGATTACTGGCTGCCGTACTACGCCCAGCCGGGCCACCAGCAATACCTCGACCGCAACTACAGCCTCTCGGACCGGATCCGCTACTACTGGCCGCACCCGAAGGTCGTTGCTGCGCAGCAGACGCTGTTCGCCAACCTCGCCAAACAACCGCTGCTGATGACCCTGGTCAGCCAGTATCTGCCCGAGCAGGCGAAGAAAGTGGCCGACGGCCGCATCGCCGCGACCGCCGAAGCGCTGGTGATCGACAAGATCATGGAAGTGACCCGCAGTTACGCCGCTGCCTGCGGCATGGCCCGGTCGGTCGAGCCGCGCGTGCGGAGGGCTGCATGATGGTTTATCTCGACCACGATCAGCATGATCTCGTCGCCCGCAAGGCCATCCATACCGCGCGTGAAATCACCCAGCAGCCGCGTCTGTGGCGGGAAATCACCGCTGCGCTGCTGAATTCGACCGCCGACTGGCAGCCGTGGCTGACCGATCTGCTCGCCACGCCGGATCTGCGCGTGATCATGACCGGTGCCGGCACCTCGGCGTTCGCTGGCAAGGCGCTGGCCCCAAGCCTGCGCGAACGCACCGGCCTGCGCATTGATCCGGTCGCGACCACCGACATTGTCGGTGATCCGCAAGCATGGCTCGATCCGCGTCTGCCGACCTTGCTGGTGTCGTTCGCCCGCTCGGGCAACAGCCCCGAAAGCGTCGCCGCGGTCGAACTCGCCGACCAGTTGCTGCCGGGCTGTCGCCACCTGATCCTGACCTGCAACCCGGATGGCGCGCTGGCGCGCTATGCCGCCGGCAATCCGCGCGTCCGCTGCGTGCTGATGCCCGACGGTGCCAATGACCAGAGCTTTGCGATGACGTCGAGCTTCACGTCGATGTTCGTTGCTGCGGCGCTGATGCTCGGCGCGGTGCCGCTGGCGGAGGCCGCCGCCCGCGTCGATGCGGTCGCGGCGCTGTGCGAGCGCAAGCTCGCGGTATGGCCGAAGCAGGCGCGCGAACTTGCCGCCGGCCGGCTCGAGCGCGTCGTCTACCTCGGCAGCAACGGCCTGGCCGGCCTCGCCGAAGAGGCGTCGCTGAAATTGCTCGAGCTGACTGCCGGTGGCATCGCGACGCGCTTCGATTCGCCGCTCGGCGTGCGCCACGGCCCGAAATTCATGATCGACGCGCGGACCTGCGTGCTGGTGTTCATGTCGTCACAACCGTATACGCGGCGCTACGACGACGACCTGTATGCCGAACTCGTCGGCAACGGCATCGCACCGCAAGTGATCGCGCTCGGCACTCGCCCCGGCGACACGCTGCCGGTCGAGCTGCCGGAGGCCGACGACCTGTGGCTGAGCCTGCCTTACCTCTTGTTCGCGCAACTGTTCGCCTTCGAGGCCTCGCTTGCCGCCGGGCTGACCCCGGACAACCCGTGCCCGACCGGCGAGGTGAACCGGGTGGTGCAGGGCGTGACGATCTATCCGTATCCGAACTGATCCCGACATCGAGAAAGACACCATGCCGAACATTCTTTTGACCCGCATCGACAACCGCCTCGTGCACGGCCAGGTCGGCGTGACGTGGACCGGCAGCCTCGGCGCCAACCTCGTCCTTGTCGCCAACGACGCCGCTGCCAACGACCCGGTGCAGCAGAACCTGATGGACATGGTCGTCGCGGAGGGCGTGCAGACGCGCTACTTCACGCTGACCAAGACCATCGACGTCATCCACAAGGCCGCCGACCGCCAGAAGATCCTCATCGTCTGTAAGACGCCGCAGGACGTGCTGGCGCTGGTGAAGGGCGGCGTACCGATTCCGTTTGTCAACGTCGGCAACATGCACTTCGCCGAAGGCAAGCGCCAGATCCACAAGACGGTGTCGGTCGACGATGCCGATGTGGCGACGTTCCGCGAGCTGGCCTCGCTGGGCGTGACCTGCGAGATTCGCCGCGTGCCCGACGAGGCCGGCGAGCTCGTTTCGAAGTTGCTCTGACGCGGGGAGGGTTGAGACATGTTGATCGAAGCACTACTGATTGCGCTGCTGGCCGGTTTGGCGGGGGTGGACCTGTTTGACGGGTTGACCCACTTCCACCGTCCGGTGGTGCTCGGCCCGCTGGTCGGGCTGATTCTGGGCGACGTCCATACCGGCCTGCTGGTCGGCGGGACGCTGGAGCTCGTGTGGATGGGCATGGTGCCGCTGGCCGGCGCGCAACCGCCGAACGTCGTCATCGGCGGCGTCATCGGCACGGCGTTCGCGATCCTGACCAAGGCCGAGCCCACGGTGGCGATCGGGGTGGCGGTGCCGTTCTCGATCGCGGTGCAGGGGTGCATCACCATTCTGTTCACCGCCTTCTCGCCGATGATGCACAAGTGCGACGCGATGGCGAAAAAGGGCAACTGGCGCGGGATCGAGCTGGTCAACTATTTCGGCATGGCCATCCTGTTCTGCTTCTACTTCATCGTGGCCTTCCTGCCGATCTACTTCGGTGCCGATGCCGCGGGTGCCGTGGTCAAGGCCGCACCGCAGTGGGTGCTCGACGGCCTGTCTGTGGCGGGCGGCATGATGCCGGCGATCGGTTTTGCGCTGCTGATGAAGATCATGCTCAACAAGAACTATGTCGCCTATTTCATCCTCGGCTTCGTCGGCGTGACCTATCTGAAGCTGCCGATCCTGGCGATTGCACTCGGTGCACTGGCGATCGCGATGATCGATTTCTTCAACAGCAACCGCGCCCAGCCGCAGACGGCCGCAGCCCGGAATGTGGAGGTGGAAGATGGCATTTAACGATAGCGAAGAGCTGCTCGCTGCCAAGGCCGAGAAGCGGATGGAACAGGCGCTGGCGACGCGTTCGGTCGAACGGGACGACTACATCGACACCACCCCGGCCGAACCGCTGACGAAGAAGGATATCAACCGGATGGCGTGGCGCTCGCTCGCGCTGCAGGCATCGTTCAACTACGAACGGATGCAGGCCGGCGGCTGGCTGTACACGCTGATTCCGGCGCTGCGCAAGATCCACAAGAACGAGGAAGACCTATCGAATTCGATGAAGATGCATCTCGAATTCATCAACGTCCATCCCTTCGACGTGACCTTCCTGTCCGGCCTCGTGCTGGCGATGGAGCAGAGCAAGGAGAAGATCTCGACGATCCGTGCGGTCAAGGTCGCGCTGATGGGGCCGCTCGGCGGCATTGGCGACGCGATGTTCTGGCTGACCTGGCTGCCGATCTGCGCTGGCATCGGTGCGGCGCTGGCACTCGAAGGCTCGCTGTTCGGGCCGATCGTGTTCCTGCTGCTGTTCAACGCATTGCACTTCGGCCTGCGTTTCGGTCTGGCGCACTATGGCTACCGGGCGGGGCTTGGCGCGATCAACGTGCTGAAGAACAGCACCAAGAAGATCTCCCACGCGGCGTCCATTGTCGGGATGACGGTGATCGGCGCGCTGGTGGCGTCTTATGTGCGGCTGAGCACGCCGCTGGAGATCCACGCCGGTGAAGCCAAGATCGCGCTGCAGACCGGCGTGCTCGACAAGCTGATGCCCAACCTGCTGCCGCTCGGCTTCACCCTCGTCGTCTACTGGCTGATGAAGAAGGGCTATTCGCCGGTGAAACTGATCGGGCTGACGGTGCTGCTGGGCCTGGCCGGCAAGTTCCTCGGCTTCCTGTGAGCCTATCCCATTCGGCGGCTGCGCCTTTGCATCTCGGTCTCGTCCGATGCTCGAAATCCTCATGGACCACATGTCCATTCCGGTTTCTGCGCTTCGGGCGAGCCCGACCTGCCGTGGCTCGCTCGCCGACTGGGACAGTCTATTGCGCCTTGAATAGGGCTGCCTGGAAAGGCTGAACCGGTGGCGCAGTCCGAGTGATCGGGTTGCGATGTCCGAACCGTTTTCGCGGCGATGCGCCGCAGGAGTACTGCAATGATTTCCCTGATCCTGACCGGCCACGGCCGTATTGCCAGCGGCATTGAAGAAGCCATCATCCAGGTCTTCGGTGCACAGGCCGATCTGCATGTCGTCGATTTTCCCGACGGCATGGGCACCGGCGAGCTTGAAGTCAAACTGGCCGAGGTGCTGGGCGGCTGTGGTGGCGATGTGGTGTTCTGCACCGACCTCCTGGGCGGTTCGCCGTTCCGGCTGGCGTCGACGCTGGCGCAGGCCCGGCCGGGCACCGAGGTGATTGCCGGGATGAATCTGGCGATGTTTGCCGAGATGCTGTTCGAGCGCGACGACATCGCCACCGCAGCCGAGTTTCGCCAGCGTGCGATCGAGGCGGGGCAGGGCGGCATCACCAGTCTGGCCAACCGGCTGGCCCGGCAACGACAGCGCGCAGAGGCTGTCGATGGCCTGTGATCGTCGCTGTGAGCCGGTGCGGCTCAAGGCTGCCCGCGTACTGACGTCGCAGGGCTGGCTCGATAACGGCGTCGTCCACATCGGTGGCGATGGCCGGATCGCCGCGGTCAGGGCCGGCGGCGAGTTTGATCAAGATTTAGGTGACGCCTGGCTGATGCCGGCGCTGGTCGACAGCCACGTGCACGGCGCGATGGGTTTTGATGTGATGGACGCCAGCCACGACGCGCTCGACACGATGTCGGCGTACTTCGCCCGCCACGGCGTCGGTGCGTTCGCCGCGACGACGGTGACGGCGCCGGTGGAAAGCATCGAGGCGGCCATCGTCCAGGTGCGCGAGAGCCGCAAGCGCGGTGTGTCGGGCGCCGAGATCGTCGGCACCTATCTGGAAGGGCCGTACTTCACCGCCAAGTGCTGCGGCGCGCATCCGGTGCCGCTGATGCGGCCGATCAGCGTGCCCGAGCTGGCGCGCTGGCATGCGCTGGCCGACGGCACGCTCAATACCGTGGCGCTGGCGGCCGAACTGCCCGGTGCCGATGCGGCGATCGCTTGGCTGCGCGCACGTGGCGTGCGCACGCTGATCGGCCATTCGGATGCCAGCTATGACGAGACGGTCGACGCGATGCTCGCCGGTGCGCGCGGCGTCGTGCATTGCTTCAACGGCATGCGTGGCCTGCACCATCGCGACCCGGGCGTCGTCGGCGCCGGACTGACCCGGCCCGAGGCCGACGTCGAGCTGATCGTCGACGGTCATCACGTTCACCCCGCGGCGGCACAGATTGCACTGAGCAGCGTCGGCGAGGAGCGGCTGATCCTGATTACCGACGGAATGCGCGCCACCGGCATGCCCGACGGCGACTACGCGCTCGGCGAATTCACCGTCCATATGAGCGCCGGCGTGGTACGCACCGAGGTCGGTGGCCTGGCCGGCAGCACCTTGCGTCTGATCGATGCGGTCAAGCATGCGCAGGACTGGTTCGGTCTGCCGCTCGAACGTGCGTGGGCGCTGGCAAGCCGCAATCCGGCGCGTGCGCTGCGCCGGCCCGATCTGGGCAGCATCGCACCGGGACAGCGCGCGAGCCTGACGGCGATCACACCGCAGCGCGATGTCGTTGCGACCTGGGTGCAGGGACACTGCGTGTTCGGCTCGACCTGATTTGCCGCTCCGGTGTCTCTACCCTCGACACCGTTCCTGATGCCCCGGGCTTGCCCGGGGCTTTTTTACCGTTTCAGCGCGAGATCAGCAGGCCCAGCGCATCGCGCATCGGGCCGTCGACGTAGTCGGCCAGCGCGTTCAGCCGGCGTTGCGCCAGCACCCGCTCGCCACGGTATTCGCCGGCGCGGGCGGTAAAGTCGGCGGGCAGCGCTTCCAGCGCGCGACGCGCGTCGTCGAGTCGCCCGTTCAGCGTGCTGACGGCCTCGTCGCGTTGCCGGCTTTGCAGGTAGTCATCGAAGCCCACGCCACCCGGTGCGCCGAGCAGCACCGTGCGGATGCTGTCGAAACTGGCGAGCAGGCTGGCACGGGTCTGGCCGGCGAGTGCGTCGGGGAAGTGCGACGGCGGCGGAGCGACCTCGTCCTTGCCGAGCTTCCAGCCAGCCAGTTCGCGCAGGCCGGCGACGCTGCGGGTGAGCATTTCGGTCATCAGCGGGCGCGGGTAGGTCGGGTCGTAGTTGAGGCCGCGGCGCATGCCCTGCCATTCCATCACCAGAATCTGCGACTGGCGCGCGAGCGAGCTGGCCTGCCACCGGGCAAAGCCGCAGTGGCGCCCCGACTGGAGCTGCGCCAGCGGCCCGGCCGGCGTTTCGCCGAAGAGCTGCGTTTCGAGCGCCGGCAGACCGCTGCCCCCCTTGGGCTGGCGGGTCCACAGCTCGAACGAGTACGGCTCGGCAGGCTGTGCCGGCGTCGCGGCCAGCGAGGCGGCCAGCACCTTGGCATCGAGCGGCCACGGATCGATCCGGTTGATGAATTCGTCCTGACGCAGCGGGCCGACGCGGTCGCTTTCGACGCGGCGCCAGGCGGTGTTGGTGTCGCGCCAGGCGGTTTGCGCCGCGGTCAGCGTGGCGGCATCCGGGCGCGCACAGAGCGCGTCGACGCCCTGTTGCAGCTTGGCCGATTCGGCCTGCAGCGCTTGCAGGCCGGGCAGGTAGACCTTGTCGGCCAGCGAGCGGACCAGGTCGGGGGCCTGCAGCGGCTCCGGTTCGGCGGCGGTTTGGTTGGCGGCGAAGGCGGGCGCGGACAGCAGGACGAGCAGGGCGTAGAGCGGCTTGTTCATTATCGTTTTCCGTGTTGTTGTCTCCCGCGCCTTTCTTACCACAAGTGCTTACGCCGCGCAGCCGGTACGCCGCCGACCGGCGACGACCGCGCTCGGTGCTTGCCAATGACGACGCTTGCGGCAACACTGCGCCGGGAACGAATCGCCCCGACGGGCGGTCTGGCTTTTCTTTAGGAGGAATCATGGCGTTTTATTTCCGGGCCGACGATGTGCCCGAACTGCGTGGGCTGTCGAAGTGGGACCAGCGCGTACTGCTGCGCGGCACCTTTCTGAAGGAGCGGTCGATCTCGACGCTGGTGTTGCTGCTGATCGTGATTGGCTCGATCCAGTTTGTCATCAACCCGCTGGTCGAGTCGCTGGCACCGGGCTTCCGCAACAACTCGCTCGGCTACGCGGCGGTGTTGATCGTCTGGCTGCTGGCGCTGATGAGCACGCGTGACATCGTGATGATGAACATCCTGCGGCCGAAAATCGCCGCCAAACGCGCACAGCAACAGGCCGCCGAGCTGGCGGCGGTGAAGGCAGCGAACGAAGGGAACAATGCGGCCGAATAAGCCGGCCGTCTGGGCCATGCTCGCGCTTTGCGCGGGCTCGACCCGGGCCGCAACGATCGCCGTCGACGTCGGCCACTATCTCGCCGCACCCGGGGCCACCAGCGCCTATGGCGAGACCGAGTTCGGCTACAACCTGGCGCTGGCGAAGGTTGTTGCGCAACGCCTGCGCGCCGATGGGCACATCGTGCTGCTGATCGGCGCGAGTGGCGATATGGACAACCTGAAGGCGCGGCCGGCGATGGCCGACGGTGTCGACCTGTTCATCTCGATCCACCACGATTCGGTGCAGGAGCGCTACCTGTCGACGTGGACCGTGGCTGGCAAGACGCAACGCTACAGCGATATCTCGCACGGCTATTCGGTGTTCGTCTCGAAGGACAACCCGTACTACGCCGAGAGCCTGGGCTGCGCCGAAGCGGTCGGCAAGGCGATGAAGCGCGCCGGCTTTGCGCCGAACCTGCATCACGTGATCAACGAAGCGGGCGAAGGTTATGTCGTGCTCGACCCCGATCTGGCGGTCTACCAGTCGTCGCTGATCGTGGTGAAGTACGCGACCGTACCGGCGCTGCTGCTGGAGGCCGGCGTGATCATCAATCGCGACGAAGCGCTGACCATCAAGCAGCCGGCCACGCGGCTGCGCATCGCCGATGCCGTGGCGTCGGCGATGCGTTGCCTGAAGCCTTAAAACCTACCCCATTGGGCGGCTGCGCCTGCGCATTTTGTTCCCGTCCAATGCTCGAAATCCTCATGGACCTACGTGTCCACTCCGGTTTCTGCGCTTCGGGCGGCAACAAACTGCTTTGGCTCGCTCGCCTACTGGGATAGGTTTAGCCGGGTCAGGGCGCCGGTTTCAGCGCCTTCTTCAAGACGCGACTGCCATCGATGGCAATCCAGGCAATCGACAGCGCCACCAGCACCATGGCAAGACGCAGGCCGGCGTGCTCGGCCACAAAGCCGATCAATACCGGGCCGATCAGCATGCCGACGTAGGCCAGCCGCGCCACGGCGGCGATCGCCTCGCCGGCGTGCATGCCGGGCAGTTTGGACGCGGCGACGAAGAAGATCGGTACCAGATTGGCGCAGCCCAGCCCCATGAACAGGAAGCCGATCAGCGCTGCCCACGGATGCGGCCAGGCCAGCGCCAGCACGATGCCGGCAAGGCCGACGCAACCGCTGACCATCAGCAGCTTGAGCATGCCGAGGCGCGCACGCAGTGCGTCGCCGCTGAAACGGCCGACGGCCATGCCGCCCGAGAACGTCGCGTAGCCGAAGCTTGCCAGCGCTGCCGATTGCGCGACGTCGCGCAGGTAGATCGCGGTCCAGTCATACATCGCGCCTTCGGCGACGAGGCCGAGAAAGGCGAGGAAGCCGATCACCCACAGCAGCCGGCCCGAGTGCGCGTGTTTGTCCTGGTTCATGGCGCCGACGGTTGGATCGGCGATCAGCTTCGGCCGCGCGATCACGCCGACGATGGCGATCAGCACGCCCATGCCGACGAAGTGCAGCCACGGCGGCACGCCGAGCGAGATCAACCCGCCGCCGACGCTGGCACCGACCATGCCGCCGACGCTGAACAGGCCATGCAGTGTCGACATGATCGGCTTGTCGCTGCCGGCCTCGACCGTCGCCGCCTGTGCGTTCATCGCCACGTCGTACGCGGCATTGGCGATGCCGAATCCGATCAGCACCACCAGCGTCAGCCAGAAGTTCGGCATCAGCATCAGCAAGCCGGTTGCCGCGGCAAAACACCACGCCGAAATGCCGACGACCTTGTCGCTGCCGAGCTTCGCCACCTGACGGCCGAGTGGCTGCATCGCGACGATGGCGCCGAGCGCGACGGCGAACATCGCCACCGACAGCCAGGCCGGCGATAGTGCAAAGCGGTCGCGCAAGGTCGGGATGTGGATCCCCCAGGTCGCATAGGTGGCGCCGGCGACGAAGAACAGCGCCATCGAGGCATAGCGGGGGGCGGTGCGGGGAGGGAGCGTCTGGCGTTGCATAAGCGATCAACCGGTGTGGATCGGCGATTATGCCGCTTTTCATCTGCAGCAGCGTTTGCTGTTGTTGTCCACTTCCGTGCCCGCGGAAAGGCTGGTTTGCCCCGTCACGGTCAGACCGGTTGCCGGCGATGGACGGCATTTCTTGCCCACGCCAGCGTTTTGCCCGCTTTGGTCGTTGCCGTCAGGGCAATGCGCCAGACTCTTGGGCAGGCAGAGCCGGGCGGCTTTGGTAGAATCAGCGCTTTCCCGATTGCCGACCGACACCGCCATGCGCACCTCGCAACTGTATATCTCGACCCTCAAGGAAGCGCCGAACGAGGCCGAACTGATCTCGCACAAGCTGATGCTGCGTGCCGGCCTGATCAAGAAGCTCGGTTCCGGCCTGTATACCTGGATGCCGCTGGGGCTGAAGGTGCTGCGCAAGGTCGAAGCGATCGTGCGCGACGAAATGAACAAGGCCGGTGCGCAGGAACTGCTGATGCCGGCGGTACAGCCGGCCGAGCTGTGGCAGGAAACCGGCCGCTGGGAGCTGTTCGGCCCGCAGATGCTGAAGATCAAGGACCGCCACGAGCGCGACTTCTGCTTCGGCCCGACGCACGAAGAAGTGATTACCGACATCGCCCGCACCGAATTGCGCTCGTACAAGCAATTGCCGGCGAATTTCTACCAGATCCAGGTCAAGTTCCGTGACGAGATCCGCCCGCGTTTCGGCGTGATGCGCGCGCGCGAATTCACCATGAAGGATGCGTACTCGTTCGACGCCAGCTTCGAAGCCCTGCAAGTGACCTACGGCAAGATGTACCAAGCGTACTCGAACGTCTTCAACCGTCTGGGGCTGAAGTTCCGCGCCGTTGCCGCCGATAGCGGCGCGATCGGTGGCGACGGCTCGCACGAGTTCCACGTGCTGGCCGACGCCGGCGAAGACCTCCTGGCCTACTGTCCGGATTCGGACTTCGCCGCCAACGTCGAACTCGCCGAAGCCCTGGCACCGGCCGCACCGCGCGCCGCGCCGACCGAGGCGCTGCGTGACGTCGACACGCCGAAGCAGACGACGTGCGAAGACGTCGCCAAGCTGATGGGCATCAGTATCGAGAAGACCGTCAAGCTGATCGCGCTGGTGGCCGGCAACGGTGATTTCTTCATCGCGCTGATCCGCGGTGACCACAGCATCAACGAAGTGAAGCTGTCGAAGATCGCCGGCATCGGCGAGTTCCGCTTTGCGACCGAAGAGGAAATCCGTTCGCGCTTCAACTGCCCACCGGGCTTCCTCGGCCCGGTCGGCATTGCCGCCGACATCAAGGTCATCGCCGACCGTACCGTCGCGGCGATGAGCGATTTCGTCTGCGGCGCCAACAAGCCAAAATTCCACATCGCCGGCGTCAACTGGGGCCGCGACCTGCCCGAGCCGAACGTCGTCGCCGACATCCGCAACGTCGTCACCGGCGACCCGAGCCCGGACGGCAAGGGCAGCATCGAGCTGTGCCGCGGCATCGAAGTCGGCCATATCTTCCAGCTGCGCACCAAGTACTCGGCAGCGATGAACTGCCTGTTCGTCAACGAGAACAACCAGCAAGAGCCGATGGAAATGGGCTGCTACGGCATCGGCGTATCGCGCATCGTCGCCGCCGCGATCGAGCAGAACTACGACCAGCGCGGCATCGTATTCACGCCGGCGCTGGCGCCGTTCACCGTCGCGGTCGTCGCCGTCGGCTATCACAAGTCCGAAGCCGTCAAGGCGGCCGCCGACGCGATGTACGGCCAGCTCGTCGCTGCCGGTGTCGACGTGCTGCTCGACGATCGCAACGAGCGTCCGGGCGTGATGTTTGCCGACATGGAACTGATCGGTATTCCGCACCGCGTCACCATCGGCGACAAGGCGCTGGCCGACGGTCAGGTCGAGTACGTCGCACGTGCCGGCGGCGAGATGCAGAAGATCGCGCTGGGCGACGCTGTTGCCTTCGTGCAGCAGCAATTGGCATAAATCGCGCATCGGCTTGCCGATTGCAGCAACGGGGCTTAGCGTTGACCGCTGGCCCCGTTTTTACGTACGGCTATCCCGCCGGATCTGTACGCGCTTGCGGTACTCATGTGTACTGCTGCGACCGCAGCGGGTCCAGCGGGGAGCGTCGTATGCCTGGCCGCTCTTCATCTCAGCATTCACCGGTTTGCCTATGAACAAGTTCCTGATCTCCGTCGCGCTCTCCCTGCTGGCCTGTACCGCCTTTGCCGGTGCACAGAAAGAGGAGGCGCTGTCGTCGTCGGTGCAGTCGGCGATGTCGCGTGCGATCGGCGACGGCGTGCAGGCAAAGCTGATCTTCCCGACGCAGGCCGAGGCCGATGCGTGGATGGCGGAGATGAGTGCGAAGCTGGAGAAGCGCATCCCCGACGAATTCATGCGCCGCAAGGTGCTGACCGCGGTGCAGTACGAAGCGACCCGTGCCGGGCTTGATCCGCAACTGGTGCTCGGGCTGATCCACATCGAAAGCGGTTTCAACCGTTACGCGATCAGCCCGGTCGGCGCGCGCGGACTGATGCAGGTGATGCCGTTCTGGCAAAGGCTGATCGGCTCGTCCGACCAGAACCTGCTCGATGTCAGCACCAATCTGCGTTACGGCTGCACCATCCTGCGCCATTATCTCGATATCGAGAACGGCGACTATTTCCGCGCGCTCGGCCGCTACAACGGCAGCCTCGGCCGTGCCGAGTACCCGAACCTCGTCTACGGTGCGTGGAAGAACAACTACGTCTGGAACGGACTCGGCAATAGCGTTGCAACGCGCTGAGCCGCCTGCTTCGGCAAGGAGGGCGCATGAGCATCCGTATCGTCCGGCTCGGCGGTCCGCGCCAGCCCGGTGAAGGGCTGCGTCTCGGCACCGTGCGCCGCCCGCCGCGTGGCGTGCCCAAGACCGATTACGCGCGGCTCGATTACTTCGATCTGTGGTTTCCCAATCTCGCGCCGTCCGCCGAGCTGCTCAAAGCTTTCCGCGTGATGCTCGAGACGCACGACGAGGTGCTGTGGCCGACGGTGAAGAAGCGCTTCGTCGCCGAGATGGCCGAGCCGGCGGCCAGTCGTGACCTCGATCTGCTGGCGGCGCTGTCGCACCGGACCGATCTGTCGGTCGGCTGCTATTGCGACAGCGAACATCACTGCCATCGCTCCATCCTGCGCGAGCTGCTGCTGGCGCGTGGCGCCGACGTCGTACCTTTGGACGCCTGAGGCATTTCAAACTGCCGCATCAGGATGCGCCGGCTTGCCGCTGAGGTAGTGCCGACCTATCGTGGACGCCTGCTCAGGAGGTCTTCATGTCGATCTGGATTCGCCCGTTCACTCCCGCCGACCTCGACGCGATGTGCGCCAACACCGCGGTCGAGCACCTCGATATCCGTTTCACCGAAGTCGGCGACGATTACCTTGTCGCGACGATGCCGGTCGACCATCGCACGGTGCAGCCGATGCGGCTCTTGCACGGCGGTATTTCGTGCGCGCTGGCCGAAACGCTTGGCAGCCTCGCCAGCAATCTGATCGTCGACACCGACAGGCAGCTCGCCGTCGGTACCGAGATCAACGCCAGCCACGTGCGCTCGGCGTCGAGCGGCCGCGTCACCGGCACGGCAAGGCCGATCCGGCTGGGGCAGAGCCAGCACGTCTGGGAAATCCGCATCGACGATGCGCAGGGCCGCCTCGTCAGCATTGCCCGGCTGACCAACGCGATCGTACCGCGACGTTAATTGGTGGCAATGATCCGGCATCTCGCGCCAGCTTGATCTAGGGCGCCATGCCTTCGCAGCCAATCTGCCATGCTGATGACGTCGGGATCGGCAGGAGCGGGGGATGAATTGGATGCACAGGCTGGTCGGGCGCGAGCGTACGCTCGACGCCGACCAGAAGCTCGGCCTCTCGCTTGCCTTTGTCGCCGGTGCCGCCAATGCCGGCGGCTTTCTCGCGGTCGGCCAGTACACCTCGCATATGTCGGGCATCGTGTCGACGATGGCCGACCAGTTGATCCTCGGCGATCTCAGGCTGGTGCTGGCCGGGTTCGGCGCCTTTGTCTGTTTTACCGCCGGCGCGGCGACGTCGTCGCTGCTGATCAACTGGGCGCGGCGGCGACGCATGCACAGCGAGTACGCGTTGTCCTTGCTGGTCGAGGCGATCCTGATGCTCGGCTTCGGTCTGCTCGGCGGCTGGTTGTCGACCCACGCCGGCTTCATTCTGCCCTTCACGGTGATGTGGCTGTGTTATCTGATGGGTTTGCAGAACGCGATCGTCACCAAGCTCTCGAGCAGGCGCATCCGTACCACGCACGTCACCGGCCTTGTTACCGACATCGGCATCGAGCTCGGCCGCTTGTTGTACTGGCATCGACACGACCGGCCCGATTTGCCGCGCGTGGTCGCGGACCGCACGCTGCTGGCCTTGAACCTCGGCCTGCTGCTGCTGTTTCTCACCGGCGGGATCGCTGGCGCATGGGCATTCCAGCGCGTGGGCTTTGTCGCCACGGTGCCGCTGGCGCTGCTGTTGCTACTGCTGGCGGCGATGCCGGTATGGGAGGACGTGCAGATCCGCAGCCGGCTGCTGCGATTGCGCCACGGCCGCCGTTGAGCGGAAACCCGGCCACTCATCCGCTGTCATCTCGCTGATTCGCTTGTATTTCCTGCCGTGCGGGTACCTGAATGGGGATTGAACCTGCGGGTTCATGCCTTCGCGATGCAAGGGGGGAGCGAAGGTCTCCCCAATCTGCATGGAGGCAATACCATGGCGTTCAATCTGATCGAAGCGCTGCAGGGCGCAGCGGGACCGATACTTTCGGGGTTTGCCGGCAAGGCGCTGGGCATGGATGCGAGCACGGCGAGTACCGCAGTATCGCAAGCGCTGCCGGCGCTCGTCGGTGGTCTGGTCAAGCAGGCAGGCGATCCGCAATCGGCGCGCGGCCTGTTCGAGCTGATTTCCGGCCCGAAAGTCGATGCGGGCGTGCTCGACAGTCCGACGGTGCAGTCCGGCGACGGCAATGCGCTGGCCGGGCTGGTCGAACGCGGCCGTGATCTGTTGCCGTCGGTCCTTGGCGATCAGGCGGGGCAAGTAGCCGGCGCCGTGGCGGCCAAGGCCGGTGTGTCGACCGAGTCGGCGACGTCGCTACTGGCGCTCGGCGCGCCGATGCTGCTGTCGCTGCTCAAGGGCAAGCTGGGCGAATCGGGCGGCGGCTATGGCGGCTTTGTCAGCCTGCTGACCGATCAGCAAGGCTGGCTGGCCAAGCTGCTCGATGGTCCGCTGCTGCAGGCGCTCGGCGTCGGCAGCCTTGCGAGCCTGTTCGGCGGCTTGAGTTCGCACGCCGGTGCGGCAATCGGCGCCGTGGCCGATGCCGGTGGCGAAGCCAAGCGCAAGCTCGGCAGCGCGGTCGAGTCGGCCGAAACCGCGGTCAAGTCGGGCCTGCCGCGCTGGCTGTGGTGGGTGGTGCCGCTGGCGATCCTGGCCTTTCTCGGCCTGCGCTACTGCGGTACGCCCAAGGTGCCGGCCATCCCCGAAGTCGATATCAAGACGCCGGTGGCGTCGATGGTCGCGAGCGCGCCGGCGCTGTTCAAGCTGGCCGGTATTGCCGTCGATGTGCAGTTCGACACCGACAGCGCGGCGATAGCGCCCAGCTACCATGCCACGCTCGACAAGCTCGCCGACGAACTCAAGGCCAGCGGCAAAAAGGGGGAGATCGCCGGGCATACCGATAACGTCGGCGATTCGGCGCACAACAAGACGCTGTCCGAGCAACGCGCCGCCGCGGTGCGCGACTACCTGATCGGCAAGGGCGTTGCCGCCGACGCGCTGACGGCCGTGGGCTATGGCGACAGCCGGCCGATCGCCGACAACAGCACCGAAGAAGGCCGCCACCAGAACCGGCGGATCGAGTACGTCGCCCAGTGAATCGGCCCATACGAAAAAGCGGACCCTCGGGTCCGCTTTTGTCTTGGCTGCGTCTAGCGTGGCAGCTGTTCCGGCGCGATCAGCCGGACATAACCCGCTTCGAGTGCGATCAGCCCGTCGTCGACCCAGGCATTGAGCTGCTTGTTGACGCTTTCACGGCTGGCGCCAACGAGGTTGGCGATTTCCTGCTGGGTCAGCTTCAGGTCGATCAGCACGCTGCCGCTTTCCTGTGAGCCGTGTTGCGCGCCGAGCTGGCGCAAGGTCTTGGCCAGCCTTTGCGGCAGCGGCAGGAACAGCGTGTCCTGCAGCAATTCGTCGGCACCGCGCAGCCGGTGGCACAGCGCGGCAATCAGCTGGCGCATCACCTTGGGGTGTGATTCGAGGTGCTGCATCACCGCGTCGCGGCGCAGCACCAGCAGTTCGCACGGTTCGAGCGCTTCGACGCTGGCGGTGCGCAGGCCGCCGTCGAGCATGGCGACTTCGCCGAAGACTTCGCCGGCTTCCAGAATCGCCAGCGTCGCCTCGCGGCCTTCGTCGCTGGTGCGCAGCACCTTGAGCCGGCCGTGCAGTACCGCGTACATCGCGTCGCCGGTTGCGCCCTGGGCGACGACGATTTCCTTGGCGCGCACGCTGCGCGGCTGTGCATGGGCGGCGAGACCGGCGAGCTCGTCGGGCGAGAGTTCGCAGAACAGGCTGCTGCCCGACAACAGTTTGACCTTGTCCATCGTGTCCTCAGTCGGCAAAGGGGGCGGACGCAGCCGGTACATCGGCGCGGCGCATGTGGGTGTTGACGCTGTCGATCATGGCGTCAGTCGGCAAAGGTGGCGAGCACCGGCGTGTGGTCCGATGGCCGCTCGGCCTTGCGCGGTTCGCGGTCGATCTCGCACGCGGTGAGTTTTTGCGACAACGCCGGCGTAATCAACAGGTGGTCGATGCGCAGGCCGGCGTTCTTCTTGAAGCTGAAGCCGCGGTAATCCCACCACGAAAACGATTTTTCCGGTTGCTCGAAGGCGCGGAACGCGTCGGCCAGACCCATGCCGATCAGCGTCGTGAACGCGTCGCGCTCGGGCGGCGACACCAGCACGCCGCCTTCCCATTTCTTGATGTCGTGGACATCGCGGTCTTCGGGGGCGATGTTGTAGTCGCCGGCGAGGATCAGCTGCGGGTGCTGCGCCAGTTCGTCCTTCAGCCAGGTGATCAGCGCGTCGAGCCAGCCGAGCTTGTACGGGTATTTTTCCGAGTCGAGCGCCTGGCCGTTCGGGATGTAGGCGCAAACGAAGCGCACGTCGGCGATGGTGCCGGTGATCACGCGCTTTTGCGGGTCGTCGAAACCGGGGATGTTGATGAGCACATCGTCGATCGGCAGCCGGCTGATGATGGCGACGCCGTTGTAGGTTTTCTGGCCGGCGTAGGCGACATGAAACCCCGCCGCCTCGATCTCGGCCTGCGGGAAGTTGTGGTCTTCGAGCTTGGTTTCCTGCAGCGCCAGCGCGGTCAGCTTGGGCCGGCTGGCGAGCCAGTCGAGCACCTGCGGCAGGCGGACCTTGAGGCTGTTGACGTTCCAGGTGGCAAATTGCATGGGGCGGGTCGCAGGAAAAGGAATGCCCTGATTCTATCAGGCCCGCCGCATCCTGCCGGACGGGCCGTCCGGCACCGCCGCACGCGCAGCGGTGAACGCCGGACGCCGGTCGCGTTTATTCCGGACGGAACACCCGGTGGCAGGCGGCGCAGGATTCCTCGACCGCGGCAAAGCGCGGCCGGATGTCGGCCATCGACACGCCGGGGCCGGACTGCGCGGCAAGCTGGGTCGTCGCGGTTTCGAGCTTCTGCGCTGCGGCCTTGAACTGCCCGGCGCTGGCATGGCTGGGGCCGCTGGCATCGAACTCAGGAAAGTGCGACCACGGCGCCGAGGCCAGCGCCTTGAGCTTGTCTGCGCCGACCTGGAAGGCGGCGGGGTCGTAGGCGCTGCGACCGCGGACCATGCCGCCGAGCGTTTCGCTCGTCCGCAGCATGTCCTTGAAAATGGACTGGCGCAGTACGCTGGGGGAGTGCGGATCGGATTTAGAACAGCCGGCAAGCAGCGCGACGGTACAGCACAACAGGATCAGGGATTTCATCAGCTACATCATCGAGAGGGTGAAACTACAACGTCGGCCGGGCCGGTCGGTTGACGGCTTGGAACCTATCCGATTCGGCGAGCGAGCCAAGGCAGTTTGGCGCCGTCCGAAGCGCAGAAACCGCAATGGACACGGAGTCCATGAGGATTTCGAGCACAGGACGGGGGCAGGATGCGAAGGCGCAGCCGTCTAGTCGGATAGATTCTCAGTGCTTGCCCGGTGCGTAGCCGGCCTTGGTCAGCGCCGCCGACCACAACTGCGGATCCCAGATACGGAACACGTCGTTGCCGACCTGCAGCACCGGTGGAATCAGCTGCGTCTGGCCGGTGGCCTGATAGAAAGCGAGCAGCTGGGTTTCCGAGCTGGCCGGATTGCGCAACTCGTAGTCGACGCCGCGGGCGTCGAGCAGCTTGACCGCGTCGGTACAGGTCGAGCCGCACTGCGGGTTGGTATACAGCACCACGCTGGCGCTCTTGCTCTGGACGGCGCTGGCGGCTGCGGGCTTGGCGCCGCTACCGACCACGTTCGGACGGATCGTCCGCTCGCGGCTGCTCTGGCCAGCCGGCGGCTGGTCGCTGTAGTGCACCTGGCCGTCGGCGTCGCGCCATTGATAGACCTTGGCGCAGGCAGGCAAGGACAGCAGCAGGGTGGCGAGGACGACAGTCAGGCGGAGCATGGGCGGTTGTGCGGAAGCAAAGAGCGCATTGTTCCAAAACCGGCCGCCAACGTCACCTGCTCGTGCCCGGCGGTGGCGCATCGTCGCCGGCAAACACCGCCTGCGACAGATAGCGGCGCAGCCAGCCGAGCATCGGCCAGCCGCCGCGACCGGTGCGCCAGCACAGGCGGACTTCGAGCGCGCTGAAGGCGACGTCGGCGCTGGCGAGTTCGACCACGCGGCCGGCAAGCGTCGGGTAACGGGCCACATTGCGCGGCACCACGGCCCAGCCGACACCGAGCGCGGCGAGTTCGGCGACCGCGTACAGGCTGTCCGAATACCAGACCTGCGGGCTGAGGCGCTCGTCGCCATCGTCGTTGCCGGTGCGGGGCGTCACGATCAACTGGCGATGGCGCGCCAGCGCCTTGCGGCTGGTCTGGCCGTCGTGTGCCAGCGGATGGCCGATGCCGGCGACGATGACCCGCGGCACCGCGCCGACCGATTCGGATTCGATCGCGCTGTCGTCGCCTTGGCGGCGGTACGTCAGGCCGGCGTCGACCTGACCGTCGGCGACCCATTCGGCGATCTCGGCGGCCGAGCAGTTGAGGACGGTGACGGTGAGTTGCGGATAGGCGTCGGCAAAATCGGCAAGCAAGCGCATCGCCGGCAGATAGGGCAGGCCTTCATCGAGCGCCAGCGTGATCTGCCCGGGCGTCTGGCTGCCCAGGGCAAAGGCGCGGTTTTCGAAGTGTTCGCGCTGACGCAGCAGCTCGCGCGCTTCGTCGAGCAGTGCGCGGCCGGCGTCGGTCAGCACCGGCGTGCGGGCGCTGCGGTCGAACAGCGTCAGGTCGAGGCTGGCTTCGAGCAGGGCGATGGCGCTGCTGACGGCCGATTGCGCCCGGCCCAGCCGGCGCGCGGCGGCCGAGAACGAGCCGGCGTCGACGGCGGCGACAAAGGTGGCGAGTTGATCGTGGGTCCAGTTCATCCATCTGATTATCAGATGCTTCCCAACTTAGTGCCATCGGTCATGACGGCTAAGATGGCGTCCCATCGGCAAGCAATCGGAAAAGGAGGACACGATGAATGCCTACCTGATGCTCGGCCTCGCCATCGTGGCCGAGGTGATCGCGACCAGCAGCCTCAAGGCGTCGGACGGGTTCAGCCGGCTGCTGCCGAGTACGCTGGTCGTACTCGGCTACGCAACGGCGTTCTATCTGTTGATGCAGGTGATGAAGACGGTGCCGGTTGGCGTCGCCTACGCGATCTGGTGCGGTGCAGGCATCGTACTGGTGACGCTGGTCGCCGGCGTTTTATACCGGCAGCTGCCCGATCTGGCCGCGTGGATCGGCATTGCGCTGATCATCGCCGGCGTCGTGGTGATCCAGCTGTTCTCGAAGCTCAACGCGCACTGAAGCGCAGCCCGGGATGGCCGCGCTTGTATGCTGCGCGGCCGCCGCTCAGGGCTGCGAGCGGGTCAGCAGCACCACGCGGTTGCGACCGATGTCCAGCGTCAGCTGCCAGTCCTGCCGCTTCTGGCTGCAGATCGGCAGAATGGTCGACGTCTGCCAGTGCTGGGCGTCGCTGCGACGCAATGCATAGCGATTGCTGCCCATCTCCATGCCCGCCATCGCCCATTCGGCGTGCACCTCGTCGGCCTGGCCGCTCAGCACCAGTTCGACCGGCGCCTTGGTACTGACGGGCGCCTTGCTCTTGAGCAGATATTCGTGGTTTTCCAGCTTGAAGCGGCAACCGGCGACGAGGTCGTCGCATTGCTGGGTGACGATGGTATTGACCTGCTGGTGGTTGAACCAGTTAAGCGGCCGGATCCAGCCGTAGTGCCAGCCGGCGCCGAAGGCAATCAGCAGGACCGCGGCGACGCGCAGCAGCGCGCGTTTCAACATCTTGTCTTTCATCTCGTGCTCCAGGCGTTTGAGCGTTGGGCGACGCCGTGGCCGCCATTGACCTGTGCCGTGGCGATGGCATCGGCGTTCATGCCGCCGATCGCGTAGATCGGGAACGGCCAGCCGGCACCGGCCAGCGCGGCAAAGCCGGGCCAGCCCAGCGGCGCCTCGTTCGGGTGCGATGCTGTCTCGGCGACGTGACCGAGCAGCGCGTAATCGGCGCCGATGCGCTGGGCGACGGCCAGTTCATCGGCGTTGTGCGCCGATACGCCAAGCCAGTCGAGGCCACGTGGGCGCCGCTCCAGCGTCGCGGCGATCCGCGCCGGCAACTGCACGCCGTCGGCGTTCAGTTCACGCGCCAGATCGATGTCGCCGTGCAGCAGCACGCGGCAACCGCGATGGTGCGCACGCGCCAGCACCTCAGTTGCCAGCGCGCGGTAATCGGCGGCGGCCAGTTGTGGCTCGCGCAAGACCAGCCAGCGCAGGCCGTCGGCGAGGCGTTGATCCAGCCGGGCGAGCCAGCCGTCGATGCCGAGGCCGCGGGCATGCGACAGCGCCAGCACCGGCGGCAGCGCCAGCCCGCGCAGGATAGGGCCGTTGGCCGGCAGGATCGGCGAGACATTCAGCGCGCCGGGCGTCTGCCATGCGAAGGACTGGCCTTCGTGCGGTTGCGGTTCGCCATCCCAGCCGGTGACGCGGAAAAACTGCAGCCTGACGGTCGCGTGCGGATAGGTGAAGGTCTGCACCAGCCATGGCGTCGCCGCGGTGACGGTGATGCCCATTTCCTCGTGCAGCTCGCGTTTCAATGCGTCGAGCCCGGTCTCGCCGGCTTCGAGCTTGCCGCCGGGGAATTCCCAATAGCCGGCGTACGGTTTGCCGACGGGGCGGCTGCCGAGCAGAAAGGTGCCGTCGGGCCGGAGCAGGATGCCGGCGGCGACGTGGGTGATGCGCGGTGCGGTCATGGCGGACACGTCAGGAAACGAAGGCGGCGATTGTACCGTGCCGGTCTGCACGGCACGGTGGCAATCTTGGCATGGCGCACAGCGCCGTCGGCGCTTTAGCCGCCGGCTCGGCCGGCCCAGTCCCGGGCGAACTGCCAGGCGACGCGGCCGCTGCGCGAGCCGCGTCCCTGCGCCCATTGCAGTGCCTCGCGTTCGGTCTGCGCATCCCAGCCGGTGATGCCGAAGTGGTTCAGCCACAGCCGGCAGGCGTTGAGGAAGTCGTTCTGATCGAAACCGTAAAACGACAGCCACAGCCCAAAGCGCTCGGACAGTGCGACTTTTTCCTCGATCGCTTCGGCGAAATGGATCTCACCGTCGACGTGGCGGGTCTGCGCGTTTTCGCTGAAGTATTCCGGCACCAGATGGCGGCGGTTCGACGTTGCGTAGATCAGCACATTGGCGCTCGGTGCCGAGATCGAGCCATCCAGCGCGGTCTTCAGTGCCTGATAGCCCCAGTCGCCTTCCTCGAAGCTGAGGTCGTCGCAGAACAGAATGAAGCGCTCGGGGCGATCGGCGACCTGTTCGACGATGTCGGGTAGATCGATCAGGTGGGTTTTTTCGACTTCGATCAGCCGCAGGCCCTGATCCTTGAATTCGTTCCATGCGGCCTTCACCAGCGAGCTCTTGCCGCAACCGCGTGCGCCGGTCAGTAGCACGTTGTTGGCGAGCCGGCCTTCGACGAACTGGCGGGTATTGGCGACCAGCAGGTTTTTCTGCCGTTCGATATTGCACAGCGACGCCAGCGTAATCGAATGCGGATGCAGCACCGGTTGCAGCGCGCTTCGGCCGTCGAAACTACGCCAGCGGTAGGCCTGCGCCTGCCAGTCGTTGACCGGCGGCAAGGCCGGCAGCCGGCGTTCGTAGTCGTTCAACAGGCGCTCGCCGCGGGCGAGCAGATCAAGCAGTGGGGGAAGCCAGGTGTCGTTCATCGTGGGTCCGGGCGAGGAGGGCAGATCGTCATCTTACCCGGCGCGGCAGACTCGGCGCAGATACAGAAAAAGGGGCACTTGGCCCCTTTTCTGTACTGCCCGATTGCGTCGATCAGAAGCGGACGCCGAGGCCGCCGTAGATGCCGTCGGCAATGCTGATCTTGTCGCCGTGGTCGCGATCGATCGCGGTGTAGCGGTAGCCGACGTCGATCGACAGCGGCTTGATCACGTTCCAGCGCACGCCGATCGCGGTGTCGGTGAAGCTCTTGACGTTGCCGCTGGCAAAGCCTTCCGGCGCGTAGTAGGCGCTGCCGTAAACGGCAAAATGCTCGCCGAGCGGGATGGTCAGACGGCCGCCGAGGGCCGCGGCGTATTCGGTGTCCTGATGCTTCGGCGACAGGTAAACGGCCTTGATGCCGAGCGCAGCATCGACGACCGGTACCGGCAGCTTGATGCCGACGCCAACGCCGCCGACTTCACCCTTGTGATCGTTGTGCGTCCAGTCGGCCGACATGTCGATACCGAGCAGCGCGGCATTGCCGTCGATGTGCTGGAATTCGTCGCCGACGCTGGCGTTGACCTCGACGGCGTTGGCGGCGGCGGCCGAAACGGCGAGCAGGGCGGCGAGAAGTACTTTTTTGGCGTGCAGCATGGCGGTTGTCCTGTCAGCGGTGCCGGCATCAAACAGCCGGCTAGAGGTTTTATGCCGGCGAGGATAAACGCCCGCGCACGAGTTGTGAGGTGTAATTATTTGGCCTCGTCCGTGGCGCCAGGATCGGCTCGCCCGCGACGGCTGTCACCGGGACGACGCGGATCGGCGCTACACTGCGGTTTTCCGCCATTTCCATGGAAACCCGCGCATGCAAAACGACCTGCATCTGACCGAAACCCGCATCGACGGCGAACGTGTTTACGACGGTGCGCTGTTGCATATCAACCGCGATCGCGTGCGCCTGCCCGACGGCAGTGAGGCGGTGCGTGAGTACGTCGTGCATCCGGGCGCGGTGATGATCATTCCGGTGCTGCCGGACGGACGCTTGCTGATGGAGCGGCAGTTCCGCTATCCGCTGAACCGGGTGTTCGTCGAATTTCCGGCCGGCAAGATCGATCCCGGTGAGGCGCTGCTGGCGTGTGCGAAGCGTGAACTGGAAGAAGAAACCGGCCATACGGCGACGCGTTGGGATTATCTCGGCGTCACGCATCCGGTGATCAGTTACGCGACCGAGGAAATCCACCTGTTCCTCGCTCGGGACCTGACCGCAGGCGAGCCGAAGCTCGACGACGGCGAGTTCGTCGAGACCGTGGCAATGCCGCTGTCGACGCTGGTCGCCGGAGTGCTCGACGGCAGCATCACCGATGCCAAGACCATTGCCGGCATTTTCTGGGCACAGCAAAGGCTCTGACCGTCGTCGCTAGCTGAAATGAAACAAGCCCGCGTTGCGGGCTTGTTTCATTGGCTGAGACTGCGGGACGAGGCGGCCTATTCGCCGTCGTCGATCTCGCACATCAGCGCGCCCTGCACGACGTCGCGGCTCAGTTGCGGTGCGAACAGCGAGATGAAGTCGAAGGCGTAGCCACGCAGATAGGCATCGCGACGGACGCCGATCCGCGTCGTCGACGATTCGAACAGATGGCCGGCATCGATGGCGACGAGGCCGAGATCACGTTCGGGCTCGAACGCCATCGCCGCGATGATGCCGACGCCAAGACCGAGTGACACATACGTCTTGATGACGTCGGTATCGATGGCGGTGAGCACGACGTTCGGCGTCAGCCCGGCGGCCTCGAACGCGTTGTTGATCTTGTTGCGGCCGGTGAAGGCGAAGTCGTAGGTGATCAGCGGGTAGGCCGCGACGTCGGCGATGGTCAGCGGCCGGCTCAGCCCGGTCAGCGGATGGCCTTGTGGGACGACGATGTCGCGGTTCCAGTCGTAGCAATCGAGCATCGCCAGTTCCGGGTAGTGATCGATGCCCTCGGTGGCGATGGCGATATCGGCCACGCCGTCGACGACCATTTCGCTGATCTGCGTCGGGCTGCCCTGCTTGATCGACAGCCGGACCTTCGGATAGCGCGACAGGAAGGCCTTGATCGTTTTCGGCAAGGCGTAGCGGGCCTGCGTATGCGTGGTCGCGATCGTCAGGCTGCCGCCGTCGACATTGACGAATTCCTCGCCAATGCGCTTGAGGTTCTGCGCCTGCATCAGCATCCGTTCGGAAATGCGCAGGATCTCGCGCCCCGGGGCGGTGACGTCGACGACGCGCTTGCCGTTGCGGATGAAAATCTGCACGCCGAGTTCGTCTTCGAGCAGGCGGATCTGCTTGGAGATCCCCGGTTGCGAGGTGTGCAGTTTTTCCGCCGCTTCGGACACATTCAGGCCCTGTTTGGCGACTTCGACAAGATAGCGCAGCTGTTGCAGTTTCATGGCGGATATCAAATAACCGAGGATTCTATTATCCTAACATATCAATCTAAGTTGCTATAAAAGCCGTTGCTATCATCGCCGCTCAAATCTAGGAATAGCGCGGCATGGAACTGGCTTACATCACTGCGGGGCTCGCAGTCGGCTTCGTCGTCGGCATGACCGGCGTCGGCGGCGGCTCGCTGATGACGCCGATCCTGTTGTTCTTCGGCGTCAGCCCGGCCACGGCTGTCGGCACCGATCTGCTGTATGCGGCGATCACCAAGGCCGGTGGCGTCGTCGTTCACCAGCGTGCGCGCAATATCGACTGGAAAATCACCGGCTGGCTGGCCGCTGGCAGCGTGCCGGCCGCCGCGGCCACGGTGTTGTTGCTGCACAACTGGCACGGCGACATCGATACGCTGAACCGCATCATCAAGCACGGTCTCGGTATTGCGCTGTTGCTGACCGCGGTGGCGATCATCTGCAAGCAGAAGTTGCTGAAACTGGCGCAAACCCATGCCAGCGATTGGCTGGCGATGCCGGATGAACGCCGTAACGTTTACACCGTGGTCGTCGGCCTGCTGCTCGGCGTGATCGTCACCCTGACATCGATCGGCGCCGGTGCACTCGGTACCGTGGCGCTGTTCATGCTGTACCCGCTGCTGCCGACTTCGCGCCTTGTCGGCACCGAAATTGCCCACGCGGTGCCGCTGACGCTGGTCGCCGGCCTTGGCCACGCCGGCCTTGGCAACATCGACTGGCATTTGCTGGGCAGCCTGCTGATCGGCTCGCTGCCGGCCATCTATTTCGGCAGCAAGCTCGCCGGCCGCGTGCCGGACCGCGTGCTCAGGCCGCTGCTGGCAGTGATGCTGGTGGTGACGGGCACCAAGCTGGTATTTTGATCGCAACGATTCACGCATCCGGAGTTCGCATGAGCATGGAAGACAAGCTGGCGGTGACCGTGGCGCTGCTGAAGCGCATTGCCGCTGAACATGGCCCGGCGGTGTTCGCCAATTCCTTCGGCGCCGAGGACATGGTGCTGACCGACCTGATTGCCAGACACGGCATCGGCATCGAGATCTTCAGCCTTGATACCGGCCGCTTGCCGGCCGAGACCTACGAGCTGATGCAGAAAACCGCCGACGCCTATCCGACGAAGCAGGTGCTGACCTTCTTCCCGCGCGCCGAATCGGTCGAGGGCTATGTCAATCAGCACGGCATCAATGCGTTTTACCAGTCGGTCGAGTTGCGCAAGGAATGCTGTCGTATCCGCAAGCTTGAGCCGCTGGCGCGTGCGCTGTCGGGCAAAAAGGCCTGGGTGACCGGGCTGCGGCGCGAGCAGTCGCCGACGCGGACCGACATGGCGCATCAGGAGTTCGACGATGCCAACGGTCTGGAAAAATTCAATCCGCTGCTCGAGTGGACCGAGAAGGACGTCTGGGCCTACATCCGCGCCAACAACGTGCCGTACAACGCACTGCACGATAAGCACTATCCGTCGATCGGCTGCGCGCCCTGTACCCGCTCGATCGCGATGGGCGAGGACGTCCGCGCCGGTCGCTGGTGGTGGGAAAATCCCGAGTTCAAAGAGTGCGGCCTGCACGCCAAGCACTGAGACGATGCCCCCGCCAAACCGACGCCCGCTGCCGCGGGCGTTGTTGTTGACGCAGGTCTATCAGCGTTCGTTGACATGGCGGAAGGGCGCACATAGATTGGTGTGCTTGCCGGGCGCAGCCGGTCCGCAGCGGTGCGACGACTATCGCTGCCCTGTGCGCATCTGGTGAGGCAAGCGCAGGCTACTGGTATTGGAAGGTGGCACCGGTGGTCTTAAAAGCGCAACAAATATAACGATGAAGAAGAGGACGGGTCATGAGTCAAATTGAATATCTGATCGGCGTTGATGGTGGCGGCACCGGTACGCGCATCTGTATCGCCGGTCTCGACGGCATCGAAAAGGTTCGTGCCGAAGCCGGCGCCTCGGCCCTGGGCCAGGGCGTCGACAAGGCCTGGACCAACATCCTGCAGGCGATCCGCGACGGCTTCGCTGCCATCGGCGTCGCATCGCCGGATTTCTCGCGCTGCGCGGTCGGCCTCGGCCTCTCTGGCGTGCACAACCGCGCCTGGGCCGACGAGTTCCAACAGAAGAATCCGGGCTTTGCCAAGATCATCGTCGAAACCGACGGTTTCTCGACGCTGCTCGGCGCGCACAAGGGTGAGTTCGGCGCGATCATCGCCATCGGCACCGGCTCGATCGGCGAAGCTTGGCTGGCCGACGGTACCCGGCTCGAAGTCGGCGGCTGGGGCTTCCCGACTTCGGACGAAGGTTCGGGCGCTTTCCTCGGACTCAAGGCGATCAATCACGTCCAGCGCGTCTTCGACGGTCGTCAGCCGCTGACCGATTTTGGTCGTAAGCTGATGAGCGTGACTGGCGATAGCAAGGAAGCGATTTTTGCCTGGATGGGCAAGATGAAGCAGGGCGAATGCGCGTCGCTGTCACCGATCGTCGTCGAGTTCGGCGAGCGCGATCCGGTTGCCAAGGACTTCCTGCTCGACGCCGGTCGTGAAATCGAGATCATCGGCAAGGCGCTACGTCGCGATGCCGCAACGCTGCCGATTGCCATCTGCGGTGGTGGTTTGTCGGAAGCGCTGCGTCCGTATATTCCGGTCGATTTCCTCGCCAGTACCTCCCGGCCGCAATCCGATTCGTGCGCGGGTGCACTGATCCTGATCCGCCGCGCCGTCGCCTGATCCACGCGCCGGAGGCGTCGCCATGCAAGCATCGGCCAAGTTACTCGTCCTCAAACCCGATCCAGACAGTGCGACGCCGCTCTACCTGCAGCTCGGCCACAAGTTAGCCGCGGCCATTCATGCCGGATTCTGGAAAGCCGATGATCCGCTGCCTTCGGAGCGGACCTTCTGCGAGGTGCTGGGTGTCTCGCGCGTGACCGCGCGCAAGGCGCTCGACCTGTTGTACGAGCAAGGCATGATCATCCGGCGCCAAGGCGCCGGAACTTACATCACGCCCAAGCTGGAACAGCCCTTGACCCGATTGACCAACCTGTCGGAAATGCTCAAGCAGCGAGGCTTCACGCCGGGATCAAAGTGGCTCAAGCGCGAGGTGGCGACGGCCACGCCCGAGGAGCTGCTCAAGCTCAACCTTGCGCCTAACAGCCGGGTCAGCCGGCTGCAACGGGTCCGTACCGCCAGTGAGGTGATCATGGCGATCGAGGAAACCGCCTTGCCGTATCACCTGGTCCCCGAGCCGGCCGAGATAGGGGATTCTCTTTATGAATTTATGCGAAGCCGCCACCTGAGTGTTGTGCGTGCGATACAGAATATCGGTGCCATCAACGCAACCGAGGCGCTGGCGACGCTGGCAAATGTGCCGGTTGGGTCGGCCATGCTGCACCTGACTCGGGTCGGATTCCTTGAAAACGGCATGGCCATCGAGCTGACTCATTCCTATTTTCGCAGTGATTACTACGATCTCGTCGTCGAGCTTCATTGTTAATTTGCTGATTCGAAATAAAAAATCCAATTCTTTCTGTTTTTGTCATGTAGTCGGTTGTCGATGAAGTACGTCGTCGGCTACGTCCCAATATGGGTATGCCAGATAACTGCCCTTGTTTGCCGTTTCTCCCGCTCGCTTGTGTTGCACTGCCGCATGGTTTGGCGGGTTTCTGCCTGCTTTCAAATTGCGGTAATCTGGCCCGGGCCGTTCAGGCTGGATGCCGCGAAGAGCAGGGTCGCAGTATCGAAGTCGGGCGAGTCTTACGCACGCCGAACGGCAGACCTCCGACTGCGCAGCAAGTGGCAGTGGTGGTTTGATGGCACAAGAGAGAGTTGACTAAGGTTTTCCCGGCCTATTTGGAAGTCGGGTATTAACCCGCTTGGAAGGAGATTGGATCGATGAAGTTGAAGC
This sequence comes from Jeongeupia wiesaeckerbachi, assembly GCF_050916355.1. Lineage (GTDB taxonomy): Bacteria > Pseudomonadota > Gammaproteobacteria > Burkholderiales > Chitinibacteraceae > Jeongeupia > Jeongeupia wiesaeckerbachi. Next base: position 2,033,221 of record NZ_CP136946.1, read on the forward strand.
GCACCGTCGCACTGGCTGCCGCCGTATTCGCCGCCACCTCGTTTAACGCTATGGCTGCCGGCAAGGTTCAGGTCGAGTACTGGTCGAACAGCCTGTCGCCGAAGTTCGATAGCGTAATGAAGGATCTGACCGGCAAATTCAATGCCTCGCAGACCGAAATCGAAGCCAAGTGGGTTGACGTACCTTGGGATGCCTTCCAGGCACGCATGGTCGCTGCCGTCGCCAGCGGCAATGTCCCGGGTCTTGTCAATCTGCCCAAGCCGTGGATGGACCAATACGCGCAAGCGAAAATCATTGTGCCGATCACCAAGCAAGCCAGTGGCTTCAAGGGGATCTACACCGAAGGCGCCAACAAGGATGCAAGCTACGACGGCCAGATCTACGGCCTGCCGTGGTACCAGGTGACCGGCGTGCTGTTCTACAATAAGGAACTGCTGGCCAAGGCCGGTGTGAAAGAAGCACCGAAGAGCTTTAGCGAACTGATGCAGACCGCCAAGCTCGTGAAGGAAAAAACCGGTGTTGCCGGCTTCTCGCCGAAGCTCAACGACGGCTTCACTGGCTGGTTCCTGTACGAAGGTCTGCCAGTCCTGAAGGACGGCAAGGCCGTCTTCAACAGCCCGGCGCACGTGAAGCTGGTGGAAGAGTTTGCCGCGGCCTACAAGGCTGGCGTATTCCCGAAAGATGTATTCAAGATGGGCTTTGAGGAGCAGATCGCAGCGTTCGGCTCGCAAAAGATCGCCATGTTCGCCGAAGGCGCGCATGCGCTGAAACGTACCAAGACCGATTCGCCGAAGGTTTATGCCGAGACTGGTGTCGCAGGCTTCCCGCACGCCGGCGGAAAGACGCCGTTCGGTGGCTTCCTGTTCCTGTGGTCGGTGCCTAAGGGTTACAAGAACGTCGATGCGGCGGTCAAACTGGGCAAATTCCTGACCAACGATGAAGCGCAGCTGGCGTTTGCTAAGGCGTCCGCCACCTTCCCGTCGACCAACAAGGCACTGGAAGATGCGTACTTCCAGTCTGGCGCCAAGTCGGCTGATCCGGTCGAGCGTGCGACTGCTGTTGCGGCGACGGCGATCAAGACGTCGCGCACGCTGACCGTTTCCGGTCTGCCGGACGAGGCAGCGATGAACAAGAAACTTGATGACGAAGTCCAGGCCGCAGTGACGGGCCGCAAGTCGGCCAAGCAAGCACTGGACGACGCTACAGCGTTCTGGAATAGCAAGCTCACCGCCAAGTAAGGTGTTTGAGTTATTGCAATTTCGGTGAATCGAATTTTGTCGGGATGGAAATCTGTTAGACTGTCCCGGCAAAATAAACAATCCGCATGATTTGGTGGTGACACTGGGTCGAATGTGGTGTACCGCAAGGACCTCAGTCCTGGCGTTTCTGTCGATAACTCCAAGAGGAAGACAAGATGAAGCTCAAAAAAATGTTGACCGCTGGTGCGGTGGTGTTCGGCTTCGCAGCTCTCCAAGCCCAGGCTGCAACCGAACTCGAATTCTGGACCTTTAACCTCGCGCCGAAGTTCAACGGCTACTTCGAGCAAGCCGTTACCAAGTTCAACGCTGCCAACCCGGGCCTGCAAGCCAAGTGGGTTGACATGAACTGGGACCAGATCCAGCCGAAGCTGATCGCTTCGATCGCTGCCGGCAACCCGCCGGCGCTGGTGAACTTCAACGTGCCTTGGGTTCATGAATACGCTCAGCAAGGCAACATCCTGCCGCTGGATCAATACCTCGGCGCCGACAAGAACACCTACCTGGCTGCTGCCCTCAAGGACGTGACCGTCAATGGCAAGGTGTACGCGTTCCCGTGGTACAACTCGGTTTCGATCATTGCCTACAACAAGGACATCTTCGCCAAGGCTGGCGTGAAGTCGGCTCCGAAGAACTTCGATGAGCTCGTTTCCGAGGCCAAACTGATCAAGGCCAAGACCGGCGTTGCAGCTTTCGCACCGAAGATGGACAACTTCACCGGCTGGTTCTACTACGCTGGCCTGCCGATGGTTGAAAACGGCAAGGCCGTGTTCAACTCGCCGAAGCACGTTGCTTTCGTGCAGAAGTTCGCTGACCTGTACAAGGCTGGCGCTCTGCCGAAGGACGTCTTCAAGATGGCCTTCGAACAGGAAATCGCTGCGTACAACTCGGGCAAGATCGCGATGATGACCACCGCGCCGCAAGCCCTGAAGCGTACCGAAACCGATGCCAAGGCAATCTACGACAAGACCGGCGTTGCTGCTTTCCCGACCGACGCAGGCAAGATGGCGTTTGGCGCCTGGATGCTGGACTTCGTGATTCCGAAGGGCACCAAGGATCCGGCTGCTTCGGCCAAGCTCGGTAAGTTCCTGACTTCGGACGAGCAGCAAGTTACGTTCTCGAAGGCAACCGAAACGACCTTCCCGTCGACCAAGAAAGCCAACCTGGATCCGTACTTCCAAGCTGGTGCCAAGAGCGCCGACGTGGTTGACCAGGCTCGTGCCGTTGCTGCCAAGTCGATGGAAAACGCTCGCACTCTGACCATTGCTCCGGGCGTGCTGCCGGACGAAGCTGCAATGAACAAGAAGCTGCAAGACGAAGTTCAGAGCGCGATCGAAGGCCGCAAGTCGGTCAAGGCCGCCCTGGATGAAGTGGTTGCTGCTTGGAACGAGAAGCTCGGCAAGAAGTAAGCAATTCTTCTGCTTCTCTGAAGACGGAGCTGTCGGTAACGGCAGTTCCGTTTTTTCCCGCCGTACATAAATATATACAGTCGAGTTGCGCCGTGAAAAACTCCAGCAGCTATACCGCCATTGCTTATCTGTTCTTGGCCCCCGCCTTGATTCTGATGGGTATCTTCACGTTCTGGCCAGTAGGGTATAATACCTATTTGGCATTCAATAATTACAGCATTGCCGATGGCACTGCGACTTGGAACAACTTCGAGCACTTCAAATACATTGCTCAGGAAGAACTGTTCCATAACGCCCTGAAGAACTCGCTGCTCTATCTGCTGGTTGTTCCGGTGATTCAGATTGCTGCGCTGGTCGTGGCCAAGCTAGTCAACAACAAGCTGCCGGGGATGACTTTCTTCCGCGCGGCCTATTACATTCCCGTCATTACCGCCATTTCGATTGCCGGCGTCGTCTGGGCCAACGTCTACAAGTACGATGGCATGCTGACTTGGCTGCTGCAGGCGCTGCATCTGGTGCCGCAAGGCCCGGATGGTCAGATCGACTGGCTGGGTAATCCCGATATCGCGCTCTACATGGTGATGATCTTCACCTTCTGGAAGGGCATCGGCTATTACATGGTGCTGTATCTTGCCGGCTTGCAGGCAATTCCGGGTGAGGTCGAAGAGGCTGCAATTCTGGATGGCGCCAATGCTTGGGACCGTTTCTGGAAGATCACCGTCCCGATGGTTAAGCCGACGATCCTGCTCTGTACGCTGCTGTCGACGATTGCCGCAATCCGCGCCTTCCAGGAAATCATCGTGCTGACCAAGGGTCAGGCCGATACCTATACCGCGCTCTACTACGTGTTTGACCAGGCGTTCCGCAACTACAACTTTGGCCGTGGTGCCGCTGCCGGTTTGGTGGTGACCTTCTTCTGCCTGATGTTGTCGGCGATTCAGTTCCGATTCTTCGGCGAAAAGAGGTAAGGAGCGCAACATGTCTGCTAGTCATTCCGCCGAAAAAGTGCTGTCGTCGTCCGCCAAGGACGGCGGCGCCTCCCAAAAAAGGTCTCGCAATATGGCATCCAGTCGTAAGACTCAGCGTGTCCTGGCGCTGACCGGTCAATACGCCGGCCTGATCGCCTTCGCCATCTTCACGTGCTTCCCGTTCGTCTGGGCGCTGTCTGTCGGCCTGTCGACCGATCCGTCGAATACATGGCTGTTCCCACGTTCGTTCTGGCCGACTGAGCCGGGTCTGATGTGGTTCGAGCGTGTGTTCACGGAAATGCCGTTCCTGACGTACCTGAAGAACTCGACCGTCATGTCGTTCTGGACCATCGTGTCCGTGGTGGTGATTTCGGTGCTTGCCGCCTATCCGCTGGCGCGATTGAAGTTTCCGGGTCGTAACCTGATCTTCGTGGCGATCATCGCAACGCTGATGCTGCCGTCCGAAGTCAACATCATCCCGAACTTCATCACGCTGAAGCACCTCGGTCTGCTGGACAGCTACTGGGGCGCGATCATCCCGAACTTTGCCGGTGCCTTCGGCATTTTCCTGATGAAGCAAGCATTCGAGCAGATCCCGCAGGATCTGATCGATGCGGCCCGTGTCGATGGTGCAACCGAGCTGCAGATTCTGTGGCGCGTGATGGTGCCGGTATCGGCGCCGTCGATTGCTGCGCTGTCGATTTTCACCCTCGTCAATGCCTGGAACGACTATCTGTGGCCGTCGATCGTCATCACGACGCGCGACAAATTGCCGCTGGCGGTGGGTGTGTTCAACGACTTGACCGGCCCGTTTGCCGTTTCGACCAGCCTCGTCATGGCCGCGATCGTTCTGACCGTGTTGCCCGTGCTGATCTTCTTCGCCTTCACGCAGCGTTACTTCATCTCCGGCCTCGATGGCGCGGTGAAGTAATCGATTCGTGATTAGCTAACGCTCAAGAACTGTATTTGCAAGGAAATCGAAAATGGCTTCGGTTACGCTCAAGAACATCAAGAAAAACTACACCAAGGACGTTACCGTCATCAAGGGTGTGGATCTGGATATCCAGGACGGCGAATTCGTCGTGTTCGTCGGCCCGTCGGGCTGCGGCAAGTCGACCATGCTGCGCATGATCGCCGGTCTGGAAGACATCACCGATGGCGAACTCTTCATCGGCGACACGCTCGCTAACGACATCCATTCGTCCAAGCGCGGCATCGCCATGGTGTTCCAGTCGTATGCGCTTTATCCGCATATGACGGTCGCGCAGAACATGGGTTTCGCACTCAAGCTGGCCGGTACGCCGAAATCCGAGATCGACGAGCGCGTGAACAAGGCTGCGGACATTCTGCAGATTACCCATCTGCTCGAACGCAAGCCGAAGGCGCTTTCCGGCGGTCAGCGCCAGCGCGTGGCCATCGGCCGTGCGATCGTGCGTGAACCCAAGGTCTTCCTGTTCGACGAACCGCTGTCGAACCTGGATGCGTCGCTGCGCCTGAATATGCGTGTCGAGCTGTCCAAGCTGCACCAGGATCTGAAGACCACGATGATCTACGTGACCCACGATCAGGTCGAAGCCATGACCCTGGCCGACCGTATCGTGGTGTTCAACGCCGGCATCATTCAGCAGGTCGGCAGCCCGCTGGAAATGTACGAAAATCCGTCCAACCTGTTCGTTGCCGGCTTCCTCGGCTCGCCGAAGATGAACCTGCTCGAAGCGCAGCTGGTCGGTGTCGAGCAAGGCGCTGCAGTGATGCGCCTGCCCAAGGGCATCACCGTGCGTAGCGCGGTCGACGCCAGCCGTGGCAAGGTCGGCGACAAGGTGACGCTGGGTATTCGTCCCGAGCACATCCAGCTGGCCGATCCGCAAGATGCCAATGCGATTCCGGCGCGTGTCGATCTGATCGAACACCTCGGCGACATCGTGCTGGCCTACATCGAAATCCCGGGCATCAACGAGATCATTTGTCTCAAGCTGCCGGGTCACATGACGGGCCTCAAGTACGGCGACAGCGTGCGCATCTCGTTCCCGGAAAAGAATGTGCTGCTGTTCGATGCCGAAGGTCTGGCATTCAAGCGTTCGATCTGATCCTTTTTAGGTTCAAAGGAAAAGCCTGCCCGAGTGGCAGGCTTTTTTTTGCCCGACAGCGATGCGGCAAGCAGGGCAAACCGGCTTCAACCGGTGTGAATTTAGAATGCGAGGGTGACAAGGAGAAGACAATGACGCTCAAGGCATGGATGGTGACGCTGATGATGCTGTGTTCCGGACTGGCAAGTGCAGTGGACAAGGTGCAAAAGATCCGTACGCCGTATCTCGATGGCTGGGAGCAGATTCCGCTGGCCGTGATGGAAAAGCAGGCGGCGGATTTTCCCGCGACCTACTGGCTTGAAGGACCCGGCTTGCGCAAGCAGATCGCGCTGACCTTCGATGACGGCCCGAGCGAGAATACGCCCGAGTTATTGAAGGTGTTGAAAAAGCACGGCGTGCACGCGACGTTCTTCTGGCTGGGCGCACAAGTCGAGCGCAATCCGCAGATTGCGCGTGATGCCGCCGCGCAGGGACATACGATCGCCAACCATTCGTACAACCACCCGTACTCGAGCAAGTTGATCCCGGCGGTCTTCTGGCGCGATCAGGTCGAGCGCACCCAGCAGATCATGCAGCAGACCCTCGGTTTTGCGCCGACCTTGTTCCGGCCGCCGTATGGCGATATCAGCGATGCCGAGGTGCGCTGGCTGCAGGAGCGCGACATGAAGGTGATCAGCTGGTCGATCGACACCCGTGACTGGTGGGTGGCGTGGAAGAAGGGCAGCCCGGTCGAGATCGAGCAGATGGTTACCGACTACCTGCATCCGGAAGCCATCGTGCTGATGCACGACGGTGGCGGCGCGCGGGACAGGACGATCGCCGCCGTCGATGCGCTGATCCCGAAGCTGAAGGCGCAAGGTTACGAGCTGGTGACGGTCGATGCCTTGCTCGGCGTGCCGGGCAAGCAGGTGCTCGCGCCAGTAGCGGTCGCGAAATAGCGCGATCCGGGCAAGAAAAAAGCCGGTCATTGACCGGCTTTTTCATGTGCTGAGCGAGGCGGCGTTACACCCGCGCGGCGACATAGCGCTTCAACGCATCGACATCGGCCTCGAGCGTATCGAAACGCTGCGGCAGGTCTTCCAGGCCGACAAGGTGAGCGGGGCGTTGCGGCTGGGTGCTGAGCGCCTCGATCATCGTGGCTTCGAACTTGGCCGGCAGTGCGGTTTCGAGGATCACCATCGGCACGTTCGCATCGCGGTGCGCCTTGGCTGCCTTGTAGCCGTCGGCGGTGTGCGGATCGATCTGCACGCCATACTTTTCGGCGACTTCGCGGATGCTGGCCAACCGGTCGGCGTGGCTGCTCTGTTCCGAGCGGAAGCCGTAGGCATCGTGCATGCGCTTGAAGTCGCCTTCGGACAGCGCAAAGCCGTCGGCCTTCTCGACCTGCTGCCACAGCGCGGCGAGTTCGTCGCCGTCGCGGCCGATCAGATCGAAGACGAAACGCTCGAGGTTCGACGCTTTGGTGATGTCCATCGATGGACTCGAGGTTTCATAGGTCCGGTCGAGGCCGCGCGGCTGGTAGCGGCCGGTCTTGAAGAACTCGTCGAGGACGTCGTTCTCGTTGGTCGCGACGATCAGGTGGCGGATCGGCAGACCCATCTGCCGGGCGATGTGGCCGGCGCAGACGTTGCCGAAGTTGCCCGAAGGCACGCAGAAATCGACCGGGTCGCCGACCTTTTTCGCCACGGCGAAATAGCCCTTGAAGTAGTACACGACCTGGGCGATCACGCGGCCCCAGTTGATCGAGTTGACCGCGCCGATCTTGTGTTCGGCCTTGAACGCGGCGTCGTTGTTCACGGCCTTGACCATGTCCTGGCAGGCGTCGAAGAAGCCCTTCACCGCGACGTTGTGGATGTTTGCCTCTTGCAGGCTGAACATCTGCGCGCGCTGGAACGGACTCATCTTGCCGGCCGGCGATAGCATCACGACGTTGACGCCGTGTTTGCCGCGCATCGCGTACTCGGCCGCCGAACCGGTATCGCCCGAGGTTGCGCCGACGATATTGATCGTCTCGCCGCGCTGCGCCAGCACGTACTCGAACAGGTTGCCGAGCAACTGCATGGCCATGTCCTTGAACGCCAGCGTCGGGCCGTTCGACAGCTCCTGCAGGTACAGATTGTCGTCGAGCCGCAGTACCGGGGTGATTTCGCTTGCGCGGGCCGGGTCACGGCCGTTGCAGTAGACCTCGCTGGTGTAGGTCTTGGCGATCAGCGCTTTCAGGTCGGCAGCCGGCATGTCGTCGACGAAATGGTCGATGATCTGGAAGGCGAGGTCGGCATACGACAACGGCGCCAAGCGCTCGAGCGCATCGAGGCCAAAGCGCGGATAGGCCTCGGCAATGGCCAGGCCGCCGTCGGGCGCGAGGCCGCCGAGCAGAATGTCCGAAAACGCTTGCGGGGCCATGCCGCCGCGGGTCGAGATGTATTTCATTGTTTGGCCTGTAATTGCTTGAGCTTGGTAATCGCAATCATGTGCTTGTTATCACGCGCCGAGTAGCGGGCGGATGCGCTGACAAGGTCGAATGCACCGTAGAAAAACTCTTCCCACGAACCATCGTCACGAACTCCGACAACGAGCAGCATATCTGCCGTGCCGCGATAGCCAATTTGCGTTGCCGCGTAGTTCGTTTTGATTTGAACGGTTTTCCCATCATCGCGGATCGCGTCGAAACCATCTGAGCCTGCTGGGGCTTTTTTCAGCTGGTAGTGCTCAATGGCGACTAACTCCCCAAAGTCGCCAAGCAAGTTACCTAGTCCGGCCCAATTGAATTCTGGCGCAAGCAGTTTCAACGCTTTTTGCGAGGCAAAGATGCTAGCCAGAATGTGTTGTGCTGCTTTGATTCTCATCTGGCTAACCTCTTTCTCCCGGCGGTTTAGCCGTTCAAATGCTCGAGTCGCAGCTTGACGATCTTGCCGTTGATGGTGTCCAGCGCTTCGATCTTCGCCAGTGCGGCGTCGACATTTTTCTCGATCGCCAAGTGGGTGATGATGACCACATCGTCGCGGCCGTCGTCGCTGGCCTGATCGCTCGGGCGCTGCAGCATCGCGTCGACCGAAATGCCGTGGTCGGCGAGGATGCGCGTGACGTCGGCGAGCACGCCGGTCTGATCGAGGGCGTTCAGGCGCAGGTAGTAGCAGCTTTCGACTTCGCCGATCGGCAGGATCGGCAGGTCGGCGAGTTGCGACGGCTGGAATGCCAGATGCGGTACGCGGTGTTCCGGGTCGGCGGTGTGCAGGCGGGTGATGTCGACGAGGTCGGCGATCACCGACGACGCGGTCGGCTCGGCGCCGGCGCCCGGGCCGTAGTACATCGTTGCGCCGACGGCATCGCCCTTGACCAGAATCGCGTTCATCACGCCGTCGACATTGGCGATCAGGCGCTTGGCCGGGATCAGCGTCGGCGAGACGCGCAGCTCGATGCCGTTGGGACGGCGGCGGGTTACGCCGAGCAGCTTGATCCGGTAGCCGAGTTCCTGCGCGTACTTGATGTCGGCGGCCTGCAGCTTGCTGATGCCTTCGAGATAGGCCTTGTCGAACTGGACCGGGATGCCGAAGGCGATTGCGCTCATGATGGTGAGCTTGTGTGCGGCGTCGTGGCCTTCGATATCGAAGGTCGGGTCGGCCTCGGCGTAACCGAGGCGCTGGGCTTCGGCGAGCACGTCGGCAAAGGCGGCGCCCTTGTCGCGCATCTCGGTGAGGATGAAGTTGCTGGTGCCGTTGATGATGCCGGCGACCCATTCGATCCGGTTGGCGGTCAGGCCTTCGCGCAACGCCTTGATCACCGGGATACCGCCGGCGACCGCGGCTTCGAACGCGACGATGACGCCCTTTTCCTGCGCCTTGGCGAAAATCTCGTTGCCGTATTCGGCGATCAGTTTCTTGTTGGCGGTGACGACGTGCTTGCCGTTCTCGATCGCCGTCAGCACCAGCTCCTTGGCGATGGTGGTGCCACCGATCAGTTCGACGACGATGTCGATATCGGGATGACGGGCGATGGCCAGTGCGTCGTCAACGACCTCGACCTCGCTGCCACAGATTTCGCGCGCGCGCGCGATGTCGCGGTTGGCGGCCATCTTCACGGTGATCGGCCGGCCGGCGCGGCGGGCGATTTCTTCTGCATTGCGTTTCAGTACGGTGGCAGTGCCGCCGCCGACGGTGCCGACGCCGCACAAGCCTACATAGATCGGTTTCATCACGGTCAACCCTCGGGCCTGTCAGGCCATTCTCAAATTTTTCTTGAAGCTGTAGGAAGCGATGCTCATCCCTTCCCGGAAGTAAAAGCGGTGCGCGCCAGTGCGCTGCACGCCCGAATCGAGTGCGAGCACGTCGCAATCGTGGGCATGGGCCCGCTCGGTGAGCCAGGCGAGGAGTACGCGGCCGACGCCTTGTGAGCGTGCGGCCGCGTCGGTGACCAGATCGTCTACGTAAAGACGCCGGCCTTCATAGGTATTCTCGATCACGCGCCACAGCGCGAGCCCGAGGACGCGTTCACCGTCGACGGCAATCGCCAGTCGGCCACCGGCGGCGCAAACTGTCGCGATCCGGCCGGCATAGTCGTCCGGCAGCATCGGGCGCAATTGCCGGTGCACCGGTTCGGTTGCAGCCAGCCACTCGGACGCGATCAGCGCGCCCTGGTCGTCGGTGAGCGGCAAGACCCGCATTATGCGGTACCGTGGCGTTTTCGGTAAGACGCCAGGAAGCGGTCGAGCCGGCCGAGCGCGTCGGTCAGATCATCGGTGTTGGGCAGGAAGACCACGCGGAAGTGGTCGGGCTGATGCCAGTTGAAGCCGGTGCCCTGGACCAGCAGCACTTTTTCCTGCTGCAGGAATTCGAGAATGAACTGCTGATCGTCGGCGATCGGATACACGTTCAGGTCGAGCTTGGGGAACATGTACAGCGCGGCTTTTGGCTTGACGCAGCTGACGCCCGGCATGGCGTTGATCAGCTCGTGCGCCAGATCGCGCTGCTTGGCCAGCCGTCCGCCCGGACAGACGAGGTCGTCGATGCTCTGGTAGCCGCCGAGCGCGGTCTGGATCGCGTACTGGCCCGGCACATTGGCGCACAAACGCATGGTCGAGAGGATGTTCAGGCCTTCGATGTAGTCGCGGGCGATCTTCTTGTTGCCCGAGACGATCATCCAGCCGGCGCGGTAGCCACAGGCGCGATAGTTCTTCGACAGGCCGTTGAAGGTGACGAACAGGATGTCGTCGGCGAGCGAGGCGATCGACGTGTGCTTGGCGCCGTCGTACAGCACCTTGTCGTAGATCTCGTCGGCATAAATGATCAGGCCGTGTTCGCGGGCGATCTGCACCAGCTCGCGCAGCACCTCGTCCGGGTAGAGCGCACCGGTCGGGTTGTTCGGATTGATGATGACGAGCGCCTTGGTCTTGTCGCTGATCTTGGCGCGGATGTCGTCGAGCGCCGGCAGCCAGCCATTGGCTTCGTCGCACAGATAGTGGCGCGGCCGGCCACCGGCGAGGCTGACCGCGGCGGTCCACAGCGGGTAGTCCGGCATCGGCACCAGTACTTCGTCGCCGTTGTTCAGCAGGCCTTGCATCGCCATCACGATCAGCTCGGACGCGCCGTTGCCGATATAGATATCGTCGACGGTGACGCCGGCAATGTTCTTCTCCTGCGAGTAGTGCATGATCGCTTTGCGCGACTGGAACAGGCCCTTGCTGTCGACATAGCCCGACGCGTTCGGCAGGTTGCGGATCACGTCCTGCACCACTTCTTCCGGTGCATCGAAACCGAAAGGCTGGAGGTTGCCGATGTTCAGTTTGATGATCCGGTGGCCTTCCTCTTCCATCTGCCGCGCTCGCTCCGGAATCGGACCACGGATCTCGTAGCAGACGTTGAGCAGTTTGTTCGACTTGAGGATGGCTTCCATGGCGATCTGGCCGGTGCGGGTAGAGGAGCTGACCATTCTAGCGAAAGAATCATGCTGCGGTGCATACAGCGTGGCGCGACGATGCGGAGCACAGTTGGGCAAAGTGCTCCCCCTTCCGTAGTGACACCAGCGCATTTCTCCGTCGTCCGATACCCGGGTAGTCAGCGGGCCTTCGGGCGTGAACGAACCGGCTCGCCCGTCTACCGGATAGGCTTTAAAATGGCGGCACCGTTTTCCGGACCCCGACCATGAAACTGCACCACACCATGACCGAGCATCTGAACCAGTTCGCCAGCTATGGCGAGGGCTTCGTCAAGGTCAACGATGTCCGCTACGAGGGCAGCCTGATCGTCACGCCCGAGGAGATCCGCGAATGGCGGCCGGCGAGCTTCGATGCGTTGACGCCGGAAGACTTCGCCGTGCTGCTCGAACTCAAGCCCGAGCTGGTGCTGTTCGGCACCGGCAGCAGCCTGCGCTTTCCGCATCCGCGCCTGACCGCCGCACTCGCCGCCGCGCGCGTCGGCTTTGACCCGATGGATACCGGCGCGATGTGCCGGACCTTCAACATCCTCACCGCCGAATCACGGCGTGTGGTCGCGGTGGTGCTTGGCGGCTGAGCCTGCCGGGCTCCGCATCGATGAAAAGCCGGCTTGAGCCGGCTTTTTCTATGCCGGCTGCCGACGATGGCTGTGGCATTTTCATTCGACCCTGGCGATAGGGCTTGTTATTTGGTGGTGCAGGTATACAGTTGTTTCTGTAAAGACAGAAATTAAAGCCGCGATCGATGACACTGAGCCCGACCACGCAAAAATACATCCTCCACTGGGGCGAAATGGGGACGCGCTGGGGCGTGAACCGCAGCGTCGCGCAGATCCATGCCTTGCTCTTCCTGAGTAATGTGCCGCTGCACGCGGAGCAGATCAGCGAAACCCTGACCATCGCGCGTTCGAACGTCAGTACCAGCCTGAAGGAGCTGCAAAGCTGGGGCTTGATCAGGGCGATGCACATGCCCGGCGACCGGCGCGACCATTTTCAGGCCTATCAGGATGTCTGGGAGGTGTTCCGCATCATTCTGGCGGAGCGCAAGAAACGCGAGCTGGACCCGACGCTGACGGTGCTGCGCGAATGCGCGCTCGAGGCCGAAAACGATCAGGCGCTGGAAGCGGCGACCCGGGCGCGCATGGACGAGGTGTTGGCTTTTCTGGAACTGCTGATGCGTGGCTATGACGACTTCAAGCATCTGTCGCCGGCGACTGTGCAGCGTTTCGTGCAGATGGGCGGCAAGGTTGCCCGATTCTTGAGTCCTGATGAAAAGGAAGTGCCATGACCACGCTGACCTTGTTCTTCGATAGCCGTTGCCCACTGTGTTCGGCCGAAATGCGCCGTTTGGCGCGATGGGATCGCCACGGCCGGCTGGCCTATGCCGATATGCACGGCGATGGCTTTGATGCCGCGGATTACGGCACGAGCTGGGCGGCGATGGATGCCGAGCTGCATGCGCTGACGGCGGACGGACGCCTGCTGGTCGGCATCGATGCGATCGCTGCTGCCTATAGCGCGGTCGGACGAAGCTGGCTGGTGTTGCCGCTGAAGCTGCCGTTGACGAAGCCGCTCTGGGCCAGGCTCTACCGCTGGTTCGCGCACAATCGCTATCGCGCCAGCCGGGTGCTTGGATACGGCTGCGTGGATGGTGTCTGCGGCACACGCTATCGCTGATTTTTTTGCCTGTTTATTTCTGTTTATTCAGAAATAAAAGAAATTATCTGGGCATTTGCTTGTGTGTCGTCGTCGGCACGGCAGCCATGCCCGGATGCCAACACAAGGGGGCGCATCATGTCGTTCGACGTTCTGGGTTGGGTATTGAATTTGCTGGTGCTGCAAGGCGTGCTCGGCGGACTGGACACGCTCTACCACCACGAGTTGACGGTCGGCCTGGCGATGAAGCCATCGGCCCGGCGCGAACTGTGCATCCATGCGCTGCGGGCATCGCTGTATGCCGTGGTGTTTGCCGCACTGGCGTGGCTGGCTTTTCATGGCGCCTGGGTGTGGGTGATCGCCGGACTGATCCTGCTCGAGGTCGGGCTGACCCTGTGGGACTTCGTGATCGAGGATGCGAGCCGCAAGCTGCCGGCAACCGAGCGGGTGCTGCACACGGTGCTGGCGATCAATGGCGGCGCGGTATTCGGGCTTTATGCCTGGCAGCTGGTGCAGTGGCACGCGCTGGAGAGCGATCTGGTTCTCGTCGACCATGGCTGGCACAGCATCGTCCTGAGCGTGCTGGCGCTGGGCGTGTTCATCTCGGGGCTGCGGGATGCCCATGCCGCGTGGCGGATGAGCCGGCGCCCGGCGCGCGCGAACGCGTTTGCCGGCCTGCCGCATCAGCGGGTGCTGGTGACCGGTGGTACCGGCTTCATCGGCGAGGCCTTGCTGAACCAGCTCGTGGCGGCCGGCCACGCGGTGACCGTGCTGACGCGGCGGCCACTCGATGCGGCCTATCTGTTCCAGGGACGGGTGCGCAGCATTGCGTCGCTGGCACAGCTGCATGCTGCCGAGCGATTCGACGTGGTGATCAATCTGGCCGGCGCGCCAGTGATCGGCCCGCGCTGGAGCCCGGCCCGCAAGGCGGTCTTGCTGGCCAGCCGGATGAGGACGACCGACGCGCTGCTGGCCTGGCTGGCGCGCGCCGAGCAGGCGCCGGCGGTGTGGGTGCAGGCCTCGGCGATCGGCTTCTATGGCGTCCGTCCGGGAGACGAACTGCTGTCCGAGCGAAGCGCCGCCGGCAGCGGTTTCATGAGCGAGCTGTGCCAGCGCTGGGAGGCGCGTGCCGGGCAGGCCGGTGGCGTGCGGCAGGTCGTGCTCAGGCTGGGGCTGGTATTCGGGCACGGCGGCGCGCTGCCGCCTTTGCTGCTGCCTTACCGATTGGGCGTTGGCGGACGTGTCGGCAGCGGCGCGCAGGTGATGAGCTGGATCCATCTGGATGATGTGTTGGCGCTGATTGCGCGCAGTATCGTCGACCCGACGCTGCGTGGGGTCTACAACGCGGTGGCGCCCGAAGCGGTCAGTCAGGCCGAGTTCGCCAGCATGGTCGGTGGCTTGCTCGGCCGGCCGGTGTGGCTGGCGCTGCCAGCTGGTTTGCTGCGCCGCGTGCTCGGCGAGATGGCGCAGCTGCTCGTCGACGGCCAACGGGTCAGCCCGCAGCGGCTGCTGGCGCAGGGCTATGTTTTTCGCTACGCGACGTTGCGCGAGGCACTCGGCGACCTGCTTTAGCACCTATGCTGTTCGGCGGCTGCGTCCCCGCCTGATGCTCGGAGTCTTATAAGGGGAGACTGCCTTCGGATCCCCCGCTTCGGGCAGCAGCACACGGCTTTGTGCTCGCCTGTCGGGATAGGCTGGCCGTACTCAGGAGAACATCATGAACACGCTTTACCCAACGGTACTCGGTACGGATTTTCAGCGGTTGGATCCACTCTTGCAGCAGTTCCACCAAGCGCACGACGTGGTCTGGCATGGCCATGCCGATGTGCGCTGGACCGACCGGCCCGCGCTGCGCGCCTTGCTGAGGCTGGCCCGCTTGCCGGCTGAAGGCAGGGCGGTGCCCTTGCAGGTTCGGGTGCTGCACGGCGGGAACAAGGAGGTGTGGCAGCGCCGCTTCGCCAGCCGCACCATGGCCTCGCGGCAGTACCGCAAGGCCAGCCGGGTGCAGGAAGCATTCGGGCCGATCCGCCTGAGCCTGGACAGCCGGATCCAGGGTGCCGGGCTGATCCAGCACAGCGTGCGCAGCCACTACCTGGGCATCCCCTTGCCAGGCTGGTGCGCGCTGCAGGTCAGTGCGCATGAATGGCAGGAAGCTGGGTTGTTTCATTTCGACGTGGCCATCCGTTTCGGGCCGTGGACGCTGATCGGCTATACGGGCTGCCTGCGCCCCGACGCACCGTAACGACCCATGCGGCGCTGCCGTCCGCCGGTTGAACTTGTGGTGTAGAACATTCGTTCTATATCATCAAGGCATGAAAATGCAGAATGCCAGCTTGGGCGATGTGCTCAGGCATCCGGCCATCTGGCGCGGCGATGGTCGCGCCGCAGCAGCGGTGTGCGTGACGAGTGGTCATGCCGGGCTCGATGCCGTGCTGCCGGGTGGTGGCTGGCCGTTGGCCAGCGTCAGCGAAATCGTCGTCGCCCGCCCGGGCATGGGCGAACTCGCATTGCTATGGCCGGTGCTGCGGCGTTGCGCTGGCCAGAGCATCTGCCTGATCCAGCCGCCGCTGCTGCCGTATGCGCCGGCGTGGGCCGCCGCCGGGATCGCGCTCGAACGGCTGGTATGGCTGCGCCCAAGCGACACGGCCGGCGCGCTGTGGGCGATGGAGCAGACGTTGCGCGAGCCCGGCTGTGGCGCGGTGCTCGGCTGGATCGACGGTGTCGATGACCGGGCGGCACGGCGCTTGCTGCTGGCGAGCCGCGAGGGGGGTGCTTGCGGTTTTCTGCTGCGAACCCGGCCGGGCCAGAGCTCGCCGTTGCCGCTGCGTCTCGGCATCGACACGCTCCCCGGCGGCGTGGCCGTGCGGGTGCTCAAGCGCCGCGGCCCACCGCTGGCCGATCCCATCGTGTTGACGGAGACGAACCATGCTCTGGCTGGCCTTATACCTGCCGAACCTGCCGCTGGACGTCTGCCCGGCCATCGCCACGCCGCCTAGGCCGCGCTTGGTGGTCGAGTCGGCCGGCCGGTTCGAGCGGGTGGTCGTGGTCGATGCGCTGGCGCAGTCGCTCGGCATCCGCGCCGGGATCAAGCTCTCGGCGGCGCTGGCGCTGGTCAACGAACTCGATGTGCATCGGCGCAAACCGCAGGCGGAGGCCGAGGCGTTGAGCGCGCTGGCGTGCTGGGCGCAGCAGTTCACGCCGACCGTCGTCATTGTCGAACCGGCGATGCTGCTGCTCGAAGTGCAGGGCTGCCTGCGCTATTTCGGCGGGCTGGCCGCGCTGCAATCGCGAATCGAAGCGGGGTTGCTTGATCTGGATTACACCGTGCAGACCGGCTGCGCGCCGACGCCGCTGGCGGCGAGCTGGCGTGCCGGGTGCGGCGAGGCCGATGCGATCACCGCGCTGGCCGGAGTACGCGCCGGCATCGCCGACTTGCCGCTGTCGGTGCTGCCGCTGAATGAGCGTCAGCATGCCGGGCTGGCGCAACTGGGGGTGACGACGCTGGCCGACCTGCTGACGTTGCCGCGCGCCGGCGTCGCCCGTCGCTTTGGCGCCGAAGTCGGCTTATGGCTTGACCGGGCGCTCGGCCTCGTCGCCGACCCGCGCACAGCCTTTGTGCCGCCCGATCGCTTTAAGCGCTGCATCGACCTTGATTACCCGTTCGAGCACGTCGACGTGTTCGTCCGGCTGGCCGAACGCTTGCTGGCCGAACTGGCCGGCTATCTGGGCGGGCGCGGTCTTGGCGTGCAGTCGGTGACGTTCCGCTTTGTTTACGACGACGCGCCGGCGACGCTGCTTGAGGTCGGCTTCGGCCGGCCGTTGCGCCGATACGAGGAGATGCTCGCGGTCTTGCGCGAGCGCGCCGAGCGGATCGCGCTTGCTGCGCCGGTGTTTTCGGTCGAGCTGCGGGCCGAGCAACTGCATGCGCTCGACGGCCAGGCGCTGTCCTTGCTCGACCAGCGCCAGCAGCACGGTGATCTGCCGCTGCTGCTGGCGCGGCTGCGCGCGCGGCTCGGCGACGAGGCGGTCTGCGCCATCGCCACCGTCGCCGACCATCGCCCCGAGCGGGCGTGGCGGCTGGCTGGCGACGGCGAAGCGAGTGCACCACCGCCATTGGGCGAGCAAGCCATCGGCGAGCGCCCGGGCTGGCTGTTGCCCGAGCCGCAAGCGCTGACCGTGCGCGATCAGCGGCTGTGGCACGATGAACCGCTGCGTTGCATCGGTCGCGCCGAGCGGATCGAGGCAGGCTGGTGGGACGGTGACAGCGCCGTGCGCGATTACTGGCAGGCACTCGGGCCGTCGGGGCGGCGCTACTGGATCTATCAGGACCGGCACAGCCTGACCTGGTGGCTGCACGGGGTGTTCTGACGTGGCTGCATTGCATACTGGCACGGCGGTGCTGCCGGCCTACGCCGAGCTGCACTGCCTGTCGAACTTCTCGTTTCAGCGCGGTGCGTCGCACGCCGAGGAGCTGGTCGAGCGTGCGCGCGATCTGGGCTATACGGCGCTGGCGATCACCGACGAATGCTCGCTCGCCGGCATCGTCCGCGCCCACCGGGCGGCCAAGGACAGCGGCTTGCAGCTGATCGTCGGCGCCGAGTTCACGCTGGACGACGGCTTGCGGCTGGTGCTGCTGGCACCGGACAAACCGGCCTACGGCGATCTGGCCGAACTGATCACTCGCGGCCGGCGCAATGCCGGCAAGGGCCAGTACCGCTTGAGCCGCGCCGACATCGCCGATTTCGCCAGCCGGCTGCTGGCGCTGTGGTTGCCGCCGTCCGAGCCGGATCCGGCCGACGGCCTGTGGCTTGGCGGGCATTTTCCGGCGCGCAGCTGGATCGCCGCCGAGCTGCTCGCCGGGCCGGACGATCGCGGCCGGCTGCTGCAATTGCAGTGGCTCGCCGAAGCAAGCGGGCTGCGCTGCGTCGCCGCCGGCGACGTGCATATGCATGCACGAGCACGCAAGCCGCTGCAGGACGTGCTGACGGCGATCCGCCTCGGCAAGCCGGTGGCGCAGTGCGGGATGGCATTGCAGCCGAACGCCGAACGCCACCTGCGTCACCGGGCGCGGCTGGCGCAGGTTTATCCGGCGGCATGGCTGGCCGAATCGGTGGCGATCGCCGCGCGCTGCCATTTCGTGCTGACCGAGCTGCGCTACGAGTATCCGGACGAGCTGGTACCGGCCGGATCGACGCCGGCGGGGCATTTGCGGATGCTGGCCGAAGCCGGTCTTGCCCGACGCTATCCGGCCGGGCCGCCCGCCAAGGTCGTGGCGCAGGTCGACGCCGAGCTTTTGCTGATTGCCCGGATGCAGTACGAGGCTTACTTCCTCACCGTCGAAGACATCGTCGCTTTTGCGCGCAGCCGCGGCATCCTGTGCCAGGGGCGCGGTTCGGCGGCCAATTCGGCGGTGTGTTACGCGCTGGGCATCACCGAAGTCGACCCCGAAAACGGCAATCTGCTGTTCGAGCGCTTTGTGTCCGAGGAGCGCGCCGAGCCCCCCGATATCGACGTCGATTTCGAGCATGACCGGCGCGAGGAGGTGATTCAGTACCTGTACCAGAAATACGGCCGCGATCGCGCCGCGCTGGCGGCAACGGTCATCACCTACCGGACCAAGTCGTCACTGCGCGATGTCGGCCGTGCGCTCGGCTTGTCGGAGGACCAGCTCGACCGGCTGACGCGCTCGCTGGCGTGGTGGGACGACCGGAAGGCGCTGGCGCAGCGGATGATCGAGGTCGGCCTCGATCCGGACAGCCTGCCGGTGCAGCAATTGCTGCAGCTCACCGGGACGCTGCGCGGTTTTCCGCGCCATCTGTCGCAGCACGTCGGCGGTTTCGTGATCTCGCGCGGGCCGCTCTCAAGACTGGTGCCGATCGAGAATACGGCGATGGCCGACCGCACCGTGATCGAGTGGGACAAGGATGACCTCGACGAGGTCGGCCTGCTCAAGGTCGACGTGCTGGCGCTGGGGATGCTGTCGGCGCTGCGGCGCACACTGCAACTGGTCTCAAGCCTGCGGCAGACGCCGATGAGCCTGCAGCAGATTCCGCGCGAAGACCCCGAGGTCTACGCGATGCTCAGCCGCGCCGACAGCATCGGCGTGTTTCAGGTCGAGAGCCGGGCGCAGATGAGCATGTTGCCGCGGCTGCGGCCGAACTGTTTCTATGATCTGGTGATCGAGGTTGCGATCGTCCGGCCCGGGCCGATCCAGGGCGGCATGGTCCACCCGTATCTGCAGCGCAAGCAGGGGCGGGAAAAAGTGAAATACGAGAGTCCTGAAATCGAGACCGTGCTCAGGCGCACGCTGGGGGTGCCGATTTTTCAGGAGCAGGTGATGCAGCTCGCCGTCGTCGCCGCCGGCTATACGCCGGGAGAGGCCGATGCGCTGCGCCGGTCGATGGCGGCGTGGCGCCGGACCGGCAAGCTCGAACAGCATCGCGAACGGCTGATCGGCGGCATGCTGGCGCGCAGCTATACGCTCGATTTCGCCGAGCGCATTTTCAAGCAGATCGAGGGCTTTGCCGAATACGGCTTTCCCGAGTCGCACGCGGCGAGTTTCGCCATCCTCGTTTATGCATCGGCGTGGCTGAAGCGTTACGAGCCGGCAGCGTTCTGCTGTGGCCTGCTCAATTCCTTGCCGATGGGTTTTTATTCGGCGTCGCAGCTGATCCAGGACGCGCGCCGCCATGGTGTCGAGGTCCGGCCGGTCGATGTGCAATGCAGCGACTGGGATTGCACGCTCGAACCGGGGGGAGGCCCGCAACCGGCGGTCAGGCTCGGATTGCGGCAGGTGAAGGGGCTGGGCGAGGAGACCGGCCGGCATCTGGTCGCGGCCCGGCCTGCCGGCGGCTATGCCTCGGTCGATCAGTTGTTGCGCTCGAGTGGCGCCGACCCGCGTGCGCTGGCGGCGCTGACCGAGTCCGATGCGCTGGCGGCGCTCGCCGGTCACCGCCGCGAAGCGTGGTGGCAGGTCAGTGGCGCCGGGGTGCAGCAGGATCTGGCGCTGGTCGAGCCCGACGCCGTGCCGGATCTGCCGCCGCTGTCGCTCGGCAAGGACATCGTCGCCGATTACCACGCGACTGGGCTGAGCCTGCGCGCGCACCCGCTCAGCCTGCTGCGCGCACGGTTGAAGCAGGAAAGGCTGCTGAGCGCCGCGGAGCTGGCGGCGCTACCTTCCGGCATGCCGGCCCGTGCCTGCGGCCTGGTTGTCGGCCGCCAGCGGCCGGGCACTGCGAGCGGCGTGGTGTTCGTCACGCTGGAAGACGAGACCGGCAACGTCAATGTGATCGTCTGGTCCGATCTGGCCGAGCGGCAGCGGCGTGAACTGCTCGGCGCGCAGTTGCTGGCGGTCTACGGTGTGGTGCAGCGCGAGGGCGATGTCGTGCACCTGCTGGCCAAAAGGCTGGCCGATCGCAGTGCCTGGCTCGGCGAACTACAGGTGAGCAGCCGCGATTTCCACTGAAGCACCGCCTGCCGTCGGCGCCGCGCACACGGCGTCAGCGCATGCCGCAAGCGGCTGTCCGAGGCGATGCGTGCGGCACGTGTTTCCATGGAAACGGCCTGCAAGCACCAGCCGCGCGGGCATGCCCGTCGGTCGCTGCGGAGCGCGGCAAGCGTGTGCAAGATGAGTTGCCGTGTGGGCTGTCCTCAATAGATGGTGCGCGTCCGTGGCTTGAGCGCCAACGCGATATCGCTGGCCAGCGTGTCGAGTTCGTTCAATGCCAGGTTGCCGGTACTGATGCGGATCGCTGATGGACCGTCGAGCCGGAACGGTTGGCCGGCCTGTACCGCCCAGCCCAGCGAGGCCAGGCTTTGTACCGCAGCAGTCTCATTGGCAACCGGTACCCACAGATGTAGCCCCTCGCCGTGATCGACAACGTCGACCCCGTGCCGGTGCAGACCGGCCTGCAGTGTGGCGCGGCGCGATGCGTAGGTTTGCCGCACCAGTGCCAGCGCGTTGTCGTCGAGCATGCCCTGCCAGGCCCTCGCGACGACGCGTTGCAAGAGCGGGCTGACCCAGCGTGGCGCGAACGAATGCCGGCGCATCATCGTTTTCAGCACCGGGCCATTGCCGGCGGCAAACGCCAGCCGCAGTTCCGGTCCGAGGAATTTGCTGACCGACAGTACATAGACCCATTCGCACGAAAAAATCTGCAGCGGCGGCGGCGGCATGGCGCTCAGCGCACCCCAGTGATCATCGATCACCAGCAGACAGTCGGCCGAACGCGCCAGCGCGAACTGCCATGCCTGCCAGCGTTCACGCGAATAGCTGACTCCGGTCGGGTTGTGCGCGCGGGCGGTCAGGATCACCGCGCAGGCATCCTGCAATACCGCGGCGTTTGGCACTTGCGCACCATTGGCGTCGACCGGCAGCGGCACCGGCTTGAGCCGCATGCTCACCAGCAGCGCCAGCAACGGCGGCCAGCACGGGTCCTCGACCAGTACCTTCATGCCGGGGCGGCAGCGCTGGATCAGCGCACGCTCGATGGCATCGAGCACGCCGGAGAACACCGCGACCGGGCTGTGGCAGCCCGCCGGTTCGAACATCCACCGCTGCGCCAGCGCCAGCAGTGCCGGATCGTCCTCGCCGGCATCGTAACTGGCCAGCGGGCTGGGCGTGGCCAGCCAATCCGGTTGCAGCCGTGGCAGCAGCCGGCCGTCGACATTGCCCGACGCCAGATCGCGCAAGCCGGCCGGCACCGCCATCTCGATCGCCGCGTGAATGACCTCGTCCGCGACATGCGTGCCGCGCCGGCCATCGGTCACGATGGTGCCGGCGTCACGCAGCATCTTGTACGCCGAGGCGACGGTATTCGGGTTAACGCCCAGTTGACCAGCTAGCACGCGGACCGACGGCAGCTGGTGGCCTGGCTTCCACTGTTCGAACCGGATCATCCGGTCGATGGAGGCGACGATCTCGAGAGCGGTGCTTCCTTCCAGCATTTATGTACTCATTCAAAATAAATTACAAAGAAAACAAAAGTCATTAATCCACGCCTACCCAGTGTTGCAGATTATGCAGAGAAATACTTGGTTTGGTGATCGCGGATCGGCACAGGGCGCATCCATGCTCATTCTTACAAGAGTTTATTAGAAAGTTATTAACATAGCGTACATCGATTTCGTCATTTCAGTGTCAAGAAAATAAAATACCAACAAGCTTGACGAAAGTATTTTGGCATCATCTAATGAACTAGTTCATAACTGTTTATGAACTAATACAAAATGAAGGGGTGAGGTCGGCATGGCTCTGAACTCCCGGATTCCAACTGCAACGCAGACAGCAGCACCCTGCAACTTCAACGCAGTATCTGCATGAGGCACTAACCCATGGCTTACTCAGAAGCGGTACGTGAAGACTCGGTCGCAACCATGCTCCAGCGGCTCTCGGCGCTCTGGCAGACGCGCGCCGCGGTCAATCAGGGGCCCAGCGACTACGCCGGCCTAGTCTTAGATCCGGAAAAGCACGATTTCAGCGAATCGCTGCTGCCGTTCAAGGATCACCAAGCGTGGCTGTCGGCCCCCCCGGCGCTGAAATCGCAGTGCCTGTCGTACGCATGGGGGATCTACAACCTCAAGACGATCTACATCGAGTGCGACATCGTGACGCCGGCGTGCGAAGACCTGATCAAGGCGCCGCCGAGCTTTACCAAGAACCGCGAGCTCATCCAGGACGTGATTTCCGAAGCCTTGCTCGACGAGGCTTTGCACACCCGCATGTCGATTGGCGCGTGCAACTACATCTACCGCGAGCGCGGTCTCACGCCGCTGGATTTCGAGGACTTCAATCTGGTGCGCTGGCGCGACGAAGCGCTCTCGAAATGCGGCGCCGAATGGGAGCGCCGGCTGACGCGCTTCGGCATTGCGTGCGCTAGCGAGACGCTGATCACCGATTACCTGAAGACCATGGCCGAAGACCAGTCGATCCAGGCCATTTGCCATCAGGTCACCCGTACCCATGCCGTCGACGAGTGGAGTCATTCGAGCGTCTTCAGCTTCGTGGCCGCGGATCTGGTCCACGGCCTCAGCCAGGGTGAACGGCAGCACCTGCGCGAAATCATCCTCAAGACGGTGCAACTGTTCGCCAACAACGAGCTGGGTGCGTGGCGCTCGGCATTCGAGCTGGTCGGCCTGCCGAACTACGAAGCCATCCTGAACGAGACCGGCGACAGCAATGAAATCGGCGTTTATACCGATTCGGTCGAAGCGCTGATCGAGCGGATCGGCCTGGCCGACCGTAGCGTCCGCATTGCAACCTCGCTGCCGGCATCACAGGCGGTGGCGGAGGCGACGTCATGAGCGCGGTGATGCACGCACGTTGCGAGCAGGCGCATACGGAAGCCGGCGGCGTGAAGGTGTTTACCTTGCGCACGCAGTCGATCCGGAGCGATCTGCATCCTCACCTCGAACCCGGTGCGCATGTCGCGATCGAGTACCCGGATACGCGCGGCATCACCCAGCAACGCTGCTATTCGATCGTCCGTCGTCCGGCGCACGACACGTTCGAAATCGCGGTGCGTAAAACCGGCAATCAGGGGGTCTCCGACAGCCTGCACGCCAGCCTGAATACCGGCGAGACGCTGGCGATCAAGTACGCGGCCAGTCATATCAACGTGGGTACGGTGGCCTCGTTGCGGCGGGTGCTGATGCTGGCCGGCGGGATCGGCATCACGCTGCCGATCGCGCTGATCCGCGAACTGGCCAAGCTGGCGCAGCAGGGCAAGCCGGTGCCGCGGGTCGATCTGTGCCTGTGCACCAAGTCCATCTCGGCGGTGCCGTTTCTGCATGAGCTGCTCGAACTGGATCTGCGCAGCCCGTGGTTCAGCGTCCGCATCTTTGTGACCGGTGATGCCATCCAGTCGCGGACGCCGCATTTCCATGCGGGCCGGCCCAGCGACGCGGACTTGACCGACTCGACCCAGCTCGACGCCGTGGTGATTTGCGGCAGCCACCAGTTCGCCAGCGCACAGCAGGCGGCGATGCGGCGGTTGCATCCCGGTGCCAAGGTGCTGATCGAATCGTTCACGCCGCCGGTGGCCGCCGAGCCGATCATCGTCGACGCCGCGCTCGCGGCGCCGCAGCTGGCGATCGTCGGTTCGGACCGGATGCTGCGTGCCGATCCGCGGCAGAGCGTGCTCGAGCTGCTCGAACAAAACCAGATCCCGATCAAGAGCCAGTGCCGCTCGGGCATTTGCGGCAGTTGCCGGATCAAGATCGTCGACGGCGATTGCCGCCGGGAGGCGGACTTTGCGCTGAGCCCCGGTGAGCAGGCCGAAGGCTATGCGCTGGCGTGCTGCACCTATCCGTCGCAAGCCAAATTGACGATCGCCCTTTAACCCTGACCGACCACGCGTCGAGGAGCATGCATTGAACTCACCCGGTTTTGATCTCCCCCTGACGGGGGGCGGGGTGCTTTATCCGCAAGCGCAGACCCAGGCCGAGATCACCGCCAATCTGGCGTCGGTCCGCGAACGCATCGCCGCGGCATGCGCGCGCGCCGGACGGCATCCGGACAGTGTCCGCTTGCTGCCGGTCTCGAAAACCATCGATCAGGCGCGGATCCGTTTTGCCTATGCGGCCGGTTGCCGGGTTTTCGGCGAAAACAAGGTGCAGGAAGTCCAGCAGAAGTGGCAGGAGATGGCCGACCTGGGCGACGTCGACTGGGTGGTCATCGGCCATCTGCAGACCAATAAGGTCAAGGTCGTCGCCAAGATGGCCAGCGAATTTCAGGCGCTCGACAGCCTGCGGGTGGCCGAGGCGCTCGAACAGCGGCTGACGCTCGAGGGACGCACGCTGGACGTGCTGGTGCAGATCAACACCTCGGACGAGGTCAGCAAATACGGCCTGCATCCGGACGTGGCCGCGTCCTTCGTCCAGCAGCTGCAGCAGTTTCCGTCGCTGCGGGTCAAGGGCTTGATGACGCTGGCAATCCAGTCAAGCGACCCGGAACAGGTCCGCGCGTGCTTCATCCGCTTGCGCGATTTGCGCGACCGCCTACGCTTTGATCTGCCCGCCGGCATGCAGATGGACGAGTTGTCGATGGGCATGTCGGGGGATTTCGAAATCGCGATCGAAGAGGGGGCGACCGTCGTGCGCGTCGGCCAAGCCCTGTTCGGTGCACGTGCATTGCCACACCACCATTACTGGCCGAGCCAGCCCATTCCACAGGAGTACGCCCGATGAAATCGGTTCTTGCCATTCGCCACCTCCATTTTGAAGACCTCGGTACGCTCGAAGGCGTGCTGGCCTCGCGTGGCTTTCATGTCGAATACGTCGACGCCACCACCGCCAAACTCGCTGCACTGGACCCGCTGGCGCCGGATCTGCTGGTGGTGCTCGGTGGGCCGATCAGTGCGTACGACGAAACGATCTATCCCTTCGTCGAAGACGAGCTGGACCTGATCAGCGCACGGCTGGCGGCCAACAAGCCCATCCTCGGCATCTGCCTTGGCGCGCAGCTGATGGCGCGCGCACTGGGGGCCAAGGTGTATCCGCTGGGCGTCAAGGAAATCGGTTTCGGCCCGCTCAGCCTCAGCGATGCAGGCCTGGCGTCGCCGCTGGCGGCGCTGAACGGTGTGTCGGTGCTGCACTGGCACGGCGACCAGTTCGACATTCCGGCCGACGCGGCTCATCTGGCGGGCACCAGCATCGGCGCCAATCAGGCCTTTGCGCTCGGTCCGCAGGCGCTGGGGCTGCAGTTCCACCTCGAAGCCGACGCGGCGCGGATCGAACAATGGCTGGTCGGCCACGCCGCCGAGCTGGGCCAGGCCGGCATCGATCCGCGCGTCCTGCGCAAGCAGGCGTTGCAGTACGGCCCGGCCCTGGCCAAGGCGGCACGTCAGGTGGTTGAGCGCTGGCTCGATACCGTGATTTCCGCACAGACCTCGCCTGCATGAACGGCAGCGAACCACCCGGACGGCGGCGTGTGCCGTCGACGCTGCCGATCGACGTGATCTCGATCCAGTCGCAGCTCGTCTATGGCAGCGTGGGCAACTCGATTGCGGTGCCCACGCTGCAACGGATGGGCCTGCACGTGGCATCGGTGCCCACGGTGTTGTTGAGCAACACGCCGCACTATCCGTCGGTGGATGGCGGGGTGATTCCGACGACGTGGTTTGCCGGTTATTTGCGTGAGCTTGAGCTGCGTGGCGTGCTGCATTCGACGCGCGCCATCGTCATCGGCTATCTCGGCTGCGCCGATCAGGCTCGCATGCTGGCCGGCTGGCTGGCACACGTGCACGCGCACTGGCCCGACATCCGTTTTTACGTCGATCCGGTGCTCGGCGACTACGACTGCGGTATGTATGTCGAACCGGAGCTGGTGCTGGCCTATACCCAGCACCTGTTGCCACTGGCACACGGGATGACGCCGAACGGTTTCGAACTGGCGCAGCTGGCCGCACGGCGGCTGGAGACGTTCGACGATGTGATCGACGCCGCACGGGTCTGGCTGGCCGGCCGCGCCGAATGGGTCGTGGTGACGTCGGCCCAGGCGCCGGCGCTCGCCGACGCACCGCTCTGCGTGGCGATCGTGACGCGCGACGATGCCCAAGTGCTGACGCATACGCGCATCGCCTGCAACGCCAAGGGTACCGGCGATCTGTTTGCCGCGGTGCTGACCGGCCTGCTGCTGGCCGATGTGCCGCTGCGCGACGCCGTCCGGCTGGCCTGCGACGAAGTGAGCGCAGCACTGCAGTTCTCCCACCAGTCAGGCTATGCGGAACTGAGCCTGATTTATCCTTCCCGACTTGGAGCCTCCCATAACCCATGGACACGACCCCACACAAATACCGGCTCACCGTTTGGCAACATGGCGAGCTGCTAGGTTTCTTTGAAACCGATGCGCCGCGCGCCCATGAAGCGCTGGCCACGATCACCGCCCAGTTGCCGGCGGAGCAGGGTTTCCGCACGCAGCGCCTGGTGGCGTACGGCGAACGGCGGATTCTTGAAAGCGGTCCGGACGGGCTGCGCTTGTTGGGCGCGGAAGCGCTGTTTCAAGCTGTGCCATCCGTTGAAACATCGGCCGAATGACCCCGCCGGAGCCGCAGCGGACCATGACTGCTTCCTACCTTATGCACGCCTATTCGCGTCAGGCGATTTCGTTTGAACGCGGATTGGGTGCGCGTCTTTGGGACAGTGAGGGCCGGGAATATCTCGACGCCATTGCCGGCGTGGCGGTGACCAACCTCGGCCACGCGCATCCGGAAATTGCCGCGGCGATCGCCGATCAGGCGAGCCGGCTGATTCATACGTCCAACCTGTTCGGCATCGAATGGCAGGAACAGCTCGGCGCGCGCTTGTGCGCGCTGGCCGGAATGGACAAGGCCTTTTTCTGCAATTCGGGCGCCGAGGCCAACGAGACGGCGCTGAAGCTGGCCCGGCTGCACGCGCAGCGTCGCGGCATTGCCCAGCCACTGGTCGTGGTCATGGACAACAGCTTCCACGGCCGTACCTTCGCGACGCTGGCCGCCAGCGGCAATCCGGCGGTGCATCAGGGTTTTGCACCGCTGATGCCCGGTTTCATCCGGGTGCCGTTCAACGATATGGCCGCGTTGCGGCAATGCGCCGAAGAGCACCCGGACATTGTCGCCGTGCTGCTTGAGCCGGTGCAGGGCGAGGGCGGGGTGCACGTCGCCGACCCGGCGTATCTGCAGCAGCTGCGCGCGCTGTGCGATGTGCGCGGCTGGCTGATGATGATGGACGAGATCCAGACCGGCCTCGGCCGGACCGGCGAGTGGTTCGGCTTCAACCATGCCGGCATCACGCCCGATGTGATCACGCTGGCCAAGGCGCTCGGCAACGGCGTACCGATCGGCGCTTGTCTGGCGCGGGGCGACGCCGCCGCGCTGTTCCTGCCCGGCAACCACGGTTCGACCTTCGGCGGCAATCCACTCGCTTGCCGTGTCGGCTGCTGCGTACTCGACATCAGCGAGCGCGAACAACTGCCACAGCGCGCCAGGCGTTCGGGCGAACGGCTGCTGAGCGGGTTGCAGGCGCGGCTGGCCGGCCATCCCGGGGTTCGCGGCGTCCGCGGTCATGGCCTGATGGTCGCCATCGAAATGACCAAACCCTGCACGCCGCTGGTCGAGCGCGCGCTGCGAACCGAGGCCTTGCTGATCAATGTCACCCGGGAGCGGACGGTCCGGTTGCTGCCGCCGCTGATCTGTACGCCGGTGCAGATCGACCAGATCGTTGAACGCTTGTCGCGTTTGATTCTGCGTTGGTTGGCCGACGAGGCCACGACGGAGCGATCGGCGCAGGCTGCGACGGCCGAATTGGCCGGGGGCTAGGGGGCTGCGGTCGGGCCGGACCGTATCCACTCAGACCGGTAAGTCTGCCTCGGCCTCGCGCAGCCAGTCGCGCGGCGCGGCGCCGAACTTCTGCTTGAACGCCTTGGAGAACGCCGGCGCGCCGCTATAACCGAGCGCGTCGGCGATCACCTTGATCGGCTGGCCGGCGCGCAGCTCGCCGATGGCCAGACTCAAGCGCCAGTCGCTCAGATAGCTGGCCGGTGTCTGCCCGGTGGCCTGCTTGAAGCCGGCGGCGAAGGCCGCGCGCGACATCCCGGCCTTGGTGGCCATCTGCGTCAGCGTCCAGTCGTCACCGGGCTGTTCATGAATCGCGGCGATCGCCCGCGCCAGCCGCGGATCGGATAAGCCGGCGACCAGCCCGGACGAAATCCCCGCCACATCGGGATGATCGATCAGCCAGCGCAAGAGCTGGATCAGCACGACTTCGAACAGTCGATCCGCCAGCAGGCGCGAGCCGCAGCGGCTGCGGTCGGTTTCGGCGAACAGCAGATCCAGCGTCTGCGCCAGACCGGTGACCTGGCGCAGCGGCAGCAGGATCAGCGGCGGCAGCGCCTGCACCAGCGGATTGTGTTCGTCGCCGTCGAAGCGCAGCGTCGCGCAGGTGAAGTCCGAGCCGTCGACTGGCGGGTTGTGGAAGGCATGGGTGACGGCCCTTGGATAGAACAGCAGCGTCGGCTCGTCCACGATCAGCCGCGGCGCCAGACCTTCGCCGCCGGTATGGACGACTTCCATCTCGCCGCGGCGCAGCACGTGCAGGAAGGCCCGCCCCGGTTGTTGCTCGAACAGGCTGACGCCGCAGAGCGCGCCGGTATGGAACAGCTGTGCGCGCACACGAAAGCGCTCGAGCAGCGGCGACAGCCGATCGATCGACGGGAGCGGGGCAATGTTCGACATGTTTGGACGCCTGGATATGTTTTGTCGATCTTAAGACATTCATCGTATCTCAAGATCGGGCACATTAATCACAAGCACCCGCATCGGACGCTGCCGATGTTGTGCATTGACCCCCGTTCATCAAGGAGCCCGACCATGTCATTCCTGAAGTCGATTCTGTCCGCGCTGAAGCCGGGCATCGTGCAAGCCGACACCGCTGCGCCGATTCCGGGCTACACGCACGGCCAGGCATCCGTGGCCCGCGCGCCGTACTCGCTTGACGATCTGGCATCGCTGCAAAAAGCGCTGCTGTTCAATGACGAGGATGTCCAGGCCTTGCGCCAAAGCGCGGCCATTCTGGCCGACCAGACCGACGCGATTCTCGACGTCTGGTACGGCTTCGTCGCATCGACCCCGGAGCTGGTGGTGTTCTTCGGCAACACGCGAACTGGCGAGCCCGACCCGGTCTACCTCGAAGCGGTGCGCAAGCGCTTTGCCCGGTGGATTCTGGATACCGCCGAAGCCAACTACGATCAGGCCTGGCTGGATTACCAGTACGAAATCGGCCTGCGCCACAGCAAGTTCAAGAAGAACAAGACCGATGGTGCCCAAAGCACGGCCCAGGTCAATTTCCGCTACATCCCGGCACTGACGATTCCGATCACCACAACGCTGAAACCTTTCCTGGCCAAGCACGGCGCATCGGCGGCCGAAGTCGAGAAAATACACGCTGCCTGGGTCAAGTCGGTGCTGCTGCAGTCCATCCTGTGGAGCCAGCCCTATATCCGCGATGGGGAGTTCTGAGATGGCGACGATTCTGTTTCACGACGGCTGCAATATCTGCCTGTCGATTGCGGCGGCATTTGAATCGATCGGTTCAGGGATCGAGATCGTCAACCTCGGCGTGGATTCGCACCGTGCCGCCGACGCGCAGTCATTGGGCGTTACGCGCCTGCCGTCGCTGGTGATCGACGGCAAGGTCTTGAAGATCGAAGATCATTCCTCGATCGAACACGTGCTGGCTTAGACGCAAGGTCTGGGTCGCGGTACTGCCGCCTTCGATTGGGGCGGCCAATAAAAAAACGCGGCATAGTGTCGCGTTTTTTTTATTGCTGCCGTATCTGGTGCCCCGAGCCGGGGTCGAACCGGCACACCGTTAGGCGAGGGATTTTAAGTCCCTTGTGTCTACCAATTTCACCATCGGGGCAGGGTGCCGATTGTAGCACGCCATTTGCGTATTTTTCTGTCGCCGGAAAAGCAAAAAGCCCTGAATAATCAGGGCTTTTGTACTGGAGGCGGGGGTCGGAATCGAACCGGCATAGACGGATTTGCAATCCGCTGCATAACCATTTTGCTACCCCGCCGCAACTGCGACAAAAAAGGGAAAGTATCGACTTTCCCTTTTTCTGGAATTTGGAGCGGGATAAGAGGCTCGAACTCTCGACCTATACCTTGGCAAGGTATCGCTCTACCAACTGAGCTAATCCCGCATCAGCAGGCAAAACCAGAAATGAAACCGGTGAATGGAGCGGGATAAGAGGCTCGAACTCTCGACCTATACCTTGGCAAGGTATCGCTCTACCAACTGAGCTAATCCCGCTTCGCCGTTTTCGCTGCTGTGTTCTGCAACTGAGGAGCGCATTATGGCTCGCGCTTTGCCGTCCGTCAACACCTTTTTGCAAAAAGGACCGGACAGTCGAGATTGGGCGTGTCTTGCGGGTGTAAGATGCTGCCGTGATGCTGTGCGGCGGGACACGCTGCGCCGGTGAAAATCCGAGAGGCATCATGGACTTGATGCACTGATAGACCTGTCGCGGGGCGAGCCCGCGCATTTTGCATGGGGGAAGACCATGAGCAAGAAAGTCGTGACGCTGGCGCACTACTACTGCCAGCCCGAGATCCAGCAGATGGCCGACAAGGTCGGCGATAGCCTGGAGCTGTCCCTGTATGCCAAGGAATGTGGCGCCGACACCATCGTGTTCGCCGGCGTGCGCTTCATGGCTGAAACCGCCAAGATTCTGAATCCGGACGCCGAGGTGATCCTGCCCGACGCCGGTTCGACCTGTAGCCTCGTCACCCAGACCGACGTGGGCGCGCTGAAAAAGTGGCGCGAGGAACACGCCGACTATGTGCACGTGTCGTACATCAACAGTTCGGCCGAGCACAAGGCGCTGTCCGACTGGATCGTCACCAGCCGCAACGTCGACGACATCATCGCCAGCCTGTACGCCGACGGCAAGAAGGTGATCTTCTCGCCCGACCGCAATATGGGCGCCTATCTGAACTTCCAGTACGACTACGGCATGCCGCTATGGTCGGCCGTGTGCGAGGTGCACGACAAGTTCAACCAGACCGCGCTCGACGAGGCCTTTGCCGCCGTCAGCGGTGCCAAGTACCTGATCGCCCATCCGGAATCGCCGCTGCCAGTGCTGCAGCAGGCCGATTACGTCGGTTCGACCAGCGGGATGCTGAACTGGGTGAAATCGTTCGACAGGGAAGCCGACGCGGTGATTTTCGTCGCCACCGAGGACGGCATTCTCTACAACATGGGGCTGGCGCGGCCGGATCTCGACATCCGTCAGGCGCCGATCTATGCCGGCTGCCAGTGCAACTCGTGCCCGTACATGAAGATGAACACCATCGAGGCGGTGAAGCGGGCGCAGGCCGGAGTCGGTACGCGCATCGACTACCTGAGCCCCGAGGCGATGGACGCGGCGCGGCTGCCGATCGAGCGCATGCTCGAATTCTCCAAGCGTTACTACGCGTAGCACAAAGGGCGGCCGAGACCGCCCTTTCTTGTTGGGAGAACCGATGGCACAACGTCTCGATTACCTGGTTTTCATCGGCCGGTTCCAGCCGGTGCACAACGGCCACCTGAAGCTGATCCACGCTGCGCTCGAACACGCCGACAAGCTGATCGTGATCTGCGGCTCGGCGCGGCAGGCGGCCAGTCCGCGCAACCCGTTTACCTTGGCCGAGCGCGAGGCGATGCTGCGCATGGCCTTGCCGGATGCCTTGCAACAGCGGGTGTTCATGGTCGGCTGCTCGGACCGGATGTACAACGACCAGCAGTGGGTTACCGAAATCCAGAGCCTGGTCGACAAGGTCATCGCCGTCGACACCGCCAGCCTCGGGCATCGGGCGGCCGAGTTCCGCATCGGCATCGTCGGCAGCCGCGGCAGTCGCAACGCGTGGTATCTCGAGCTGTTTCCGCAGTGGCAGCGGCTCGAGGTCGACGACGAGCCGGGCATCGATGCGCAGTGTGTGCGCGATGCGCTGTTCGATGCCGGCGGCGAGCGCTTCGACGCCTGCGCTCCGAAGCTGGCCCCGGCGGTGTTCGACTGGCTGCAGGGCTTCCGCCGCGATGAGGTTTACGCACGTCTGAGCGCCGAGTACCGCTACCTGCAGGATTTCCGCCGTGCCTGGGCGGTGGCGCCGTATCCGCCGACCTTCGTCACCGTCGATGCGGTGGTGATCCACTCGGGGCATATCCTCTTGGTGCGCCGGCGCGGCATGCCCGGCAAGGGCTTGTGGGCGCTGCCCGGCGGTTTCATCGAGCAGGGCGAGCCGATCCGCGACGCGGTGATCCGCGAGCTGAAAGAGGAAACCCGGCTCAAGGTGCCGGCGCCGGTGCTCGCCGGGTCGATCCGTGCCAGCCGGGTGTTCGACCACCCGCAGCGCTCCTTGCGCGGCCGGACGATCACCCACGGTTTCCTGATCGAGCTGACGCCGACCGGCGAGGGGCTGCCGAAGGTGCGCGGCGGCGACGATGCCGACCGGGCGCAATGGGTGCCACTGTTCGAATTCAACCGGATGGAAACCGAGCTGTTCGAGGACCACTTCTACATCGTCAACTGGTTCCTCGGCCAGATCTGACACGCAAAAAAAACGGCCCCGGAAGGGGCCGTGAAAGTCTCTGCGGTGTACTCAATTTCGCCGTTTACTGGGCGTTGTCCTTGGTGACGAGGTTCAGCGGCACCGGAATCGACTTCGGTACCTGCTTGCCGTCTATGATTTGCTTCGCGGTATCGACGGCCATCTTGCCCATCAGATCCGGCTTCTGCTGGACGGTGGCGGCCAGCGTGCCGGCCTTGACCGCGGCGATTGCATCGCTGGTCGCGTCAAAGCCGACGACGACGACGTCCTTCAAGCCGGCGGCCTGGATCGCCTGCAGCGCGCCGAGCGCCATCTCGTCGTTCTGCGCGAACAGGCCCTTCACGTCCTTGTTGCCCTGAAGGATGTTCTCGGTCACGGTCAGGCCCTTGGCGCGATCGAAGTCGGCCGGCTGCTTGGCGACGACCTGCACGTCCTTGGCATCCTTGATGCCTTCGCCGAAACCCTGGCCGCGTTCACGCGCCGCCGACGAGCCCGGAATGCCTTCGAGCTCGATCACCTTGCCCTGATGCTTGATCTGGTCGAGCAGGAACTTCGCCGCCATCCGGCCGCCTTCGACGTTGTCCGACGCGATATGCGCGACCACTTCACCGCCGTTGACGGCGCGGTCGATCGAGATCACCGGGATTTTGGCGTTGTTGGCTTCGCGCACGGCGTTGGCCAGCGCATCCGAATCGGTCGGATTGATCAGGATGACGCTGACTTTCTTCTGGATCAGGTCTTCGATGCTGGAAATCTGCTTGGCGGCGTCGTCCTGCGCGTCGACGGCGATCAGCTTGATGCCCTGCGCCTTGGCTTCGGCTTCAGCGGCCTGGCGCAAGGTGACGAAGAACGGGTTGTTCTGGGTCGATACGGCGAGGCCGATCGTCGGTTCGCCACTGCTGGCGGTGTCCGATGCGGCGTTGCTGTCCGGGCCCTGCTTCGAGCATGCGGCGAGACCGAGGGCGATGGCGCCGATCAGCAGGGGTTTGATCCACGGTTTCATGCGACTTCTCCTGGTAGTGACGACGTGGTGATGGTGCGTCCGTTTACTTTTTCCCTGCGCGGTCGATCAGTACCGCAAGCAGGATGATGATGCCCTTGATGACCTGCTGGTAGAACGACGAAACGCCGAGCAGGTTGAGACCGTTGTTGAGGACGCCGAGCAGCACGGCGCCGATCAGCGTGCCGACGATCCAGCCGCGGCCGCCGGCCAGGCTGGTGCCGCCGATGACGACCGCGGCGATCGCGTCGAGCTCGTAACCGGCGCCGGCGGTCGGCTGGGCCGAATTGAGGCGCGAAGTCAGGATCGCGCCGGCAAGCGCGGCCATCAGCCCCGACAGCGAGTAGACCCACAGCTGGACGCGGTCGACCTTGACGCCCGAGAGCTTGGACGCCTCCGGGTTGCCGCCGACGGCGTAGACGTGACGGCCGAACACGGTTTTCTTCAGCACGAACCACAGCGCGCCGAAGACGATCAGCGTGATCACCACCGGGATCGGCACGATGCCGAACACGTAGCCGCTGCCGAGCATGTAGATGAAGTCACTGTTGAAACCGGTCATCGGGCTGCCGTTGGTGTAGACCATGGTCCAGCCGCGATACAGCGTCATCGTGCCGAGCGTGGCAATGAAGGGCGCGACCTTGCCCTTGGTGACGATCAGGCCGTTGAGCAGGCCCATGGCCGCGCCGGCAATCAGGCCGACCATGGTGGCGGCGACCGGATTCATGCCGCCGTCCATCAGCCCGGCCATCAGCGCCGCCGACAGTGCCAGCACCGAACCGACCGAGAGGTCGATGC
This sequence comes from Jeongeupia wiesaeckerbachi, assembly GCF_050916355.1. Classification (GTDB taxonomy): domain Bacteria; phylum Pseudomonadota; class Gammaproteobacteria; order Burkholderiales; family Chitinibacteraceae; genus Jeongeupia; species Jeongeupia wiesaeckerbachi. The sequence continues at coordinate 2,068,386 of NZ_CP136946.1, forward strand.
CGGCGAGCAGGATGACGAAGGTCATGCCGAAGGCGATCAGCGCATTGATCGACACCTGGCGCAGCACGTTCAAGAGATTGCCGACGGTGAGGAAATCCGGGCTCAGCGTCGCGAGCACGACGGCCATGATCACCAGCGCGATCAGCGGGCCGAGTTTTTGCAGGGTGGCTTTGGTTTGCGGGCTCATCGTTATTGTCCTCCGGTTGCCGCGTGCATGATGGTTTCCTGGGTCGCGGTCTTCGCGTCGAAAATGCCGGCCTGCCGGCCCTGATGCATCACGAGGATGCGGTCGCTCATCGACAGCACCTCGGGCAGCTCGGACGACACCATGACGATGGCGACGCCGCTGGCGGCGAGTTCGTTGATGATCTGGTAGATCTCGGCCTTGCCGCCGACGTCGACGCCGCGGGTCGGCTCGTCGAGGAACAGCACCTTCGGGGCGATGCCCAGCCACTTGGCGAATACGACCTTCTGCTGATTGCCGCCCGACAGCGATTTGACGTCGAGCTCGGCATCGCGGGTGCGGATCTTCAGTCGTTCGATCAGCCCGGCGACTTCGGTGCTTTCGCCACCGCTGTTGACGACGCCGCCACTGGCAAGCTTGGCCAGATGGGTGAGGGTGATGTTTTCGCGTACCGACATGCCGAGCACCAGACCCTGGGTCTTGCGATCTTCGGTGACGAAACCGATGCCGTGGCCGATCGCCGTGATCGGGTTGCTGATGTCGACGGCCTTGCCGTCGAGCCAGACGTCACCGCCTTTGCGGCGGCTCGCGCCGAACAGCGCGCGGACGATTTCGCTGCGCCCCGAGCCCATCAGCCCGGCGATGCCGAGCACCTCACCGGCGCGGACTTCGAAGTTGATTCCGGAAATCGCCAGGCCGTCGTCGAGGTCGCTGACCTTGAGCCGGGTATCGCCGAGCTGGGCATGACGCTTGGGAAAGCGGTCGCCGATTTCGCGGCCGACCATCAGTTTGACGATCTCGTCGAAACCGGTTTGCTTGATCACGCGCTGGCCGACGAACTGGCCGTCGCGCAGCACCGAGATCCGGTCACAGATCTCGAAGATTTCTTCCATCCGGTGCGAGACGTAGACGATGCCGACACCGCGCGATTTCAGATCGCGCATCAGGCCGAACAGCACCTCGATCTCGCGATCGGTCAGCGCCGCGGTCGGTTCGTCCATGATCAGCACTTGTGCGTTCAGGCTCAGCGCCTTGGCGATTTCGACCATCTGCTGCTGGCCGATCGACAGCTTGCCGGCTTCCATGTCCGGATCGATGTTCTTCACGCCGAGGTGGGCGAGGTATTCGAGGGCCAGCTCGCGCATCTTGCGCGTATCGAGCACGCCGCCCTTGTGCTTCTCGCGACCGAGGAACAGGTTGTCGATCACCGACAGCTGCGGAATCAGGTTCAGTTCCTGATGGATGATCGCGATGCCGTGACGCTCGGCGTCCTTGGTGTCGCGGATCTCGACCGGCCGGCCCTCGATTTCGATCGAACCGTAGTCAGCCTGATAGACGCCGCAGAGGATCTTCATCAGCGTCGACTTGCCGGCGCCGTTCTCGCCCATCAGGGCGTGGATTTCGCCACGCTCAAGCTCGAACTCGACGCCTTCGAGCACCTTGACCGGGCCGAAGGCCTTGCTGATGTCCTTCATCTTCACGACCATGACCGCCTCCTCAGAAGATCACGCCGGCGTACAGCACGACGTTGGCGTACGGCGTTGCTTCGCCGGTGCGGATCACGGCGCGGGCCGAGTGCGTCAGGCGCTTGAGTTCGTCGTGGCCAACGTAATCGATGTGGACGCCGCTGCCGGCCATCGCCGTGGCACGGGTCATCACGGCCTCGTTGCGGTCGAGTACTTCGGTGGCGAACACCGCACGTTCGACCTGCATGTCCTTGAGTACTTCGTCGAGTACATCAAAGAACGACGGCGTGCCGATGCGCAGGGCCAGATCGATCCGTTCGACGTGGTCGGGAATCGGCAGACCGCAGTCGCCGATGACGATGCAGTCGGTGTGGCCGAGGCTCGCCAGGATGCGGGCGATGTCGCTGTTGAGGATGCCGTGCTTTTTCATGCAGCGTTGTCCAGGAAGGTGTCGACTTCGGCGCGCGTCGGCATGCCGCCTTGGGCGCCGGCACGGGTGACCGACAGTGCGCCGGCGGCGCAGGCATAGCGCGACGCTGCGGCGAGGCCGAGATCCCAGAACGCGGCGATCGCGCCGTTGAAGGTATCGCCGGCGCCGGTCGAATCGACCGCCTCGACCGGGAACGACGTCTGGTGTTGCAGCGCGCCGGCGGCATCGGTGAAGTAGGCGCCGTCGCGGCCCTTGGTCATCACCACCTTGCCCGGCAGCATCGACAGCAGCGCCTTCCAGTTTTCCGGCTTGCCGTCGAGGGCGACCGCCAGCTCGTATTCGTTTGGCGTGAACAGCGCGACCTTGCCGACCAGATCGATCGGCAGCCGGGCCGCCGGCGCCGGGTTGAGGATGAATGGCTTGCCGTGCTTTTGCGCCAGCGCGGCAGCGGCTTCGATGGTGCCCATCGGTACTTCGAGCTGCGCCAGCACGACGTCGGCGGCGGCAAACGCGGGTTCCGACGCGGCAATGTGTTCGGGGGAGAGTTCGCCGTTGGCGCCGGGGACGACGAGGATGGCGTTGTCGCCGTCACAGACGGTGATCGCCGCGACACCGGTGGCGGCCGTGGTGGAGATGCCGATCCAGCGGGTGTCGACCCCCTCGGCTTTCAGCGTCGCCAGCATCTGCTGGCCGAAGGCGTCGTTGCCGACGCGGCCGACCATCGTGACCTGGGCGCCGAGCCGCGCCGCCGCGACGGCCTGGTTGGCGCCCTTGCCGCCGGGATGCGTCGCGAAGCGCTCGCCAAACAGCGTTTCGCCGAGACGGGGAAAGCGCGTCGTCCCGACGACGAGATCCATATTGATACTGCCAACCACCAGCACCTTGGTCATAGCAACTCCTTCTGCATCCGTAGTACAGGCTAGACCGCTACCACGGATTCGGGCTCTGAACTCGAGCGATGCGCTGATGCTAAACCGTGTTAAGCAAAAAAAGTAGACCTGAATCAATTTTTTGTAGTGTTTTTTAGAAAACTACAGGAATCCCCTTATGCCGACGCCAAAGCGGGCCTAGAACGGACGCGACCATGCCGATCGCAGGCGTGAGACGCAGGCGGGTGAGGGGTTGGGGCGGTGAAGCGGGGAGGTTTAGCGCCGGCGGTGGCGCAGGCTGGCGTCGATCCAGCGCTCGGACTCGGCCGGCTGGCCGGCAAGCTGCGCGAGCACGGCAGCGAGGCTTTCGCTCGCCAGCGCGTGGCTGTCCTGCGCGACCGATTGCACCGGCTGCGGCAGGCAGTCGAGCAGCGGATGGTCGTCGAAGGTCAGCAGGAAGTCGGGGCCTTCGTCGCCACGGGCGTTGACGAAGGCCAGCACACCTTCGAGCAGGGTGATGCCGCCGGTGAACACCGCCTGCGGATAACGGCCGTGCCGCGCGACCCAGTCGGCCAGCCGTGCCTGACCCGATGCGCGCAGGTAGTCGCGTTCGCTGATCCAGTCAGCGGCAGGCACGATCGCTGCATGGTCGAGCGCCGCACGGTAGCCAGCGAGCCGGTCGGCGCTGGTCGACAGGCTGGCGCCGCCGCCGATGTAGAGGATTTCATGCGCGCCGCGCGCGATGGCGTCGCCGACCAGCGTTTCGGTCGCGGCTGCGGCGGCGGTGACGACGAAGGGGATTGGGCTGCCGGCGACGCGGCGATCGGCGAACACCAGCGGCAAGCGTTTGGACCAGCCGGCGTAGGCGGCCGGATCGGCGTTGCACGGCACGACGATTAGGCCGTCGACCTGCCGGGCGACCAGTTGGCCGATGCCGGCGGCTTCCTGTTCCGGGTCGTCACTGCTGCCGACGATCATCAACTGGTAGCCGGCGGCGCGCGCCAAAGGCTCAAGCGCTTCGGCAAGGCTGGCGTGGGCGAAGTTGGTCAGTTGCGGGACGACGAGGCCGAGCGTGTGGCTGGCGCGCGAGCGCAGCGCCCGTGCCGACTGTGACGGCTGGAACTGATGCTCGGCGGCGACGGCGAGCACACGCTGGCTGGTGGCCTCGGAAATCCGGTACGTTTCGGCGCGGCCGTTGAGGACCAGGCTGGCCGTGGTGCGGGAAACGCCGGCGAGCCGGGCGATGTCGTCGATGGTCAGGCGGGTGAAGGAAGACACGATGGTGGCTGGGTTGCTAAATCGTATTTAGCTTAACGGGCGCAGCGGCCCCGAACAAGGCGATTGCGCACCGGTCAGCGCGTCCGGCCGCCACCGCTGTTGGGCCACCAGGCAAATTGCCATTCGGCGAAGCTTTTCTTGTCGGCGAAGCCGCCAAACTGCGGCGGGAAATTGGCCTGCTTCAGCGGGATCTTGGCCGATTTGCTGTAGACGCCCATGAAGCCACCGCCCGGTGCTCCGATATAGGCCCAGTCTTCGCCGGTCATCGGATCCTTGTAGGCACGGCGCAGGAAGCGCCGCGGAAACGGCGCGCGCGGATCCTGAACCAGATCCTGCAAGCGTTTGGGGTATTGCGTGCCTTCGGCGCCCTGGATCGCGGTATAGCCCTTGATCGCCAGCCGGATTTCGTCGCCAACGCGCAGCAGCTCCTGCTCGCGTTCGCGCTGCAGCCGGTTCTGCCAGACATCGCCGACCAGGCCGAGGTAGATGCCCATGACCATGACCATCATCAACACCCAGATATAGCCGAAGCCTTGCTGGCGCCGGCTAGAGATCGCGGTAGGGCTTGCCATCGCTGTCATTACCTTGTGCGCCGCTCTTGACGTCGTAGACGCCGGCGCCGCCTTCCGGCGTGATCGTCTGCCAGCTATCGCGGCGGCTCGAAACCGGGTCGAGCGGCATTTCGCGCAGATAGTGGCGCTGGACCAGCTCGTCCAGCGTCGCCGGATAGCGACCGGTGTCGGCGTAGAACTTGTCGATCGCATCGCGCATGGCGACGAGATTGTGCTTGAGCACGGTTTCGGCGGCGCGGTCGGTTTGCTGGAAATAACGCGGCACGACCAGCGTCAGCAGGCTGGCCATGATGGCGAGTACGACGAGCAGCTCGATCAGCGTAAAGCCGCGACGGCGGCGGAGGGAAGACATCTTGGGGATCACCATTCACGGTACGGCGTGCCGTTGAGGCCGACGCCGTTGGAGCGTGTGTAGACATCGTAGACGTCGCGGCCTTCTTGCGGAGAATCGGGCGGGCTGGCGTAGCTGCGGATGCCCCAGGTCTGCACATTGCTCATGCTCGGGCAGTCGCAGAACGGGTCGCGCGGAATGCGCCGCAGGAAGTAGATTTTCTTGCCGGTCGGGTCCTTGGCATCCTTGACGCCGTCGGCAAGCACGGCCAGCTCGGGCGGGTAGCCGGTGTCTTCAAGCGATTTGCTGACGCGAGCGTCGTCGACAGCCTGCTTGTAGGCGTCGATCGCGCTGCGGATTTGCCACAGCGCCTGGCGCAGCTCGGATTCGCGGTTCCGCGTCGCCGCGACCTGCGACAGCGGCAGCGCCACGGTCGCAAGGACGGCGAGGATGGTCAGCGTCACCATCAGCTCGATCAGTGTAAAACCGCGTGCGCGATGCATGGCGATCTCAGCGGCGTCCCAGACCGCTGCGCGGCACCGGGGTCGTCGCCGCGGCCGATGCGGCTGGCGCCTGCGCGGCCGGTGCGGCCGGTGCGGGCGCAGCAGGAGGCGGGACCGGTACCGGCATCGGCGCCGGTGGTGGCGCGCTGACGGCGCCACCCTGCGTCGAGTAGTTCACCGTCGATGCATTGCGCAAGCGCAGCGGATCGGTCGAGATCGACGAGTCGGTGCCGCTGTCGAACTGGGTCACGTAGCTGCTTGGAATCGGCAGATTGCGGACGATGCGCGGCGTGATCGACAGCACCAGCTCGGTTTTCTTCGACGTATCCGACTTGCTGCCGAAGATCCGGTCGAGGATCGGCAACTCGCCCAGGCCCGGAATCGCGTTGCCGGTGCTCTGGCTGTTGCGGTTCAGCAGGCCGGCGAGGATTTGCGTCTCGCCGTCGCGGCCGCTCATCACGGTCTCGGCGCGACGGGTACCGATCGTATAGGCGGTCAGGCCGGTCTTGGTCGTCAGCGTGTCGGTGACGTTGGAGACTTCGAGCTGGACCTTGACGCCGATGTCGCCATCGGTGCCGATGGTCGGCTCGACGTTCAGCGTCAGGCCGACGTCCTGATAGCTGATGGTTTCGCTGACCACACCGTTCGAGTTGACCGTCGTGACCACCGGCAGCCGGTCGCCGATGAGGATCTTGGCCTTGTCGCGGTTTTTGACACGGATCTTCGGATTGGCCAGCACCGTGCCTGCGCCGGTGGCGTGTGACAGATTGGCGGTAATCGTCGGATTGCCGACGTTGACCAGCACATTGCCCTTGTTGAGGCTGGACAAGGCGTCCAGCGTAAACTGCCCCGGGTTGAACGCCCCCTGGCTACCGTCCGCACCCTTGGCATAGCTGCCGACGGTAGCACTGACGCTGTCGGGATAGCGGATGCCGAGATTGAGCGTATCGCTGCTGTTGACCTCGAGGACCTCGACGTCGAACACCACTTCGGACTGCGGCAGATCCTGCGCGGCGATCAGCCGTTCGGCGACGGCGACGGCTTCGGGCGTATCGCGCATCACCAGCATGTTCAGCCGCTCGTCGATGTAGACGTCGCGTGTCTTGACCATCTGCTTGAGCATCGACAACACCTGCTTGGGGTCGGCGTTGCTCAGGTAGAAGGTCCGCATCACCAGATCCTTGTAGTCGCGGTCCTTGTCGGGCCGCTTCGGGTAAATCAGGATCGTGTTGTCGTTGAGGATTTTCTTGTCGAGCTGGTTGGTCGTGAGGATCAGGTTGATCACGTCCTCGACCGTGGTGTCGCGGGCGAAGATCGTCGTCTTCAGCGTGGTCGGTACGTCGCGGTCGAAAATGAAGTTGACCTTGCCGATGCGCGCGACGATGTCGAATACGCTCATGATCGGCTGGTCGCGGAACTGCAAGGAAATCGGGCTCTTCAGCGCCTGTGCCAGCGCTGGCTTCAGATTGGTTTCGCGCGCCTTGCGGTTCTCGATTTCGTCGCGCAGCTTGACCGCCTGCGGGTTGCGCGGGTTGTCGGCCAGCACCTGCCGGAGGATGTCGAGTGCCTCGTCCGGACGCTGCTCCTTGATTTCGCCGGCGAACTTGAGCATCGAGTCGACGCGCACCGAGCGCTCCAGCTGGCGCATGCCTTCCTGCGCACGCACATTGCCCGGATCCCACGACAGCATCTGCTGATAGCGCGCCAGCGCAGATACCGAGTCGCCGCGGTTGCGCGCGGTTTCGGCTTCCTGCAGCAACTGATCCAGCATGCGGTCGAGCTGGCGGCGGTAGGCCGTGCGCAGCTTGATGTCGTCCGGATACTGCTTCGTTGCAGTTTGCAGCGCTTTCAGGCCTTCCTGCGTATCACCCTGCTGGATCAGCGCTTCGCCCTGTTGGCGTGCGCTGTCGGCGGCACAGCCGGCTAGCAGCACGGCAAGAATGGTGACGGTCAACGCGCGTTTCACGGCGTTCCTCCTATCGGCAGCATTTGCTGCTGATTCAATGGCATGAATGTAAAGGCAACGACGTCGCGGCCGACCTTGTCGACGCGCCAGGTGCCCAGCAAGGTTTCGCCTTGCTGGATGCGGCCGAGCGCATCGCAGCGGTTGCAGACGACGTACTGGTCGTTGCCGGCCTGCAGGACGACGTAGTCGGTGCCGCGTTCGTGCCAGGTCGAGACGACCTGGAACGGCAGCGGCGGCGCGACCGGTACCGGGGTCGGGGTCGGTTTGGCCGGCGGTGGGGGCGGCGGTGGCGGTGGGGCCCACGTCTGCTTTGGAAACAGGTTGACTGCACTGGCCTCGGAGGCGGCGGAGGCGCGGGCGACGAGTACGCGAGCGACGCTGCTGGCTTCGGAGGCAATTTCCCGGGCCGGCATGCTGCGCGGCTTGCGCGCGGCGACGTCGTTTTCGGCCGGCGCATCGCCGCCGTCCTTCCAGATCGTGTAGCCGGTCAGCAACACCGTGACGGCGAGAACGATTTTCAGCGGGCGCGACAGCATCAGCGTCCCCCCTTGGCAAGCGGCTGCGGATCGGCGACTTCGGTCAGGTAGGAGAGCTGCAGCTGGATCGCCAGCGTCTCCTCGCCGATCTGCTGGCGGCTCATGCTGACCGATTCGATCCGCACGCCCGGCACAGCCGACAGCGCGCGCATGAAGGCGCGCAGCGACGGGTAATTGCCGCCGGCCGGGAACTGCAGGCCAAAGCGCATCAGGTGGCCATCACCTTCGGTCACGCTCTTGTAGTCGCTCTGGACTACGGCGATGCCATGCTTGGCGGCCAGCTCGGACAGCTCGCCGAGGAAGGTGGTAAAGCTGCTGTCCGGGCGCAACCGGACGTAGGCGGCGTCGCTGGCGACCTCGCTGGCATGCGCGACCTGACGCATCTCGCTGCGTTTGGCTGCGACGGCAAGCTCACGTTTGTCGAGGTCGCGCTCGATCGGCTCGACCTGCTGCTTCAACAGCAGCACGGCCGTCGCGATCAGCGCCAGTCCGACCCAGCCGAGGGTCCCGGCGTAGCGCGGCCAGCGGCGCAGATGCCAGACGATCTGTTGCGTCTTCATGGCGCCTCCGCCGCGCGCCAGCGCACTTCAACCGCGGCGCCGGTCGGCTTGAACGGATCGGCGGGCTTGAGCGATTGCCGTGCCAGCATCACCTGGGCGATATCGGGTTGCCGCGCCAGCGCGTCGATCCACGCCAGCAGGTCTTTCTGCGTCTTGGCCTCGAGCTCGAGCTTGAGGTTGCGCTCGGTCGTGCTGACGTCGATCTTGGTGTAGGCAATCGTCGGCAGCCACGCGGCCTCGAGCGCGGCCAGGCCGGCTTCGGGCGATGCCGCCTGCGCGTGTTCGATTGCCGCAACCTTGTCGTTCAGCGGCGCTTCCTTCTGGGCTTCGAGCTTCGAGGTTTCCTGTTTTTTCATCCGCCACAACACTTCGGCTTCCTGCGTATCGATCAGCTTGCGGCGCTCCTCGGCGACGTCCTGGCGCGACAGCACCCACAGCAGCACGACGACGCCGGCCGCGATCAAGACCAGACCGAGCCAGGGCGTTGCCGTTGGTTTGCGGTGGAAATCGAGCTGGATCGGCTTCATGCGCTGACCTCCGGCCGGGCCCATTCGCTTGCGGCGTCGAGCAGCGGATGCAGACCGCCGAGCCATTCGACGTCGAAGCTGTCGTCGTGTTGTTCGATGACGGGCTCTTGTGCCGCGGCAAGGTACAGGTTGCGCGGGACGAAGTCGCTGGCAAGCATCGCGGCATCGCGAATCAGCGACGACAACGACGCGCCGCTGAGTCCGCCGGCCGGCATCGGCAGCGTGACGACGCCACGCCAGTGCCGCTGTTTGCGGAACAGGCAACTGACGTGTTCGTGCTCGGCGAGGATCAGCGCGAACTCGCGCGACTTGAGCCCGGCGCTGTAGCGATTGGTGACGTCGGTCAGCAGTGGGGCGACCGCCTGCAGTTTGCAGCGGCGCGTGCGCGCCAGTTCGAGCAGGGTCTGGTACAGGCCCTGGTCAACGCCGGCGGCGAGTCGGGGCGCACCGTAGCCGCCGTCCTCGATCGCGACGCGCCAGGTGTCGGTCGCGACGTTGAACTGCGACGCCATCAACACGCGGGCATAGCCCTGCCAGTCGGCGTCGCGTTTCAGGTTGTCCTGCCAGGGCAGCACGCTGTAGCGCACCCAGGGGGCGCCGAGGTGCAGCGTCAGCGTGTCGAACCGGCCGGACGGTGCGTCGGCCAGCAGTTGCTGCAGTCGCAGCACCGCGGTGTCGGCGGTGCCGTCGATGATTTCGGAGCGGCGCACGACCGGGCCGCGCGGCCAGCGTGGCCGGCTCGCGAGCAGGATCTGGCCGCGCAGCAGCCAGCCGTGATGGTCAATCGACAAAGGTGACACGATTGATTTCCTGCAAGGTGGTTTCGCCGCGCGACACGGCCAGCAAGGCCATTTGCCGCATCGACGCAAAGCCGGTCTGGCTGGCGAGGGTTTTCATTTCGCCCGGTGGCGCACGGTTGACGATGGCGACCTTGAGGTCGTCGTTGAGCCGCAGTACTTCGGCGATGGCCTTGCGGCCGAGGTAACCGGTATTGCGGCAGGCCTTGCAGCCGGTGCCCTTGCGGAAGCGCCACGCGGCGACCTGATCACGGTTCAGTCCCGAATCCTCGAGCAATTCGTCGTCCGGATTGTCGTCGGTAATGCAGTGCGGGCAGATCTTGCGGATCAGCCGCTGTGCGACGACGCCGATCAGCGCGTCGACGAAGCTGTGGGCTTCGACGCCCATGTGCATGAAGCGGTCGAGTACCGAGAACGCATTGTTGGCGTGCACCGACGTCAGCACCAGGTGGCCGGTCAGCGCCGCCTGCACGGCGATATTGGCGGTTTCGCCGTCGCGGATTTCGCCGACGAGGATCTTGTCCGGGTCGTGCCGCAGGATGGAGCGCAGACCGCGGGCGAACGACAGGCCCTTCTTGTCGTTGACCGGGATCTGCAGCACGCCCGGCAGCTGGTATTCGACCGGGTCTTCAATGGTGATGATCTTTTCTTCACCGGTATTGATCTCGGACAGCGTCGCGTACAGCGTCGTCGACTTGCCCGAGCCGGTCGGCCCGGTCACCAGCAGCAGCCCGTAGGGTTCGTTGGCGAGCGAGCGGATCGCCGCCATCGTCACTTCCTCATGGCCGAGGATGTCGAGCCGCAACTGCTTGAACGAATCGCCGCCGCCCTGTTTGTCGAGCACCCGCAGCACCGCGTCCTCGCCGTAGATCGACGGCATGATCGAGACGCGGAAGTCGATGTCGCGGCCGTTCATGATGACCTTGAAGCGGCCGTCTTGCGGAATCCGTCGTTCGGCAATGTCGAGGTCGGCGAGCACCTTGATCCGTGACACGGTCTGCTCGGCGGTTTCGATGCCGTTGGCGCCGCCGATGTGCAGCAGCACGCCGTCGATCCGGTACTTGATCGACAACCCGGCCGGCGTGCTTTCGAGGTGGATGTCCGACGCCTTGGATTTGAGCGCGTCGTACAGGGTCGAGTTGACCAACTTGACCACCGGATTGTTGTCGGCGGCGATCGTCGACAGCGAAATTTCCGGCACGCCGTCGTTGCTGGCTTCGCCGTCGCCGCCGCCGGCGAGCTGGTCCATCGCCCGGTGGCTGGTTTCGTATTTTTCCAGATAGCGCGCGACGTCGTCGTAATGACCGAGCGCGTTGCGGAAGGCGACCGATAGCCGCTGCAGCGCCCAGTTGCGCGTCGCCGCGTCGAACGGGTTGCCGTAGACCAGCGACAGGCTGCCGTCGGTGTCTTCGACCAGCACGCACTGATGGCCGACCGCATCGGCGTAGGGCAGCAGGTCGTAGCGCGGAAACAGTGCGTCGAGGTCGGACAGCGTCAGCGCCGGCAGACCGAGGAAGGTGCTGACGTCGAAACGGTAGTCGTCGTCGGACACGCCAAGCGTCTGCTGCAGCAGCAGCGGCAGCGGGGTATCGCCGCGGTTGGCGCGCAGGTGCTGGATCAGGTCGAGCGTCAACGCGGACATCAATGCACACTCCCTGCAAGTTCGAAGATCGGCATATAGAGCAGGAAGACGATGGTGCCGATCATCACGCCGATGAACAGCATCAGGATGGGTTCGAACAACTTGGTAAACATTTCGATGCCACGGTCGAGTTCTTCGTCGCAGAACTGCGCCGAGCGCTCGCACATCGTCGCCAGCTCGCCGCTTTGTTCGCCGACGCGCAGCAGCCGCTCGGAGACCGGCGTCGTCAGCTGGTAGCGCGGCAGCGTCGCCGACAGGCCCTGGCCGGCGCGGATGTCGACGATGGCACGGCCGAGCGCGAGGCGCATCGGCGTCGGCAGCAGCTGCGCGGCGAGTTCCATCGCCGCGACCACCGACAGCCCGCCGGCGAGCAGCAGGCCGACGGTGCGGTAGAAGCGTGTCAGCGCAAACAGCCGGCGATAGTCGTCAAGCCGCGGCAGACGCCAGACGATTTCCATCAGCGCCGATTGCACCGGCGGCGTGCGCACCAGCAGTACGATGCCGGCGATGGTCGCGGCGATGCCGGCAAACAGCCAGTGACCATGCTGGTGCACGAGGTCGCCCCACCACAGCATGATCTGCGCGGCGAAGGGGATGTTGCGCATCGAGGCATAGATCTGGCTGAACTTCGGAATCACGTAAAACAGCAGGAACAGCATGATGCTGCCGCCGATGGTCAGGATCACCATCGGGTAGATCAGCGCGGCGACGACTTTTTTCTTCACGCCGGCGAGCCGGGTGTCGTAGTGGTGGTAACGCTTGAGCGCATCGGAGAGGTGGCCGGTTTTTTCGGCCGAGCCGACGGTGGCGACATAGAGCGGCGGGAAGTGCTCGGGCATCTGCAGCAGCACTTTCGAGAACGGCAGCCCCTGGTACAGGCCTTCGATCATCCGCGTCAGCACCACGCGGCTCCCGTCCTGCGCGCTTTTTTCCTTGAGCGTTTCAACGGCTTCGACCAGCGTCAGCCCGGCTTCGAGCAGCGCGATCAGCTCCTGCGTGAACAGCGACAGGCCGAACTCGCTCTTGCGGAACGACAGCCGCTGCTGCGTCTGGAAACTGACAAGCTGGGCGCCTTGTGCCGCCAGCCGACTGCGCAGCTCGGCTTCGTTTGCCGCGTCGAGCTCGAGTTCGGTGAGGCGGCCGGCCGCCAGCGCCTTGACCTTGTAGCGCATGCTGAACTACCGGTAACCGGGGGCGATCAGTAGCTGATGTCGGTGTCTTCGCCGCTGCCACCCGGCTTGCCATCGGCGCCAAGGGTCAGCAGGTCGAAATCCTTGCCGTTCTCGCCGGGGCGGCGATACACGTAAGGACGATCCCACGGGTCATTCGGCACGTCCTTCATCAGGTACGGCCCCTGCCAGCGGTTGCCGGCATCGGCGGGCTTGGCATTCAGGACGGCCAGGCCTTGCTCGGAGGTCGGGTAGTTACCCATGTCGAGACGATAGTTGTTGAGTGCGTCCGAGAGCGACTTCATCTGTCCGGCCGCGGTCTTGGCCTTGGCCTCGCCGACCTTGCCGAAGAGCTTCGGGCCGACGTAGCCGGCCAGCAGGGCGATAATCAGGATGACGACCAGCAGTTCGAGCAGGGTGAAGCCTTGCTGAAGCGTCTGGCGGGACCATGGGCGGGATGTTTGGCCGTACTGCGTCATGGAGCGTCTCGATCTTTTCTAATTGGTATTGTCGGTACTCACGCGGGCAGTGGAGTGGCACCCTGCCGTTATCGGTTTTGCGTGAATAGTTGTCTTCCTTGCGTGCCATCCTAACCGGCTCGGGTCCGGCCCGGCAAGCCTTTCTGGCCCTGCTTGGACAATTGCGCCAAACCAATCGGTATGCGGCTTTGCAGCATATTCCGAATGGCTGGAAAAACCGACCTCAGGTCGGTTCGTGTCTTGCACTGCGGCAAGAAAAAACCCCCGGTTTCCCGGGGGTTTCTAGAGCGAGAACCGATGAAACTTACTCGCGAACCTTGGCCATGGCCTTGGTCAGTTCTGCATCCGGCGTATCGCCATCGAGCGACCAGCTGAACGCGCCACCCAGCTGGTTGGACTTGATGTAGTCAACCTTGGTCTGGATGTCGGTCGGGGTGTCGTAGCTCCACCAGGTGGTGCCGTCGTACTTGTACGACTGCTTGGTCACCGGGTGGTAACGCAGCATGCCGGCGGCGTTCTTCAGGACCTTGTAGTCCTCGATGCCGGCTTCGTACGTGCCCTTGGCGGCGCCGGTGGCGGTCTGGTACAGGCCATCACCATTCGGGCCGGCCTTCACGCCGGTCCAGCCACGGCCGTAGTACGGCACGCCGACCAGCAGCTTGCTGCGCGGAGCGCCCTTGGCGATCAGCTGCTGGATTGCTTCGTCGGTGTTGTAGTACGACACCAGGCTACGCTGACCGGTCTTCGGGTCGATGTAGTTCGGGTTGTTGACGTCCTTGAACAGATGCGCCTGGAAGTCGGTCGGGCCTTGCGCTGCCCAGCCGCCGTTGTAGTCGTAGTTCATGACGTTTACCCAGTCGAGGTACTTGGTGTACTCGGCCGGATCGGTCTGCTCGATCTTGTCCTTGCCGGCGCCGATGGCGACAGTGAGGGCGTAGCGCTTGTTGTTGGCAGCGCCGATCGCGTCGAGCTGGGTGCGGAACTCCTTGAGCAGCAAGGTGAAGTTCTGCTTGTCGGCTGCGCTGACGGTGTTGTACGGCTGGCCGATCACGCCCGGGAATTCCCAGTCGATGTCGATGCCGTCGAACACGCCTGCGGCGACGCCCGGACCACCGGCGTTCGAGCCGGCATCAAACGGCAGGTTGCCCTTGATGTAAACGTCGATGCAAGAACTGACCAGTTGCTTGCGCAGCGTGTCGGTGCTGGCAGCTGCCGAGAACCACTTCGACCACGTCCAACCGCCGAGCGAGATGAAGACCTTCAGGTTCGGGTACTTGGCCTTCAGCTGCTTGAGCTGGTTGAAGTTGCCCTTGAGCGGACCGGAGACGCCGTTACGCGGATCATCCCATGCCGGCCAGCCCCAAGCATCGCCTGCGAAGCCCTTCTGGTAGTCGGCCCAAGCGTCGCCGCCGGTGCCGGCATCCGGTGCGTCCGGATTGGTTGCGCCCGGTTCGAGCTTGTTGATGATGCCACACTCGTAACCGCCGTTCTTCTGGTACAGGTTACCGAACGCGTAGTTGATGAAGGTGAGCTTGGCCGCTGCGCCGCTGTTGCCGATGTCGGCGACCTGGTAGTTGCGACCGTAGATGCCCCACTGCGCGAAGTACGAGCCAGCTTGAACACTCGGGGTGCCGGTCGGAGTCGGAGTCGGAGTCGGAGTCGGAGTCGGAGTCGGAGTCGGGGTCGGAGTCGGGGTCGGAGTCGGAGTCGGAGTCGGAGTCGGAGTCGGGGTCGGAGTCGGAGTCGGAGTCGGGGTCGGAGTCGGGGTCGGAGTCGGAGTCGGAGTCGGAGTCGGAGTCGGAGTCGGAGTCGGAGTCGGAGTCGGAGTCGGGGTCGGAGTCGGGGTCGGGGTCGGGGTCGGAGTGACGCTACCTTGCAGCTCCCACGGGCCGTACTGGTCTGCGCCCGGCACGTTGTTCTGCGTCCACCACTTGGCCTTGTAGGTCGCGCCGTTGTAGCTCACGCACTGGCCGGCGGTGTAGACCGCACTGTTCGACCAAGCAGCGCAACCGCTCGGGGTCGGTGCCGGGGTCGGGGTGGCTGTCGGAGTCGGCGTCGGCGTTGCGGTCGGCGTCGGTGTGGGGGCCGGAGTCGGTGCCGGAGTCGGCGTACCGGTGCTGGCACCGGCTACTTTCCACAGCGTCGGGCTCGAAGCCGGGTTCCAGTTGGCGCCGACATAGGCGGTGTGGGTCACCAACGCCTGGTAGTCATTGCCGCTGTACGACACATAGGTGCCGGCAGTGTAGGTCTGGCCTTCTTGCCATGCCGGGTAGGCGGCGTAGGCGTGCGCAGCAAACAGCGCCGCCGGGAGCACGGCCAGGGCAAAACGATTGTGATGCGACATTCGGAAATCTCTCCATCCTATTTTCGATTCGTCGATCCACCAATGCTGGTTTTTAGATACCAGTTATGGCGGGAAAGGTGCTACCACAAACTACCGGCAGCCCTGCATCCAGTGGGAATTCCATCGGAATGCCGGGCGATTATGACCGACGTTTTATCGATGTCAACTCATTGAAATATATGAACAAATGCTTCTCATTGGCATTAATTACAATGAATGTAATGACCTGATTTATTGTCGTTTATGACGGCCGGTTGCCAATTATTTGCAAAATACGGCAATACCACTAGCTGATGGGAATGAAGGGCAGGAATGGGCTGCTGAGTGGTGCTTGTCTGACGTGGCGTGTTGCACGCCGAGCAATAAAAAAGGACGGCAATTGCCGTCCTTTTTTTCAAGCGTCGGTGCGAAGCCGAGCGCTGAAGGGGAGTTCCGGTGTTGAAACTTACGCTGCGAGTCGTTGTGCGACGACGTCCCAGTCGACCAGCTTCCAGAACGCCTCGAGGTAGTTCGGGCGGCTGTTGCGATAGTCGATGTAGTAGGCGTGTTCCCAGACGTCACAGGTCAGCAGCGCGGTGTCGGCGGTGGTCAGCGGGGTGCCAGCGGCGCCGGTGTTGACGATGTCGAGGCTGCCGTCGGTCTTCTTGACCAGCCAGGTCCAGCCCGAACCGAAGTTGCCGGCGGCCGAGGTGTTGAAGGCCTTCTTGAATTCGTCGAACGAACCCCATTTGGCATTGATGGCATCGGCGAGCGCGCCAGCCGGTGCGCGATCTTCGCCGGCAGCGTTCGGTTTGAAGCCAAACCAGAAGAATGTGTGGTTCCAGATCTGGGCCGCGTTGTTGTACAGGCCACCTGCGGGGGCGGTTTTCACGATGTCCTCGAGCGACTTGCTCTCGTTGTCGGTGCCCTTGATCAGGTTGTTCAGATTGGTGATGTAGGTCTGATGGTGCTTGCCGTAGTGATACGACAGCGTTTCCGCCGACATGTACGGTGCGAGTGCATCCTGGGCGTAAGGCAGTTCCGGCAGTTTATGTTCCATGCTTTTCTCTCCAAATGGGGGTGGGGCGCAGGTCGACATGGGGGTCGGCAGAGGAGATTTCAAGCCCGGCACTTGCCTTGGGGAGCTGCTGGGCCTGTGGTATCTTGCGCCGGGTGTATTGCAGCCCGTCACGACCTAAGCTAGAGCCATGACCATTCTATCCTTGATTCTTGCCCTTGCGCTGGAGCAACTTCGCCCGATCAGCAGCCGCAATCCGCTCTATCTGGCCTTCATCCGCTTCGCCAACCGGCTTGAGCGCGGCCTGAACGCAGGCGAGGTCCGCAGCGGCGTGTACGCCTGGGGCCTTGCCGTGCTGCCGGTGCTGGCCCTCGTTGTCGGCGGTTACTGTTTGCTGTCGCGCGCAAATCCGTTTTTCGGCCTGATATTTACGGTGCTGATCCTGTATCTGACGATGGGGTTTCGCCAGTTCAGCCATGCTTTTACCGCCGTTTCCAAGGCCTTGCAGGCCGATGACCTGCCGGTGGCACGGGCCATGCTGGCAGACTGGACCGGTCAGCATACGTCGGAAATGACGCCGGACGAGATTTCAAGACTGGCGATCGAACAGGGCTTGATCGATTCCTATCGTTACGTCTTTGCACCGGTCTTCTGGTTTGCCGTGCTGGGCTGGCTGGTTGGCCCGGCAGGCGCCTTGCTGTATCGGGCGGCCAGCCTGCTGGCGTCCAAATGGGGCGGGCGGGACGATCCGTTTGGTCGTTGCGCGGAAACGGTGCTGGCCTGGCTGGACTATTTGCCGGTGCGCATGACGGCCGCTGGTTTCGCCGTCATGGGGGACTTCGAAGACGCAGTGTATTGCTGGCGCTCGCAGGCGCGCGCCTGGATTGATCAGGCTCAGGGCATCTTGCTGGCGTCCGGTGCCGGGGCCATCGGCATTCGCCTGGGCGATGCATTGCATATGGATCACACGGTCAAATTCCGTCCGGAGCTGGGTCTGGGCGATCCGGTCAGCCCGGATTATCTCGCCAGCGCGGTCGGTTTGATCTGGCGTTCGATCCTGTTGTGGCTGGTGCTCGTGCTCGGCTTGACCATTGCAATGTGGGTGGCATAAACGCTGTCACGAAACGTTCTTGTACTTGGATGGGTTCAAATTGATACAGCAATGGGTAGTCGACTTTATTTTTGACTAAGCCTGACATAACCTTGCCGCTACGGACTTTACGTCAGTTTAAGTCGACCTACCGATTTGGCGTGCTTTTTGGCCAAATCGCTGCTTTGAACCCCCCTCTCGTTGGAGAACACTATGAAAAAGACTCTCGCTACCCTGCTTACCGCAATGTTCGCTTTCGCTTCGGTTGGTGCTTTCGCTGGTGCCCAAGGCCAAGCTGGTCAAGAGCAAGCCGTTGACGCTGGCAAGGCGCCGGCGACCAGCCACGTGAAGAAGTCGAAGAAGAAGAAGGCTTCGGCTGCTGCTTCGGGCGCTGCTGAAACCAAGAACAACGCTGAACTGCGCAAGGAAGCCGGCCCGAAGTAATCGGGATTCGCTTCTGATCGAAAAGCGGGCTTCGGCCCGCTTTTTTCATGTCCGGTGTTCGCGTATCGTCATGACCTTCTGTAAGGAGGACGCCATGGCGACAATCACCGTCAATGATCAAGCATATCGGGTCGGCAACATCTTCTGCGTC
This sequence comes from Jeongeupia wiesaeckerbachi, assembly GCF_050916355.1. Taxonomy (GTDB): domain Bacteria; phylum Pseudomonadota; class Gammaproteobacteria; order Burkholderiales; family Chitinibacteraceae; genus Jeongeupia; species Jeongeupia wiesaeckerbachi. Next base: position 2,086,721 of record NZ_CP136946.1, read on the forward strand.
GCGCGCAACTACGTCGCGCATGCCAAGGAAATGGGCAGCCAGATCTTGTCCGAACCGGTCGTATTCCTGAAGCCAACGTCGGCGCTGTTGCACGCGGGTGAAGCGATTAGGCTGCCGTCATGGTCGAAGGACGTGCACCACGAGGCCGAACTCGTCGTGCTGATCTGCAAGGGGGGCAAGGATATCCCGGTGGAGGCTGCACTGGCCCACGTCGCCGGCTACGCCTTGGGGCTGGACCTGACTGCGCGTGATGTCCAGGCCGAGGCGAAAAAAGCGGGCATGCCGTGGACGCTGGCCAAGGGCTTCGACGGTGCGGCGGTGTTGAGCGACTTCGTCCCGGTCGAAGCGCTGCCGAACCCCGCGGCAGTCAGTTTTGATTTCTACATCGACGGCGAGCGTCGCCAGCACGCCGAAACGCGCGATATGGCGTTCGACGTGGCAACGCTGATTGCGTGGATTTCGAGCCGATTCACCCTGCAGGCCGGTGACCTGATCTATACCGGCACGCCCGAGGGCGTGGGGCCGATCAAGGCAGGGGAGCAACTGCGTCTGGTGCTGGGTGAACTGATCGACGCCCGTTTCGACGTCGTCTGAGCGGTGCGGGATCTATTCGACCAAGGTGCGCAGGCCGCTCAGGCCGCCGGCAAACAGGCGAGGTCCCAGCGCGGCTTGACGCCGAACTGGTAGTCGGCGGCGGCGTGCTTGAGGCGCATGGCGCCGGCAAAGGCGATCATCGCGCCGTTGTCGGTGCATAGCGCCAGCGGCGGGTAGAACACCTCGAAGCGCCGCCGCTGTGCGGCATCGTCGAGGCCCGCGCGCAGTTGACGGTTGGCGCCGACACCACCGGCGATTACCAGCCGGCTCATCCCGGTCTGCTTCAGTGCGGCGAGGCATTTCTTCGTCAGGACTTCGACGATCGCTTCCTGGAACGCGGCGCAGACGTCGGCACGCGTCGTCTCGGCCAGCGTGCCGTCTGCCGCCTGTTCCTTCTTCACCAGATTCAGTACCGCGGTTTTCAGTCCGGAAAAACTGAAATCCAGATCGCCCGAATGCAGCATCGGCCGCGGCAGTTTGAAGCGGCTGGCATCGCCGGTGTCGGCCAGCTTGGAAACCTGCGGGCCGCCGGGGTAGCTGAGGCCGAGTAGCTTGGCCGATTTGTCGAACGCTTCGCCAGCAGCGTCGTCGACGGTTTCGCCGAGCAGCTCGTAACGGCCGATGCCGTGTACCGCCATCAACTGCGTGTGGCCACCCGAAACGAGGAGTGCAACAAACGGAAACTGCGGCGCCGGATCGGCGAGCAGTGGCGAGAGCAGGTGACCTTCGAGGTGGTGCACGCCGATCACCGGCTTCTGCAGCGCAAAGCCGAGGGCGTTGGCGACCGACGCGCCGACCAGCAGTGCGCCGGCCAGCCCCGGGCCTTCGGTGTAGGCGATGGCGTCGATGTCGCCGATCGTCTTGCCGGCTTCGGCCAGGCAGGCCTCGGTCAGCGGCAGAACGCGGCGGATATGGTCGCGCGACGCCAGCTCGGGCACGACGCCGCCGTACTCGGTATGCATGGCAATCTGCGAGTGCAGCCGGTGCGCCAGCAGGCCGCTATTGGTGTCATAGAGGGCAATGCCGGTTTCGTCGCACGACGATTCGATCCCGAGGACGAGCATGGTGATAGGTGCTTGCTTGAATGGATAGGCGTATCCTACCGGCTTGATTCGCCACAGCAAAGCAGGCGGTTTTGACATCGGCCTTGCGATCTGGAATAATGCGAAACTTTCATCCAAGTGTCCCACACAGATTAACAGGATATCGCTCGATGCCTTCCGTACGTGTTAAAGAGAACGAGCCGTTTGAAGTAGCGATGCGCCGCTTCAAGCGCGCAGTTGAAAAGACCGGCCTGCTGACCGAACTGCGTTCGCGCGAGTTCTACGAAAAGCCGACCGCTGAGCGCAAGCGCAAGCTCGCTGCTGCAGTGAAGCGCCACTACAAGCGCCTGCGCAGCCAAACGCTGCCGCCGAAGCTGTACTAATCGGATTTTGATCCGAGCGCAAAAGGCCGCCTGTGAGCGGCCTTTTGGTGTTTTTACTCGCGCCCTGTGGCGCCCATTCGAATCCACCTCGAGGAAGTCCGTCGATGAGTCTCAAAGCCCAGATCCAGCAAGACATGAAGACCGCGATGAAGGAAAAGCAGGCCACCAAGCTCGGCACGATCCGCTTGCTGCTGGCGGCGATCAAACAGCGCGAAGTCGACGAGCGTATCGAACTCGACGACGCGGCGATCACCGCGGTGATCGAAAAAATGCTCAAACAGCGTCGCGACAGCATCGAGCAGTACGTTGCCGCATCGCGTGAGGATCTGGCTGACGTCGAGCGCGCCGAAGTCGAGGTGCTGAAGGACTACATGCCGCAGCAACTCTCGGCCGACGAAGTCGCTGCCGCGGTCGACGCGGCGATCGCCGCGCATGGCACGACGCCGGCGGCGATGGGCAAGATCATGGGCGAGCTCAAGGCCAAGCTGGCTGGCGTCGCCGATATGGCCGAGGTCAACAAGCTGGTCAAGGCGCGTCTGGGCTGATCCGGCGTCCCGATGGCCCGCATTCCCGAGTCCTTCATTCAGGACCTGCTCAACCGCGTCGACATCGTCGACGTGGTCGAGCGCTATCTGCCGTTGAAGAAGGCCGGGCAGAACTACCACGCCTGCTGCCCGTTCCATAAGGAAAAAACCCCGTCGTTCACGGTCAGCCAGAGCAAGCAGTTTTATCATTGCTTCGGCTGCGGCGTGCACGGTTCGGCGATCAGTTTCGTCATGGAGTACGAGGCGCTGCCGTTTCCCGATGCGGTGAAGAAACTCGCCGAGTCGGTCGGGTTGACGGTGCCGCAGGAGGCCGGGGGCGGATTTGATGCGCTACGCGTCGAGCCGGGTGTGTTCGACGTGCTCAAGGCCGCTTGCGATTTCTATCGCCAGCAGCTCAAGACCGCGCCAGCGGCAATTGCGTACCTGAAAGGCCGCGGGCTCGACGGCAAGACCGCGGCGCGCTATGGCCTGGGTTACGCGCCGGGCGGGGACGACTGGCAGGCGCTGAAGCAGGTGTTTCCCGATTACGACTGGAACAAGCTGCTGCTTGAGGCCGGGCTCGTGATCGACAAGGAAGACAGCAAGCGCCGCTACGACCGCTTCCGCGACCGGGCGATGTTCCCGATCCAGAACCAGCGTGGCGCGGTGATCGGTTTTGGCGGTCGGGTCATGGGGCAGGGCGAGCCCAAGTATCTGAATTCGCCGGAAACGCCGGTATTCGAAAAGGGGCGCGAGCTGTACGGGCTGTCGCAGGCACGTGGCGCGATTCGCGATAGCAACCGGGTGCTGGTGGTCGAAGGCTATATGGACGTCGTGATGCTGGCGCAGCACGGTGTCGAATACGCGGTGGCGACGCTGGGTACCGCATGTACGCCCGAGCACGTGAAGAAATTGCTCAAGCTCGCCGACGACGTGGTGTTCTGCTTCGACGGCGACCGTGCCGGCCGCAAGGCGGCATGGCGGGCGCTCGAGAATAGTCTGGAGTTGATCGCCGATGGCAAGAAGCTGACCTTTCTGTTCCTGCCCGCCGAGCACGATCCGGATTCCTATGTGCGCGAATTCGGCCGTGAAGCGTTTGAAGTCCGGGTGCTGCAGGACGCGGTGCCGCTGGCGCAGTTCTTGTTGCGCGAACTCTCGTCCCAGGTCGAACTCGAAAGCGAAGAGGGGCGGGCGCGGCTGATCCATTTGGCCAAGCCGCACCTCGCCAAGGTGCGCGCACCGGCCTATGCGCTGATGCTGAAAAAGCGACTGGCGGCGTTGTGCAGGCTGGAAATGGGCGAGCTTGACCTCATCTTGGGTGGTGAGGCGGTTTCGCCGTCGCTGGCGGTGCAGCAGGAGTATCCGCCTGGCGCCGAGCAGGCGCATTTCGAAGCTGCGCGGCAATGGCGGGGTGACGATGGCGAGCGCTGGCGTGGCCGGGGCAAGGGACGGTGGAGTGATAAACGCGACCGACCTTTGGCGCCGCTGCCGCGTCCCAAATCGCAACGTGACCCCTTGGCCCGCTTGCTGCAACTGGTATTGACCGAACCTTCTCTCGCCGTGACGGCCGAAGCTGTATGGCAGGCGTGGCCGCGAGAAGGGCGAGCGGCGATGGTGGCCGACGTGCTCGACGCGGCGCGGACACATCCGCAGTTCGAACGGGGCTCGCAGTTGCTTGAATTGTGGCGTGACGAGCCGGGCTATACCGAGCTGGCACGTGCGCTGACGCAGGGTGCTGCAGAGTTCGAGCGCATGGCGCCGGAGGAGCGCGAGGTAGAGTTTTCGGCAGTAATGGCAATGGCGGCGCAGGTGCTGGCACGGCCGGCTACACTGGATCGGCGTTCCGAACTGGAGTACCGCGCGGCGCATGGTGGCCTGACCGAAGTCGAGAAGCAGGAATACCTTGCCTTGCTGGCGTCACGGTAGTGATGCCAGTCTCGACGCGGCTACTGGGCTGTTTTATCTGATATAATCCACGGTTTTTCCGAATCTTTCCGAGTCCAACGAGTCATGGCGGCAGATCAAGAATTTGACAAAGAAGACCTCGATCGCAAGCAAGCGCGCGGTGCGAACGATGATGCTTCCGAAGTGCTCGACCCCGAAGTTCGCAAGGCGAAGTTCAAGTCGCTGATCGTACAGGGCAAGGAGCGCGGCTACCTCACGTACGCCGAAATCAACGACCACTTGCCCGAAGACATGCTCGACGCCGAGCAGATCGAAGGCGTGATCAGCATGATCACCAATATGGGCATCCAGGTCTATGACGAGGCGCCCGACGCCGAAGACCTGCTGATGTCCGACGCGCCGCCGGCTGTTGCCGACGACGACGCGGCCGAAGAAGCCGAAGCCGCACTGTCGTCGGTCGATGCCGAGTTCGGCCGTACCACCGATCCGGTGCGGATGTACATGCGTGAAATGGGCACGGTCGAACTTCTGACCCGTGAAGGCGAAATCGAAATCGCCAAGCGGATCGAGGAAGGCCTCAAGCACATGATCACGGCGATTTCGGCGTGCCCGACGACGATCGAGACGATTCTCGAATTGGTCGAAAAGGGTCTGAACGACGAAATCCGCATCGACGACGTCATCGACGGCTTCATCGACCCGAACGCGGTCGAGGAAGAAGCGCAGCCGGAACCACCGGTTGCCGATGACGAGGCCAGCGACGACGACGAAGATGCCGACGAGGAAGAGGACGACGGCGGCGCCAGCGCTGCGGCGGCCAACCTCGAGTTGCTGAAGACGCAGGCCCGCGAGCATTTCGACATGATTCGCGGCCACTACGAGAAGATGCTCAAGGCGCTGGCCAAGGACGGCCCGCACGGCAAGCCCTATCTCGAACAGCAGCAGCTGATCGCCGAAGCCTTCCAGATCATCCGTTTCTCGGCCCGTCAGACCGAAAACCTGTGCGATCAGGTTCGCACCATGGTCGACGAGATTCGCAGCCACGAGCGCGAGATCATGGACCTGTGCATCCAGCGTGTGCGGATGCCGCGTGACTACTTCATCAAGAACTTCCCGGGGCGCGAAACCGACCCGTCGTGGGTGCTTGAAGAACTGGCCGCGAACAAGCCGTATGGCGAGATCCTGGCGCGTTACCAGCACGCGATCATGGAAAAGCAGGAGAAGCTCGGCGAACTGCAGACCCGTGCGATGCTGCCGATCAAGGACCTGAAGGAAATCAACCGTCAGATGTCGACGGGTGAGGCCAAGGCTCGCCGCGCCAAGCGTGAAATGATCGAGGCCAACCTGCGTCTGGTGATCTCGATCGCCAAGAAGTACACCAACCGCGGCCTGCAGTTCCTCGATCTGATTCAGGAAGGCAATATCGGCCTGATGAAGGCGGTGGACAAGTTCGAATACCGTCGCGGCTACAAGTTCTCGACCTATGCGACCTGGTGGATCCGTCAGGCGATCACGCGTTCGATCGCCGACCAGGCGCGGACGATCCGGATTCCGGTTCACATGATCGAAACGATCAACAAGATGAACCGGATCCAGCGGCAGATCCTGCAGGAAACCGGCATCGAACCGACGCCGGAAGAACTGTCGGAAAAGATGGAAATGCCGGAGGACAAGATCCGCAAGATCCTCAAGATCGCCAAGGAACCGATCTCGATGGAAACGCCGATCGGTGACGACGACGATTCGCATCTGGGCGACTTCATCGAAGACTCGGTGACCGTGGCGCCGGCCGAGGCCGCGGTGTACGCCGGTTTGCGCGAAGCGACCAAGGAAATCCTCGACACGCTGACGCCGCGCGAGGCCAAGGTGTTGCGGATGCGCTTCGGTATCGACATGAATACCGACCACACGCTGGAGGAAGTCGGCAAGCAGTTCGACGTCACCCGCGAGCGGATCCGGCAGATCGAAGCCAAGGCCTTGCGCAAGCTGCGCCACCCGACCCGTTCGGAACGCTTGAAGAGCTTCCTTGAAAGTTTGGGCAACGAGCAATAAGATAGGCCCCCTTTACGGTGCGGGCCTTTAGCTCAGTCGGTTAGAGCAGAGGACTCATAATCCTTTGGTCGTGGGTTCGAGCCCCACAGGGCCCACCATGAATGAAAGGCGTTACGCATTGCGTAACGCCTTTTTCTTTGCCCGTTGCTCGGTCTGCAGCAGCCTTGAGACCCCGGACAACGGTTGCGAGTGCCTGTGTACGGCGGGTCTACGCGCCGTCGGGCTCCAGCGCGGCCAGCAGCTGTGCCAGATGGGCATCCAGTGCAGCAAGGTCTTCGGCGCCGATCGGGGCCAGGATCCGCCGTTCGTTCTCGATGTGCGCTTCGACCGCCCGGTCGATCTGCGCCAGCCCCGCGTCGGTCAGCTGCACCAGCAGGCTGCGCGCGTCGTCCGGGTTGGGCAGGCGGGTGATCCAGCCGCCGGCCTCGAGTTTCTGCAGGCGGTGGGTCATCGTGCCGGAGGTGATCATCAGCGCGGAGAACAGCGCGGTGGGTGCCAGGCAGTGTGGCTCGCCGGCGCGACGCAGTGTGGCCAGCACGTCGAACTCCCAGCTGCTCATGCCGAATTCGGCGAAGGTCTCATCGAGCCGCCGCTGCAGCAGCGCGGCACAGCGGCGCACGCGGCCGATCGGCCCCATCGGGCTGGCGTCCAGATCCGGACGTTCGCGCCGCCACTGCGCAAGGATGTTGTCGACGGCATCCGGCCGTTTCCCGGTTTTCATGATTGGACTCCATTTGTCTTGACTTCAAGATAATTCAGCGACACACTGAGTTTATCTTGATATCGAGATATTATCATGTCGACAACGCGCAATGCTTCCGTCTGGCCCGATGTCGCGCTGACCGCGCTGGCGCCGGCCATCTGGGGTTCGACCTACATCGTCGCGACTGCGATCCTGCCGCCGGACCGGCCGTTCACCGCAGCCTTGCTGCGGACACTGCCGGCCGGACTGGCACTCACCCTGCTGGTACGGCGCCTGCCGGCCCGACGGGACTGGGGGCGGCTGGCGGTGCTGGCTGCGCTGAACATCGGTTTTTTCCAGACCCTGCTGTTCGTCGCTGCCTACCGCCTGCCCGGTGGGCTGGCCGCCGTGCTCGGGGCAATACAGCCGCTGCTGGTGATGGGCCTCGTCTGGGCGATCGACCGGCAGCAGCCGGCCAGCCTGTCGCTGGGCGCCGGTGTGCTCGGCGTGCTGGGCATGGGGGCGCTGCTGCTGTCGCCGGGGGCGGTGTGGGATACCGTCGGCATCGCGGCTGCGCTGGCCGGTGCGGCCTGCATGGCGACCGGCACCTATCTGGCGCGGCGCTGGCGGCCGGATGTGCCGGTACTGGCCTTCACCGGCTGGCAGTTGCTGGCCGGCGGGCTGATGCTGCTGCCGGTGGCCGGGCTCCTCGATCCGCCTCTACCGTCGCTGAGCCTGACGCAAGTGCTCGGCTACGCCTACCTGTCGGTCTTCGGCGCCATGCTGACCTACGTGCTGTGGTTCCGCGGCCTTGCCCGCCTGTCCCCGGTCGCGGTGTCGTCGCTGGGTCTGCTCAGCCCGCTGACCGCTGTCATTCTCGGCTGGGCGCTGCTGGGGCAGCGCATGAATGCCGTCTCGCTGGCCGGACTGGTCACGGTGCTCGGCAGCATCCTCGTCGTGCAGTGGGCGTCGAGCCAGACGCAGGCGGTGCCTGTCGCAAGAACGTGAATTCCCCCGTGCAGTTCAAATTCGGTTCCAGAAGGAGCAAGCCATGTTCGAGATTGTCAAAACCCTGATCGAAACCCGTGCCTCCACCGGCCAGTACGATGCCAGCCGGCCGGTTTCCGACGACACCGTGAAAGAGCTGGTGCGTCTGGCCACCCGTGCCCCGTCGGCCTACAACTTCCAGAACTGGAGGTTCATCGCGGTGCGTTCGGCCGGTGCCAAGGTCCGCCTGCAGGCGGTGGCCTACGGCCAGCCCCAGGTGGTCGATGCGCCGGTGACCTTCATCATCTGCGGCACGCTCGCCGCATATGAAGGATTGCCGGGGGCCCTGCAGCCGGCGCTCGACGCGGGCATCCTCAAGCCGGCGACCGTCGACAGCTGGGTGGCCCAGGCCAGCGGAAGCCATCGCGACAACCCGCAGCTGCAGCGTGACGAAGCCGTGCGCTCGGCGTCGCTCGCGGCGATGACGCTGATGTTTGCCGCGCAGGGCATGGGGCTGGCGACCGGTGCCATGAGCGGTTTCGAGCCCGAAGGCGTGGTCCGGGAATTCGGGCTTGGCGACGACGAGGTACCGGTGATGCTCGTGACCGCCGGTTATCCGAGGGCGGGCAACTGGCCGCAAAAGCCGCGCAAGGCGCTGGACGAGGTCATGCAGTTTGCCTGAACGGCGTTTGACGCCGCCGGGCCGCGCCGAAGCGGAATGATGCCGGCTGCCGTCGCGGCCGGTTTGCGGCATTGCACCTGGCGCCTGCGAGCCGCGAGATCGGTGATGTGAACTTTTTATGGCTTTCAGTGACAGATATTTGGTGATCTGGTGACAGAAATTGATCGGCTTGCAAGCGGTTGTTCGTCGCTTCACCTTTCTGTACGCCCTATGCCAACCCCGTATGGACGGGGTTGCTTTCCATCGTGTTCGCTGAATTGGAGGTTTTATGTCCCGCCTGGCTGTCGTGATCGCCGCCGTTTTGTTGTCCGCATGTGCGCAGAATCCATCGTCCAATGCTGAAGCCGCGCAGGGCAAGCCATCAGCCAAGGCAACGTCGACCGACGCCGCCAAGGCCACAGCTACGCCGAGCGCGGCGGCGCGCGTTGATCCTTCGCTGATCACTTTCGCGACCCAAAGCGTCAAGCTCGACGAAGCGGCGCAGGCGCAGCTGCGCCTGCTGCTGGATCAGGCATCGGCAGCCAAACGCATCGTCATTACCGGTTACTGCGATCGCAAGGACATCGGCAATGCCAAGGCGGCGGCGGTGGCGCGGGCCAATAAAGTCAAGAATGCGCTGGTGAAGCTTGGCGTGTCGCCGAAGAAGATCAGGGTGAAGTACTCCACCGAAGAAGCACAGCACGCGGCCAAGGTCGATTTCCCGGGTTGATCCGATCCTGGGCAACGGCATGAGGAAAGAGTGAGTCCATGGCGAAACGCAGTAGAGCCGAACGGCTCGCGGCAATGTCGCCGGAAGAGCGGGAGGCATTCGCGCTGGCCAACGAGGGCATTCGTTTGGGTGCAGAGGGGCATAAGGCGGCGAGCCTGCTGCAGTGGCAAGCCGCCGCCGAGATCGCCGACCTGCATTTGCGGCACCGGTCGATCCGCTACTGGATTCACGGCGGCCGGGCGGAAGCGCTGTTCGCGAACGGCCGCTTCCGCGAGTGTGTAGAGGCCGCGCTGATCGCCCGCGATTTCTGCCTGTCGATCCGCCAGCCTGCCGCTTCATTGTGGATTGCCAAGTCGCTGCTGGCGCTCGGGGCGGCCCGGCAGGCTGCGCCGTATCTGCAGGAAGTACATGGCTTGGTCGGCGAGCAGTTTTACGCGGCGATCGATGTCGATCATCATCCGCAGGTGCGGGCCCTGCTGGCGATATGAAGCCGGTGCCGGTCGCTCAGGCCGGTGTCGGCATCGAACCGGCCATCGTCGGCGCGAAGATTAGGGTTCTTACCGATGGCTTCATTTGACGATGTATGTTGCCATTCGCAACGTTTTTGCTTGCGGTGGTGGCTGGATGAGCCAGACGGATTTGAGTTTGCGCAGCCATGCGCTTGGCAGCGTGTGCAGAAGTGGTGATGTGTGCCCGCAGGCCGGGCTGTGGAAATGCTTGGCGAGCAAACCGCAGTCGCGGATTGTCCAGAAGAACGAACGTTTTCCGGATGTCGACGGCCGCGCGGTTTTCTGGCATCTGGCCGGCTATATCGGCTGAGGGGCATGGTCGTGACAAGGGCGCCGCTGCTGCGGCGCCCTTGTGCTGTCGCATGTGGCGAGGCGCCACCGTTCTGGCGGCGCCCGGATGCGATTTATTGCGGCAGTGCGTTGAAGTAGGCGCGGTGCTGGGTCGAGAATTCAAAGTTGTTGAATTTGTCCCAGTTGACCGACCACGTCATCAGCCCGCGCAGGCCCGGGTAGGCCGCTGAAGGCTTGTAGTTACCGCAACCGGCCGCCTTCATCAGGCAGTTCAGTGCCGTCTGCACGTCGGCCACGCTGGTGAAGCCGCCACCGGCGTTGCCATTGGCCGGCAGGCCGATGGCGATCTGCTCCGGACGCAGCGCCGGGAACTGGAAGTTCGTCCCTGCGACCTTGAAGCCCTTCAGCAGCATGTCGGTCATCGCGACGTGGAAGTCGGCGTTGCCCATCGTGTGGTACTGGTTGTCGAGGCCGGTGATCGGGCCCGAGTTGTAGTCCTGCACGTGCAGCAGGGTCAGATCGTTGCGCAGCGCGTAGATCACCGGCAGGTAGGCGCCGGCGCGGGTGTCGCAACCCGAGCAGTTGCCGCCGTAGAAGGCGTAACCGAGCTGGACGAAGAACGTTTCCGGCGCCATGGTCAGCGTGAACTTGCTGCCGTACTTGGCCTTGAGCTGCTTGAGCGCGTTGATCAGGTTGACGATCACCGGCGTGGTCGGATTGGCGACGTCGTTGTCACCGGCGTTCAGCTGCAGCGAATGACCTTCGAAATCGACGTCCAGACCATCCAGACCATAACGATCGATGATCGCCGAGACCGATGCGACGAAAGCGTCGCGTGCCGCTGCAGATTCCAGCCGGACCTGACCATTGGCGCCACCGATCGAGATCTGCACCTTCTTGCCTTGTGCCTGCTTGGCCTTGATCGCGGCGATGAAGTCGGCTTCGGATTCGACATTCGGGCACTCGGCAACCGAGCACAGCTTGAACGCGACCTGGCCGCTGGTCGACGACGTCGGTTCGGCGAAGGACAGATTGATCACATCCCATTTGTCCGAGACATCCGCCATGCGGATATAGCCCGAGCCGTTGGCGAAGCTGGCGTGCAGATAGCCGACCAGCACGTGCTTGGGCAGGCCGTCGTTACCCGGGATAGGAGTCGGTGTCGGTGTCGGTGTCGGAGTCGGAGTCGGTGTCGGAGTCGGAGTCGGAGTCGGAGTCGGAGTCGGTGTCGGTGTCGGTGTCGGTGTCGGTGTCGGAGTCGGGGGCGGGGTCGGGCTGACCGGGCCGCAGGCGCCCATGTCATTCCACGCCTTGCCGTCGCCGACATTGCTCGACGGCACGTCGCCCTGTGTCCACCACTTGGCCGAGTAGGTGCGACCGTTGTAGCTGACCGTGGCACCACCGTTGTACGCGGTACTGCTGTTCCAGGCTGCAGCGGTGCAGCTGCCCGATGGCGTCGGCGTCGGGGTCGGCGTCGGCGTCGGGGTCGGGGTCGGCGTCGGGGTCGGCGTCGGGGTCGGAGTCGGAGTCGGAGTCGTGCCGGTGGTGACACCGAGATCCTTCCACAGCGTCGGCGTCGACGATGGCGTCCAGCCGGCGCCGGTATAGGCGGTGTGGGTGACGAGGGCCTGATAATCATGGCCGGCGTAGCTGACGGTGGTGCCGGCGGTGTAGGTGCTGCCTTCCTGCCAGGCGGGGGCGGCGTGGGCGGCCATGATGCCGGCGGCGAAGACGACGCCTGCGAGCAGGCGGGTCAGAAGTTTCGCTTGCATGGGTGTGTTCCTGTCCTTGAACGAACAAAAGCACCCCGGCGTGAACCGGGGTGCGAGTGGGTGATGCGGATTACTTGATCGACTTGATCAGGTCCTGGCACTCGGCTGCAGTGACGTTCTCGCCGCAAGTGGCGATCTGGTTCTGCGGCTTGCCATCAGCGGTGTCGGTCACGAGCGTGTTGCCCAGCACGTGGTTGACGGCGTTGAGGTTGTAGCCGTTGTCCTGTTCGATCTGCCAGAAGAACACCCCGCCCAGGCCCTTGTCCTTGGCGTACTGCGCCTTCAGACCCGCGGTACGCGGTGTTTCGAGCGAGATGTACGACCAGCCGCTGGCGCCGACCGGGTTCACCGCGTAGTCGGCGTTAGCCGCCTTGTCGGTGTACAGGTGGTAGCCATTGCGCGGCTTGAGGTCGCGGTCGAAGTAGTTCTGGTACAGGTCATAGCCTTCGACTACGCCGGCTTCCCAGCTGCCGACGCCGGCGATGCCGGTGATGAAGGCGGCACCGGTCCAGTTCGGATCGCCGAAGTGCGAATCACCCTTCAGGCCGTTGGTGTACTCGGTGATGTCGCCCGGCAGGATGGCTTTGCTGCGGTGGTAGTTGGCCACGCCGATCATCATCTTGTTGAACGGCACACCGTACTGGCGGTTCAGGTACTCGATCATCCAGCTGGCCGACGAACCCGTGGACGAACCGTTGGCGTTCGGGTTGTTGTTCAGCGGGGTGTGGTGGCTGATGTTGCGTTCCCATGCGCCAGTCAGGTCATAGGTCATCACATACAGCCGGTCGAGATACTGGTTGATCTCGGTCCACGCCAGCTTGTCGATCTTGCCCTGGGTGGCCGGGATCGCCGACGACAGGCGATATTTCTTGCCGGTCTTGACGGTGAGCCAGTCCATGGCCGCGCGCAGATCCTTCAACAGCTGCAGATAGTTCTGCGGATCATCGGCCCGTGCCATGCCGGGGACCGCACCATCGCTGGCCGGGTATTCCCAGTCGATATCGATGCCGTCGAAGTCATAGCGTTCGAGGAAGGCCACGATCGAATCGACGAAGACCTTGCGACGAGTCGGGTCGGACGCCATCCACGGGAAGCCTTCCGACAGCGTCCAGCCGCCGACCGACAGGTCGAGCTTCAGCGCCGGGTTGGCCTTGCGCAGGTTGTACAGCACGCCGAACACGCCGCCGACATCGTCCTTGCCGATCTCGTACATGCCTTCGGTGCCCGAGATCTTCGCGACCTGGCCGCCCGGCTGGTTGCGCAGGAACGCGGCCTCGTAGTCGGCCATCGCCATCGCGCCGTCCGGCAGCTTGGTCGTGCCGAGACCGCAAGTGCGGTTGACCGCGGCCGGTGCGGTGGTCGGGAAGCCCGGATCCTGGGTGTTCTTGGCCGCCGGGAAGCAGATGCCGGCAAAGCCGTAGACCAGACGATCGAGGTTTTTCACCGGCAGCTTGCTGAAGTCGAAGCGGCGGCCGTAGATCGCCCAGTCACCCAGGTAGGCCACGCGTTCCTGACCGGCCTGCGTGCTGTAGACGTTGTGTTGCAGCGCCAGGCTGCCCGGAGCCAGCTTGGCGACGCGGGCGCCGGTGTCCGAATCGAAGCCCGGATGGTTGCCGCCCGGATCGGTGGCCGGATTGATGCCGCCACGGGTGCCGGCCGGTGCGGTCGACGCGGTGTTGGCGATGCGGGCAGTACCGATCGCGCCGGCCGGTTTGACCACGCCCGAATTCGGGTTGCCGGTCACCGGGACGGCGGCGCCGTAGTTGACATTGTTCGGCACGGTCACCGGGCACAGATCGCCCTTCGGCACGCCGACGATTTTCCACTGGTTGGTGTAAACGGTGCTGTCCGGCGGGATCGCGTAGGTATCGACCAGTGCCTCGTACGCGGCACCCTTGTAGCCGACGACCTTGCCCTTCGGATAAATCTTGTTCGAGACCCAGTCCGGTGCGCAGAACGGCGCGGTTGGTGCCGGCGTCGGCGTCGGGCCGCCCGGCGTCGGTGCCGGGGTCGCGCAAACGCTGTCCGGTTGCCACAACGCCGCGACGTTCGCCGGCTCCCAGCCGGTTTGCGCTGTGTGGGTCACCAGTGCCTTGTAGCTGTTGCCGTTGTACAGCACCGATTGGCCGGCGCTGACCGCCAGACCGGATTTCCACACCGAGCAGGCCGACGGCGCAGGGGTCGGCACGGGCGTCGGCGCCGGGGTGGGGGCAGGCGTCGGTGCCGGCGTTGGCACCGGGCTTGGTTTGGGCGTCGGCGCTGGCGTGGGGGCCGGTGTCGGTACGGGTGTCGGCACCGGGGTGGGGGCTGGCGTCGGTGCCGGGGTCGGCGTTGGCGTCGGGGTACCGCCGGTGACGCCGAGGTCTTTCCACAGCGTCGGCGTCGACGCCGGATTCCAGCCGGCGCCGGTATAGGCGGTATGGGTGACCAGCGCCTGATAGTCGTGGCCGTTGTAACTCACGGTGGTGCCGGCGGTATAGGTATTGCCTTCCTGCCAGGCTGGTGCCGCGTGGGCGATCATGACGCCGGCAGCCATCAGCAAAGCCGCGCAAAGCCGGGCGGCTCTGGCATGTTGTTTTTTGTTCATCGTGCTCCGTCCTACTTGTTGTTGATTGAATGGCCTCAGGTAGCGAATCAGTTTCGCGACATGAACATTCATTTTTTCTGTCTATCCGCTTTGCCTCAATGCCTTGCACACCCCGAATATCACGCCGAAACAGCCGGTTATCCAATTGGTATCAAACCGGCAGGGGCGTTGAGACCTGTTGCTGTCCGGGCCGTGGCGCTTGCTGCGCAGGCGTCGGGGCGGATCGGGTAAAATTCGCCGCGATACCATTTCAAGGATGGGCCGCCGAACGGTAAGAACCGATCGACGACCTGTACGTCTACCCAATGTATTTCTTCATTTCCGGCCGATTGCCATGGATTGCCAAGCCATGCTCGAACGACTGCCTCTGGAGCGCGAAGTGACTGCGCGCCGCTGGGATGTGTTCTGCAAAGTGGTCGACAACTTTGGCGATATCGGCGTCTGCTGGCGGCTGGCGCGCCAGTTGCACGACGAGTTCGGCATTCACGTCGTGCTGTGGCTGGACGATCCGGCCAGCCTGGCCCGTTTGTGCCCGGATGCCTCGGCGCATGCGCGCACGCAATGGCTGCATGGCGTCACCGTCGAGCGCTGGGACGACGCAACCGTCGTCGACGAACTCGGTGAAGTGCTCATCGAGGCATTTGCCTGTTCGGTGCCGGCGTCGGTCGTCGCCCTGATGCGCGCGCCGCAGGCTACGCCACCGGTCTGGCTGAATCTGGAATACCTCTCGGCCGAACAGTGGGTGGCGGGCTGCCACCAGCTGGCCAGCCCGCAGGGGCATGGCTTGCAGAAATTCTTCTTCTTTCCGGGCTTCACTGCTGAAACCGGCGGCTTGATCGCCGAGCGCGAAATGCGTGCCGCCCGGGCTGGCTGGGGTGAACACGCGCGTGCGCACTTCCTTGACTCGCTGGGCGTCCAGCCACGCGCTGGCGCACTACTGACGTCCTTGTTCGCTTACGAAAACGACGCGCTCGCCGAGCTGCTCGACGCCTGGGCGACCGGTGCCGCGCCGATGCATTGCCTGGTGCCCGAAGGTCGCGTCTTGCCGCAGCTGCAGGCGTGGCTCGGCGAGGCGGTGACCGCGGGGGCGACGCGCGAGCGGGGGGCGTTGACGATCAGCGTGCTGCCTTTCGTCAGTCAGGCCGATTACGATCGCTTGTTGTGGAGTTGCGACCTCAATTTCGTCCGTGGCGAAGACAGCTTCGTGCGGGCACAGTGGGCGCGGACGCCGCTGGTCTGGCACATCTACCGCCAGGCCGACGGCGCGCATCTGGAGAAACTCGATGCTTGGCTGGCGCTGTACCTGGCCGATCTGCCGGCGGCGACGCGGGCGGCGGCAACGGCGTTTATCCGTGCATGGAATCTTGGCCAAGGCGCTGGCGCCGCATGGCCGGCCTTTGCCGCTGCGCTGCCGCAGCTGCGCGATTACGCCGGCATCTGGGCCGAACGTCTGCTCGCCAACGGCAATTTGGCCGACAATCTGGTCAACTTCGTGCGGGCCAAGCTAAAATAGCGAGTTATTTCAAACTCCAACCGCCTTTGCTGTTCAGGAATCCTGCATGAAAACCGCACAAGAAGTCCGTCCCGGCAACGTGATCATGGTCGACGGCCAGCCGCTCGTCGTTCAAAAAGCCGAATACAACAAGTCCGGCCGCAACTCCGCCGTCGTGAAAATGAAGATGAAGAACCTGCTGTCCGACGGCGCGTCGGAAGCGGTGTACAAGGCCGACGACAAGTTCGACGTCGTCGTCCTCGACAAGAAGGAATGCACCTACTCGTACTTCGCTGACCCGATGTACGTGTTCATGGACACCGAGTTCAACCAGTACGAAGTCGAAGCCGAAAACGTCGGCGAAGCCGTCAACTTCATCGTCGATGGCATGGAAGACCTCTGTGAAGTGACCTTCTACGAAGGCAAGGCGATCTCGGTCGAGCTGCCGACGACCATCGTCCGCGAAATCGAATACACCGAACCGGCCGTCCGCGGCGACACGTCGGGCAAGGTCATGAAGCCGGGCAAGCTGAAGGGCTCGGGCTACGAGCTGCCGGTGGCGGCCTTCATCGACATCGGTGACCGCATCGAAATCGATACCCGCACCTACGAGTTCAAGAAGCGCGCTGCCTAAGCGTCACTTGCGCCCAATACAAAACGGCCACCTTCGGGTGGCCGTTTTGCATGATTGCTACCGGTTTATTCCTTGCTGCCGGTCGGCTGGCGGGCGACGATTTCCCGCTGGACCGCTTCCAGCGCGGCGCGTGCTTCGATTGCCTGCTTTTCGGCCTCAGCCAGATCTTCGGCCTCGCTTTTCTCTGCCGCGGTGACGGCATGCTCGGCGGCGGCTGCCACATTGGCTTCTTCACTGCTGTAGTCGTCGTGCGACAGGCCAAGCGATGCCTCGGCCGCACGTTGCTGGTACTGCTTGTAGGCCGGGATTGCCACCGCCGCCATGATGCCGATCATCGCGACGAGGATCAGTGAACCGGCTGCGCCGGTGCCGGCGTTCGGGACGAACAGCGCCAGTACGAAGGCCAGCGGATTGCGCTTGGGCATGTTCGGTTCGCGGCCAGCCGACAGTTCCTGGACGGCGTACATGCGCTTGGTCAGCCACGGGTAGCTCGACACCAGCTCGTGGAACGACATCCAGAAACCGCGCGACCAGTCGATCTGGCCGCTGTAGCGCTGGGCATCGACCTGGGCGTAGCTGCCGCCAGCGGCGAGCGTGGCGATGGCGCGTTGCGCGTTGAGCGGGTTGTCGCAGCAGGCAAGGCCATGGCGATCGCAGGTGTATTCCTGAGCGCGGCGGTAGGCGGCACCAAGGAAGGGAATCCAGCTGACGATCATCAGGAACGGCGACCAGTTCAGATGGTTGCGGCGCAGGTGGCCGAGTTCGTGGCCGATGTAGAAGTCGATCGCCTCCGGGTGGTCTTCGAGTGCATCGAGCACCGACGAGAACAGCACGATATAGCGGCGGCCGAGGAATTTGGTCGCCAGTGCGTTGAGCATGCCGTCGGCCTGCAGCACGAAGGCCTCGGGCACGTCGCGGATCTCCAGTTTGCGCGCGCAGTGCTGGATACGCTGATACAGCTGCGGCAGCTGCGCGTCAGTGACGTGAACCGCGGTGCCGCGTAGGTAGGAAATGAAGGCCGACTGGGTCACGAGATAAACCAGAAAGCCCATCAGCACATACAAGAGCGCGATGCCGAGCGTGCCGAGAATCAGCGCCAGCCAGACGATGCTGGCCAGCACGACCATCACCGCGAACAGCGTCTTCTCTTTTGCGTAAACCAGATTCATGCGTCTTCTCCTGTTGATCGGACAAAAACAGCCATGCTGGCGAAACATTTCATTTCTGGAAAGCAATTTGACGGTAATTGTTGGAATTCTGCCGCCATGAAAAAAGCCCCGGCCAGGCCGGGGCTATCAATGATGGAGGCACTACACGCTTACGGATTGATCTTGGCCATGGCCTTGGTCAACGTTGCGTTGGCGTCGTCGCCGTCCAGCGACCAGCTGAACAGACCGCCGAGACCATTGGCCTTGACGTAGTCGGCCTTGGTTGCGATCACTGCCGAATCGTCGTAGCTGTAGAACGTATCGCTGTCGAACTTCCACAGCTGCTTGGTCACCGGGTGGACATAGGTCTGGCCCGGTGCGTTCACCAGCAGGCGGTAGTCCTGATAGCCCGGCTCGTCGCACGGCGTGGCGTAGCACTTGCCGGCCTTGGTGCCGGTCTGGTACAGACCATTGCCGTTCGGACCCGCCGGTACACCGCTCCAGCCGCGACCGTAGTACGGGATGCCGACGTTGAGCTTGTTGGCCGGCATGCCGTTCTGGATCAGATACTTGATCGCATAGTCGGTGTTGTAATACTGCGCCGGCGTACCCGCGTACGGATCGGCCGGATCGGCGAACAGGTTCGAATGGAAGGTCGCTGCACCCGGCAGTTCCCACGAGCCGTGATAGTCGTAGTTCATCACGTTGACCCAGTCCAGGTACTGGCTGTACTTGGCCGGCTCGGTGTTGTCGATCTTGTCCTTGCCGGCGCCGATCGCTGCGGTCAGCACGTAGTGCTTGCCGTTGGTGTTGCCGATCGCGTCGAGCTGGCTGCGGAACTCGGCCATCAACAAGGTGAAGTTCTGCTTGTCGGCCGCGCTGCTGGTGTTGTACGGCTGACCGCCACCGCCCGGGTATTCCCAGTCGATATCGATGCCGTCGAAGATGCCCGCAGCGGCGCCTGCGCCACCGGCCGGATCGCCACCCGACTTCTTCAGGTTGCCCTTGATGTACACATCAATGCACGAGCTCACCAGTGCCTTGCGGCCTGCGTCGGTTGCCGCAGCAGCCGAGAACCACTTGGACCAGGTCCAGCCGCCGAGCGAGATCACCACCTTCAGGTTCTGATACTTGGCCTTCAACTGCTTGAGCTGGTTGAAGTTGCCCTTGAGCTTGTTTTCCCAGACGTCGGCCACGCCGCTGACCGATTGGTTGGCCGCGTAATCCATCTGGTAATCGGCCCACGAATCGCCGCCGGTGCCGGCGTCCGAAGCGTTCGGGTTGGTCGCGCCCGGTTCGGCCTTGTTGATGCCGCTGTCGCACTTGTAGGTGCCGTCGGCCTGCTTGTAGATATTGCCGAACGAGTAGTTGATGAAGTCGAGCTTGGCGGCGGCGCCGCTGGTGTCGATTTCCTTCACGAAGTAGGCACGGTCATAGACGCCCCACTGGGTGAAGTACGAACCGGTCATCTTCTTGCCGGACGGTGTCGGGGCCGGTGTCGGCGCCGGTGTCGGAGCCGGTGTCGGAGCGGGTGTCGGAGCCGGTGTCGGAGCAGGCGTCGGAGCAGGCGTCGGAGCAGGCGTCGGAGTAGGCGTCGGAGCAGGCGTCGGAGCAGGCGTCGGAGCCGGTGTCGGAGCCGGTGTCGGAGCCGGTGTCGGGGCAGGTGTCGGGGTGCTGCCGCAGACGCCGAGGTCGGTCCACGGTTGGCCTTCGCCGACGCTGCTCGACGGCACGTTGCCCTGTGTCCACCACTTAGCCTGATAGTTGCGGCCGTTGTAGGTCACTTTGGCGCCGCCGTTGTAGGCGGTGCTGCTCGACCAGGCCGCGTAGCAGACACCCGACGGTGTCGGCGCTGGTGTCGGCGCCGGCGTTGGGGCGGGGGTCGGAGCTGGTGTCGGTGCGGGTGTGGGGGTCGCGGTCGGCGTCGGTGCCGGGGTAGGCGTTGCGGTCGGAGTCGGGCTCGGGGTGCCGGTGCTGGCACCGATCAGCTTCCACAGCGTCGGGCTCGAAGCCGGATTCCAGTTGGCGCCGACGTAGGCGGTGTGGGTCACCAGCGCTTGGTAATCATTGCCGCTGTAGGACACATAAGTGCCGGCGGTATAGGTCTGACCTTCCTGCCATGCCGGGTAGGCGGCAAAGGCTTGTACAGCGAACAGGGCCGCAGGGAGCGCGGCCAGGGCAAAGCGACGGTGGTGCAACATTGCTGTCAATCTCCTTCCGAGGAATGGAAACCGGGGGATGTGTATTGGTCTTATCCCGGTGCGATTGTCGCCATCACGGGCAACAGTCGAGCATTAGCTTCGATGCGACAGTCCGGCGTCAATCGGCGCGATGGAGGAGGGGCGGGCTGGGATGTTGCGATGCAGTAATCGTGGCTAAGGGAAACTACTTTTCCAGATGGAGATGATGTTTGTTTTCTACTTTAAAAACAGAGATGTATTTGACTTTATGCTGCTGAAGAAATGTAGTTAATTGGACAATTCGTATTGGATTTTGCGGTGCTTGCTACGGTTGACAGCCATTGGTCGTGGACTAATGGCCGGCGCAGCGTCGTGCCGATGACGCAGCCCACCGAACGGTGACAAGGTGCCCGTCATGTGACGTCTGCATCGAAGTGGTGTGGACGGTGGTCCAGAGTAAGACCAGTTGGGCGAGGACTGGCGTGGCAAGGAGCGAAAAAATGGCCTACGCCAAGGGCTGAATGCAAGTCGCTTAGCGGCCAATGCAGTGTTGTCCTCGGCTGGAGATTCCGGACGAAGCGCAAGCCACCTTCCGGCAGCGGCAGGGCCAGGTTGCGATCGATGTGCGTGGTCAGCCGGTCGCGGTAGATAACCATCCGCCGCGACCGGCTGTTCATGCTTTGGAATCTGCCGAGTGTGGTCAGGCGATCGAATAGCCGCCGTCGATGAGCAGGCCGTGGCCGGACACGAACGCCGCGTCATCCGAGGCGAGAAACGCGACGACGGTCGCGATTTCTTCGGCGGCGCCAGCCCGGCCGGGAACGGTAGCCGCGGCGAAAGCGTCCTTCGCCTCGGTGCTCGGCCAGATGCGATCCTGGAGTGGCGTGTCGATAATGCCGGGATTGACGGCATTGACGCGCACGCCCTGCTTGAACAGTTCGATCGCGGCCGTCTTGGTCAGGCCGAGCACGGCATGCTTGCTGGCGATATAGAGGCTGGCGTTGGCAAAGCCGATCACCCCGCCCATCGAGGCGTTATTGATGATGGTGCCGCCGCCCTGCGCGAGCATGGCCTTGGCCTCGTGTTTCATCGACCAGAACACGCCGCGCACGTTCGCATTGAAGATCGTGTCATAGGTTTCGTTGCTCTGCTCGACGAAGGGCGAGAGTGCGCCCTCGGTGCCGGCATTGTTGAAGGCGATATCGATACGGCCGTAGGTCGAGATTGTCTTTGCGACCAAATCGATCACATCCTGCTCAATGTTGATGTCGGCGACAGCGGCGCTTGCTTCGTGACCTTCGTCCTTGATCTCGGCGACAAGCGCCTCGATTTCGGACTGGCGGCGCGCGCTGGCGACCACTTTGGCGCCACGACGGGCGAGTTCGATGGCCGTGGCGCGGCCGATGCCGGAGCTCGCGCCGGTGACCAGGGCGACTTTTCCGGCAAGCGTTTGGGGGGGGACGGGAGTGCGCATTGATTTCTCCAGATTCAACAAGTTGGGCCAAAGGAACAGGAAGGTGCGGCTTTCCGCTTATTCCGTGGAGGCTATTCTGGAGATCGCTATTGATGCGATAAAGTAGCTAATCTTTCGTACGGTGCTGAATGGTGTTCATCAATGGAAAGTACTGAACTGGCCGAACTTGCCGCGTTTGCTGCGGTCGCGAAGCACCTGAGCTTCCGGCAGGCAGCCACCGAACGAGGCACCTCGTCCTCGGCGATGAGCCATTCGATACGCAGCCTCGAAACCCGAGTGGGGGTGCGCCTTTTTCATCGCACCACGCGCAGCGTTTCGCTGACCGAAGCCGGAGAAATGCTGTTTGCCCGACTGAGTCCGGCGCTGATGGACATGCGGGCCGCCGTGGACGACCTGAACTCATTCCGCGCTACGCCTTTCGGTACGGTCAGGATCAATGTGCCCAACTCGATCGCGCCCTTCGTACTCGGCGACGCGATGGAGGCGCTGCTGAAGGGGAATCCCGGACTGAAACTGGAAGTGGTCGCCACCGACTCGCTGATCGACATCGTCGAGGAAGGCTACGATGCGGGCATTCGTTTTGGTGAGCGTCTTTCGCAGGACATGATCGCGGTTCGGATCAAGTCGAGTTTCCGCTTTACCGTTGTCGGTTCGCCAAGCTATTTCGCGGGCAAGCAGATGCCGATCGCGCCGTATGAGCTGAAGCATCACACGTGTATCCGCTATGCCTTTCCGAGTGGCACGATATTCAATTGGGAGTTCTTCAAAAACGGCGAAATTGTTCGGGTCGAGGTAAACGGCCAATTGACGGTCGATAGTCAGGAGTTGATGGTGGACGCCGCGGCGCGAGGCTTGGGCCTGGCCTATGTCTGGGAGGATAGAGCGGCGCCTTACCTGCGAGACGGCCGGTTGACGGCCTGCCTCGAAGACTGGTGTGCCGTCGAAGAGGGCCTTTTTCTTTATTTTCCTAGCCGCAGGCACCAGTCTGCCGGGCTGAGGGCCTTGATCGAGGCGATGAAGGCATAGCTAGAACACGGGGCCAGGCCAATGGGTAGACGGCCCCGCCGTGGTTCAGCGCATTTCGGTGCAGGAGTGTCATGGCGGCATAAAAAAACCCCGGCCTGGACCGGGGTTTTGTCTTCCTGCAGACTGCTTAAGCAGCCATTGCCTTGACGGCAGCGGACAGACGGCTCTTATGACGAGCGGCCTTGTTCTTGTGGAAGATGTTCTTGTCGGCAATGCTGTCGATGATCGACACCGATGCCTGATAGGTCGCTTGTGCGGCAGCCTTATCACCTGCGTCGATCGCCTTCAGCACCTTTTTGATCGCGGTGCGGAACGCCGAACGCTGGCTGGCATTGTGTTGGCGGGCTTGTTCAGCCTGACGCGCACGCTTGCGAGCTTGGGCGCTGTTAGCCATATTCTGTCAACTCCAAATAACGGATGTGGTTGGAAATCGGGCGTGGCCCGAAGCCAGCCTTGAAAACCCGCGATTTTATCGCCTTGTGCCGCAGGATGCAAGTCCGGATACAAATGCACGCTGCCCGAGCCGGCTGGACGGCGTATTATCCGCAGCGTTTTCCAAAGTCGCTGGCTGCCATGAATCTTCTCAAATCGCTCGCCGCCGTGAGTTCGATGACGCTGGTTTCACGCGTTCTCGGTTTTGCTCGCGATGCCATCGTCGCCCGGACTTTCGGTGCGGGGCTGATGACCGACGCGTTCTTCGTCGCCTTCAAGTTGCCGAACCTGCTGCGGCGGATTTTCGCCGAGGGCGCGTTCTCTCAGGCCTTCGTGCCGATCCTGGCCGAGTACAAGAGCCAGCAGGGCGAGGACGCCGCGCGCACCTTCGTGGCCTATATCGCCGGGCTGCTGACGCTGGTGCTGGCGGTGGTCACGATCATCGGCATGCTCGCCGCACCTTGGGTGATCTGGGCGTCGGCGCCCGGTTTTGTCGATACGCCGGAGAAGTTTGCGCTGACCAGCTCGCTGCTGCGCATCACCTTCCCTTATATATTGTTGATCTCGCTCGCCTCGCTGGTTGGCGCGGTGCTGAATACCTGGAACCGTTTTTCGGTGCCGGCGTTCGCGCCGACGTTTCTGAACATCAGCATGATCGCGTTCGCGCTGTGGGTGTCGCCGCACATGAATCCGCCGGTGCTGGCGCTGGGCTGGGCGGTGCTCGCCGGCGGCGTGCTGCAACTGGGGTATCAGCTGCCGCACCTGAAGAAAATCGGCATGCTGGTGCTGCCGCGTCTGAATATGAAGGATGCCGGCGTCTGGCGCGTGCTCAAGCAGATGGGGCCGGCGGTGCTCGGTGTGTCGGTCACCCAGGTATCGCTGATCATCAATACGATCTTCGCGTCCTTCCTGGTCTCGGGCTCGGTGTCGTGGATGTATTACGCCGACCGGCTGATGGAGTTCCCGTCCGGCGTGCTCGGCGTCGCGCTCGGGACCATCTTGTTGCCGTCGCTGTCGAAAACCCATGCCAGCAAGGACGCCGCCGGTTACTCGGTGCTGCTCGACTGGGGGCTGCGCCTGTGTCTGCTGCTGGCGCTGCCGTCGGCCGTCGGGCTGGCGATCACCGCCGAGCCGCTGACGGCGTCGCTGTTCCAGTACGGCAAGTTCAGCGCCCATGATTCGCTGATGACCCAGTACGCGCTGATTGCCTACTCGGTCGGCCTCGTCGGTCTGCTGTTGGTCAAGGTCTTGGCGCCAGGTTTCTACGCTCGGCAGAATATCCGTACGCCGGTGAAGATTGCCCTGCTGACGCTGGCGGTGACACAGCTGATGAACCTGGCCTTTGTCTGGCATCTACAGCACGCCGGCCTGGCGCTGGCCATCGGCCTTGGCGCCTGCTTCAATGCGGGCCTGCTGTTCTGGAAGCTGCGCAGTCAGAACATCTACCAGCCGCAGCCGGGCTGGTGGATGTTCTGCATCAAGCTGCTCGTCGCCGTGGTGGCGATGGCGGCGGTGCTGTTTGGCGTCATGGCTCTGATGCCGCCGTGGGATACCGGGCATATGGCTTCGCGCCTGTTGCGGCTGACGCTGCTGGTGGCCTCGGGCATCGGCGCCTACTTCGGCGTGCTGGCCTTGCTGGGATTCCGGCCCAGGGATTTTGCGCGACGCACGGCTTGAGTGGCTTGCGTCAAGATCGACCAATAAAAAACACGCCGGCATGCTGGCGTGTTTTTTATTGGTGGTGATTGAGTCGGGAGACTATCCCGGTGGGTGAGCGAGCCAAGGCAGTTTGGCTCCGCCCGAAGCGCAGGAGCCGGAGTGGACATGGAGTCCACGAGGATTCCGAGCATCGGACGGAGGCAAAATGCACAGGCGTAACCACCTAACGGGGGGGGGCTCTAGCGGCGGCTGCCGAGGATCAGCATGATCGCAGCACCGACGGCGAGCAATGCGCCGGCGAGCAGCCAATGCATCGGCGAGGGGCGCACGCCGCCGCGGATGTCGAGCATCAGCTCGTGAACCGGCAGCGACTGTTCGCCGGTGGCCGTGACGCTGATCTCCAGCGTGCCGCCGCGCGTCAGCGTGATCGGTGCCAGCCCCAGCCGGTTCGGCGTGCGGTCCGGCGCCGTATCGGACGCCGTTTTGGCATCGACGAAGACCAGTACTTCCTTGCTCAGCAGCTGACCGTTCTGGCGCACCTCGATGGCGAAATCGGCGCGGTTTTCCGGGCCGAAGCGCCGGCCGCCGATATTGCCCTTGAGGACGATGCCGATCGGCCCCTGGTCGAGGCTGACCGTCTGGGTGATCGATTGCACCGCCGCTGACTGCTGCAGCGGATGACTGGCGAGCAGCTGGCCCGAGAAAAAGCGTGCATAGATATACCAGCCCGGGCCGGCAACGACGCCGGCCACCAGCAGCAGCCACAAGCCCGTTTTCATCGCTTAGCGCAGCAGCGTGTGCAATGCGGCGATCAACGCATCGCATTCGGCGTCGGTGCCGATCGAGATGCGCAGATGCTGATCGATGCGCGGCGCCTTGAAGTGGCGGACGATCACGCCGTGCTCGCGCAGCCCGGCCGCCAGCTGACCGGCGTCGTGTTGCGGGTGGCGGGCGAACACGAAGTTCGCCGCGCTCGGCAGTACGTCGAAGCCCAGTTCGCGCATCGCTGCGCTCAGCTTTTCGCGGCTGGCGATGACCTTGTCGCAGCTCGCGCGGAAGTAGGCTTCGTCGGCGAACGAGGCGCTGGCGCCGGCGATGGCGAGGCGGTCGAGCGGGTAGGAATTGAAGCTGTTCTTGACGCGCTCAAGCGCCTCGATCAGTTGCGGGTGGCCGAGCGCGAAGCCGACGCGCAGGCCGGCGAGCGAGCGGCTTTTCGACAGTGTCTGCACCACCAGCAGGTTCGGATAGCGCTCGATCAGCGTACATGCGCTGTCGCCGCCGAAATCGATATAGGCCTCGTCGACGACGACGACCGCGTCCGGTTGGCGCTGCAGTAGCCGCTCGATATCGGCCAGCGGCAACAGCCGGCCGGTCGGTGCGTTCGGGTTCGGGAAAATGATCGCACCGGCATCGCCTTCGTAGTCTGCGACATCGATCTCGAACGCGTCATTCAGCGGCACCGTGCGGTAGTCGATCTGGTACAGCCCGCAATACACCGGATAGAAGCTGTAGCTGATGTCCGGGAACAGCAGCGGCTTGTCGTGCTTGAGCAGCGCACAGAAAGCGTGGGCCAGCACTTCGTCCGAGCCGTTGCCGACGAAGACGTGTTCGCGCTTGAGGCCGTGGTAGGTGGCGATCGCATCCTTGAGCTGGTCGGCGTTCGGGTCCGGATACAGGCGCAGCGCGTCGTTGTTGGCGTCGTGCAGCGCGGCGAGCACCTTCGGCGACGGGCCGTACGGGTTCTCGTTGGTATTGAGCTTGACGAGGTTTTGCAGCTTCGGCTGCTCACCCGGAACGTAAGGGGTCAGCGTGTGGACGATCGGGCTCCAGAATCGGCTCATGGCGGTCTCGTGTGGCGGGGGAATCGGTGGGTCGGATCGAGCCTACCGCAGTCCGCTGGCGTACCCAAGCGCCAGCGTGCTACGGCGTGTTCAGGCGCTGTTCTGCGGTGATCTCACGGCAGCGTGTGCAAGCTGCCGTGACACATCAGAAGTGCAGGGCCTTAGTCTGCGCTGAGGACGAAGACGGTCGGCCGCTTGTGCAGCTCGGGCTTCCCCGCGCGGCGCCAGTCGGCGACGGTCTGGCTTTTGACCCACTCTTCGCTGCCGGTCAGCTCGCGGGCGACGGTGAGGTGCGTTGTAGGGCTGCAATGCTGCAGCAGCGCCGCGAACAGCGCGTCGTTGCGGTACGGCGTTTCGATGAACAGCTCGGCCTGTTTCTCCTTGCGCGAGCTGGCCTCGAAGGCCCGAATCGCCGCGAGCCGCTCGCCATCATTGGCTGGCAGGTAGCCGTTGAAACGGAACTTCTGGCCGTTGGCGCCCGACGCCATCAGCGCCAGCAGGATCGACGACGGGCCGACCAGTGGTGCGACGCGAATGCCGCGTGCGTGCGCCAGCCGCACCAGTCGTGCGCCGGGGTCGGCGACGCCGGGGCAACCGGCTTCGGACATCAGCCCGACATCGTGGCCGGCCAGCAGCGGTGCGAGCAGGTCGGCGAGTTCGCCGTCCTTGGTGTGTTCGTTCAGCTCGCGCAAATCGAGGCTGCGCAGCTCGTGCGGCGTGCCGAACAGCTTGAGATGGGCGCGGGCGGTCTTCGGCGCTTCGACGACGAAGTGCGTCAGCGTACGGGCGATGCCCAGCGCCTCGGCCGGCAACACGCTGGCGAGCGTGTCGTCGGCCAGTGGTACCGGAATCAGGTAGAGGATGCCCTTGCTCATAGGATGGCGACGCCTTCTTCAGCCAGCATGTCGATCAGCGCGATCAGCGGCAGGCCGATGATGGCCGCCGGATCGGTCGACTCGATCGCTGCGATCAGCGCAATGCCGAGACCTTCGGTTTTGGCACTGCCGGCGCAATCGTAGGGCTGCTCTTTCAATAGATAGCGTTCGATCGTTGCGTCGTCGGCATCGCGCATGGTCACGCGGGTGACGTCGGTGTGTGTCTGGGTGCGGCCGCTGGCGGCGTTGTGCAGTGCCACCGCGGTGTGGAACTCGATGGTCCGGCCGCGCATGGCTTTCAGTTGCGCGACGGCGCGTTCGTGGGTGCCGGGCTTGCCGAGCTGGACGCCGTCGAGCAGTGCGACCTGATCCGAGCCGATCAGCAAGGCATCAGGGAAACGCGACGCCAGCGCGACGGCCTTGGCGATGGCCAGGCGCAGGCTGGTTTGCGCCGCGGTTTCATCGGCCAGCGGCGTCTCGTCGACGTCGGGGCTGGCGGTGTCGAACGGCAGATGCAGGCGTTCGAGCAGTTCGCGCCGATAGCGCGAGGTGGAGGCCAGCACGAGGGCTGGCGAGCGAAGCTTTTGTTTTTGCATTGGAAATCCGTCGCGCCGGGCGGAAAGGTTTTGACATCGGTAGGCGGGAAATTATATCATGCGCGGTTTCTGGTTCGTTGGCTCATGGGTATGACGGTCATTCACAGCGCCGAATTTGCCCGCGAGGGTGGCGTGCTCGACGGGGTGATCCCGGTTGCGGCGATGTTGCGGCTGAGTGATCAGCTGGCAAGTAATGGCGGTGAAATCCGCTGGTCGCTGGCTGGATCGGTCGACCGCTTCGAACGCCCGCGTCTACGCCTGAAGGTATCGGGCGAGTTGCAGCTCGTATGCCAGCGTTGCCTTGCGCCGATGGCGTGGTCACTCGATGTGGGTACCGTACTGACGCAGTTTCCGACCGAGGAGCAGGCCGACGAGGCCGCGGAACTCGACGAAACGCTCGAAACGGTGCTGATCGATCCCGCGCTTGATGTACCGGCGCTGATCGAAGAAGAAGTGCTGCTGGCTCTGCCGTACGCGCCGCTGCATGTGCAATGCGCAGCGCCCGGCGATGAACCGCTGCAACGTAGTACCAAGCCGAATCCGTTTGCTGTCCTGGCTCAAATGAAAACCAGGAAAGCGGAGTAACTGAAACAGTAGTTTTTTCTGGTTTTCAAGGAGTTTTATCATGGCCGTTCAACAGAATAAGAAGTCCCCGTCCAAGCGCGGCATGCATCGTGCGCACGATTTCCTGACCGCTCCGGCGCTGTCGGTCGACGCGCAAACCGGTGAAGTGCACCGCCCGCACCACATCTCGCCGAACGGTTTCTACAAAGGCCGTCGCGTGATCAAGGCCAAGGGCGAATAAGTCCTGCGCAAAAACGCATTTATAACCAATCGGTTATGATAACGGCGCAAGCGAGCCATCTCGCTTGCGCCGTTCGCCATTCTGGATTCTGCCTTGTCTGCTATGGACATTACTGTCGCTGTCGATGCGATGGGCGGCGACCACGGGACTCACGTCACCGTGCCGGCCGTCCTGCATTTCCTCGAACAATACCCCCACGTCAATGTCGTCCTCGTCGGCTTGCCCGATGCGATCGACGCCGAACTCAAGGCGCATAAAGCGCAGTTGGGTCCGCGTCTGCGCGTCCATGCCGCCAGCGAAGTCGTGACGATGGACGAGTCGCCGCAATCGGCGATGAAGAACAAGAAAGACTCGTCGATGCGCGTGGCGATCAACCTCGTCAAATCCGGCGAGGCGCACGCCTGTGTGTCGGCCGGCAACACCGGGGCGCTGATGGCGACGGCGCGTTTCGTGCTGAAGACCATCGACGGGATCGAGCGTCCGGCGATCGCCAAGATGATGCCCTCGATCAAGGGCTCGGAAACCTGCGTCCTCGACCTTGGTGCCAACGTCGATTGCACGCCGCTGCAACTGGTGCAGTTCGCGGTCATGGGCTCGTCACTGGTCGCGGCGGTCAAGGGCAAGGATGCGCCGACGGTCGGTCTGCTCAATATCGGTTCCGAAGACATCAAGGGCACCGATACGATCAAACAGACCGCCGAGCTGCTGCGCGCGAGCCGGATGAACTTCGTCGGCAACGTCGAAGGGAACGACCTGTACTCGGGCGCGGTCGATGTCATTGTGACCGACGGTTTTACCGGCAACGTCGCGCTGAAAACCTCCGAAGGCATCGCCAAGATGATGGAGCGTTTCCTGCGCGAGGAATTCACCCGCAATCTGTTCACCAGGGCGCTGGCGATGCTGGCATGGCCGGTGCTGGCGCGCTTCAAGAAGCGTGTCGATCCGCGTCGCTTCAACGGCGCGTCGCTGGTCGGCCTCAAGGGCATCGTTGTCAAAAGTCATGGCGGCGCCGACCGGATGGCGTTTTACTGGGCGCTGAAGCAGGCTGCCGATGAGGCGCGTGCGGGTGTGACCCAGCGCATCGCCGAACAGGTGCAGCAACAACTTGCCGACCTCGCTGCCCACCCGGCTGCGGCGGCGGATCAATAAACCCATACGCAGGAAGCATTCATGTACGCGCGCATCGCCGGAACCGGCTCCTACCTGCCTGAACACATTCTGACCAACGAGGCGCTGGCTCAGCGCGTCGATACCAGCGACGAGTGGATCGCCACCCGCACCGGGATTCGCCAGCGTCATCTGGCTGCCGATGGTGAAATGACGTCCGATATGGCGCTCAAGGCGGTCGAGCGTGCGCTTGATGCCGCAGGCACCGAGCGTAGCGAGGTCGACCTGATCATCGTCGCGACGACGACGCCGGACCATGTGTTCCCGTCGACCGCGTGCACGGTGCAGGACAAGCTCGGCCTGCATGGCTTCCCGGCGTTCGATGTGCAGGCCGTCTGTGCCGGTTTCGTCTACGCGCTATCCGTTGCCGACGCGATGATCAAGTCGGGCGCGGCGCGTTGTGCTGTCGTCATCGGTGCCGAAAAGCTCTCCAATCTGCTCAACTGGGAAGACCGGACCACCTGTGTGCTGTTCGGTGATGGCGCCGGCGCCGTGGTGCTCAAGGCGTCGGACGAGCCGGGCATCCTGGCGTCGAAACTGCACGCCGACGGCCGCTATCGCGACATCCTGAAGACCCCGGGTTACCTGAAGCAGGGCCAGATTGAAGGTTCGCCGTGGATCTATATGGATGGTGGCGCGGTGTTCAAGTTTGCCGTCCGTGCGCTGGCCGATGTCGCCAAGGAAACGCTGGCGGCCGCCGGCATCGATCAGGCCGATGTCGACTGGCTGGTGCCGCACCAGGCCAATCTGCGCATCATCGAATCGACCGCCAAGCACCTGCACCTGAGCATGGACAAGGTCATCGTCACCGTCGACAAGCACGGCAACACCTCGGCGGCCTCGATTCCGCTGGCGCTGGACGAAGGCGTACGCAGCGGCCGGATCAAGCGGGGCCAGACGGTGCTGCTGGAAGGCATCGGCGGTGGTTTTGCCTGGGGATCGGTACTGTTCAAATACTGATGCAAACGGCGCAGCGATGCGCCGTTTGACTGTTGGATAACCAAATAACTGTTTGATTTGCCGTCCGGCCGAGCCGGGCGACCACAAGGAGCTAAGAAGATGGCATTGGCTTTCGTCTTTCCAGGCCAGGGTTCGCAATCGCTGGGCATGATGAACGGTTTCGCCGACGACGCGTCGGTGCGCCAGACCTTTGAAGAAGCCAGCGGCGTGCTCGGTCAGGATCTGTGGGCGATGTGTGCCGATGGCGCCGACGCTGCGGTGATCAACGCCACCGTCAACACCCAACCGCTGATGCTGACCGCCAGCGTCGCGATTTTCCGCGCCTGGCGCGCCGCCGGTGGCGCTGCCCCGGCCATTGCGGCAGGGCATTCGCTGGGTGAATACAGCGCGCTGGCCGCGGCCGGCAGCATCGCATTCGCCGATGCAGTCAAGCTGGTCCGCCTGCGCGCCGAGGCGATGCAGTCCGCCGTTCCCGAAGGCGAGGGCGCGATGGCGGCGATCCTCGGCCTGCCGGATGACGTGATCGTCGCCGCCTGCCTCGAAGCGGCGCAGGGGGAGGTGGTCGAAGCGGTCAATTTCAACTCGCCGGGTCAGGTCGTCATTGCCGGCAGCAAGGCAGCGGTCGAGCGCGCCATGGCGCTGTGCAAGGACAAGGGCGCCAAGCGCGCGCTGCCGCTGCCGGTGTCGGTGCCTTCGCACTGCGCGCTGATGAAGCCGGCGGCCGAGCGGCTTGCCGTCGCGCTGGCGCAGGTCCACGTTGCCGCGCCGGAGTTCCCGGTGATCCACAATGCCGACGTCGCCGCGTATACCGACCCGGCGCAGATTCGTGACGCGCTGGTGCGCCAGTTGTACCAGCCGGTGCGCTGGGTCGAGTCGGTGCAGAAAGTGGCCGCCGACGGTGGTGCCACCGTCTTCGCCGAATGCGGTCCGGGCAAGGTGCTCAGCGGGCTGAACAAGCGGATCGCCGATGGTGCACAGCATACGGCGCTCGGCGATGTCGCCGCGTTCGATGCACTGAAGGCATTGCTGAAACCCGATTGAGCTAGTGTGCCGCACGCGGCGCATTTCACGTTGATCCGTGCGGCGTGGCCCGCACGCAATTAAAGGAAGCTGCAATGAGTCTCGAAGGTAAAGTCGCGCTGGTAACCGGCGCATCGCGCGGTATCGGCCAGGCTATCGTTCTCGACCTGCTGGCCCAAGGCGCGACCGTCATCGGTACCGCGACCAGCGCCACCGGCGCAGACGCCATCAGTGGCTATATCGCTGCCGCCGGCGGCAAGGGCCGCGGCCTGGCGCTGGAAGTGACCGCCGATGGCGCTTGCGAAGCGATCGTCGATACGATCGAAAAGGAGTTCGGCGCAATCCACATCCTCGTCAATAATGCTGGCATCACCCGCGATAACCTGCTGATGCGGCTGAAGGACGAAGACTGGGACGCAATTATGGACACCAACCTCAAGCCGGTGTACAAGCTCTCCAAGGCGGTGATCCGCGGCATGATGAAAGCCCGCTGGGGGCGTATCATCAACATTGCCTCGGTGGTCGGCGCGACTGGCAATGCCGGTCAGACCAACTACGCGGCAGCCAAGGCGGCACTGTTCGGTTTTACCAAATCGCTGGCCAAGGAAATCGGCTCGCGCGGTATTACCGTCAACGCGGTGGCGCCCGGCTTTATCGACACCGACATGACCCGCGGTTTGGCTGATGAACACAAGGCCAAACTGCTTGAAAACATCACGCTCGGCCGCCTCGGCGCGCCGCGCGAGATCGCAGACGCGGTCGGCTTTCTTGCCAGCGACCGCGCCAGTTACGTGACCGGCCAGACCTTGCACGTCAACGGCGGCATGTATATGAATTAACGTGCATTTAACCAACATCAGTTGGCCCGCATTGGCGCGGCGGCTTTTTTTGGTACAATGCGACCGCTTTTTTTATCCCTTGAAAGGCTTGGAGTTTTATCCATGGAAAACATCGAACAGCGCGTGAAGAAGATCGTTGCCGAACAACTTGGCGTGCCGGAAACCGACGTCAAGAACGAGTCCTCCTTCGTGAATGACCTCGGCGCCGACTCCCTCGACACCGTTGAACTCGTGATGGCCCTCGAAGAAGAATTCGAGTGCGAAATTCCGGACGAAGACGCCGAAAAGATCACCACCGTCCAGCAAGCGATCGACTACGTTTCGGCGAACCTGGGCAAGTAATTTCGCTGCATCCAAGACCTCTGGCGGGCATTTTCGTGTCTGGCAGGGGTCTTATTCCATTCGGCGTTTCAATCGGAGAGTAATGTGTCCAAACGCAGAGTAGTGATTACTGGCCTCGGCCATGTGTCCCCCGTCGGCAACGATGTTGCCACCGGCTGGGCCACCCTGCTCAAAGGGCAGTCCGGCATCGGCAGGATCACCCGCTTTGACGCGAGCGACTACGCTTGCCAGATCGCTGGCGAGGTCAAAGACTTCGACATCAGCCAATACATCTCGGCCAAAGATGCGCGCCGGATGGATACCTTCATCCACTTCGGCATTGCGGCCGCGTTCCAGGCGATTGCCGACGCAGGCCTCGATGACGTGGCCGACCTCGACAAGACCCGTGTCGGTGTCAACATCGGTTCCGGTATCGGCGGCCTGCCGCTGATCGAGGAAATGGGCGGCACGCTGCTCGCCGGTGGCCCGCGCAAGATCGGCCCTTTCTTTATTCCCGGTTCGCTTGTCAACCTGATTGCCGGCCACGTGACCATTTACAAGGGTTACCAGGGGCCGAGCTACGGCATCGTGTCGGCATGCACGACCGGTGCGCACTGCATCGGTGATGCGGCGCGGATGATCCAGTACGGCGATGCCGACGTGATGGTCGCCGGCGGTTCCGAAGCGACGATTACCGGCCTCGGCATCGGCGGCTTTGCCGCGATGAAGGCGCTTTCGACCCGCAATGACGACCCGGCGACCTCGTCGCGGCCGTGGGACAAGGGCCGCGACGGCTTTGTCATGGGTGAAGGCGCTGGCGTGCTGGTGCTCGAGGAGTACGAACACGCGGTCAAGCGCGGCGCGAGAATCTATGCCGAGTTCGCCGGTTTCGGCATGAGCTCGGACGCGCACCACATTACCGCGCCGAGTTCGGAAGGCCCGGCACGCGGCGTTGCCAATGCATTGCGCGACGCCGGCATCAATGCCGACGAAGTCGATTACGTCAACGCGCACGGTACGTCGACGCCGCTCGGCGACGCCAACGAAACCGCGGCGCTGAAGCTGGCTTTCGGCGATCACGCCAAGAAGCTCGTCGTCAATTCGACCAAGTCGATGACCGGTCACCTGCTCGGTGGCGCCGGTGGTGTCGAGGCGGTGTACTCGGTGCTGGCGCTGCACAACCAGATCTCGCCGCCGACTGCGAATATCTTCGAACAGGATATCGAAGGCGGTTGCGATCTGGACTACGTGGCCGACGGCGCGCGCGAGATGAAAATCCGCGTGGCGATCTCGAACAGCTTCGGCTTTGGCGGTACCAACGGCACGCTGGTGTTCAAGCACCTCGCTTGATGCGCTGCGCGTACCAGGAAAAAAGGCTGCTTCGGCAGCCTTTTTTCATGCGTTGCAGTCCCGCTCGTCGGGTGCCCGGTCTCGGTGTTGATCCGGCCGTACTGGCGGAAGCCGTCGGCCGAATCGAGACGCGGCATCGCCCCGGCCTCGATCGCGTCCAAGCCGCGTGCCGTCGCGAGCCATTGCGGCACAGGCTGGCCATGACGGATGGCCGTGAGGCGGCGGCTTGGGCTGAAACACACATGAAAACAATCGTCATTTGCATGATTCCAAATCGCGGGATCGGCTTGACGGGCTTGGTACAATCGTCACATGCAAGTTCAAGCTTTGACCCTTATTCCCGATCTGCCGGCGCTGGCCGCGGCATTTCCGACCCGGTGTCCGGTGCTGCTGCAGTCGTCCGGCGACAGCGGCTGGGACATCCTGATGGCGTTGCCGCAGGAGCGGCGCGTCTATCACGATCCGCATGCCTTCCTCGCCGATCTCGACACCTTGCCGGTGCACGCTGGCGAGACCAGCGATTTGCCGTTTGCCGGCGGCTGGGCCGTTTACGCTGGTTACGAGCTGCTGGGCGCGTTCGAAGCGACCGTGCCGGCGCGTGCGCCGGGCACACCGGTTGCCGCGCTGATCCGTTGCCCGGCCGCGATTCTTGTCGACCGCGCCACGCAAGGCGGCCTTTTGGTTGCCGAAACCGCTGCGCAACTGGCCGAACTGGCCGAACTCGTCTCGCAGGCGCCGGCGTGGCAGCCCAGACCGCTGGTCGTCGCCACGGTGTCCGAGGACGAACCGCAGGCTTTTGTCGATGGTGTCGCCGCGTGTAAGCGCTACATCGTCGAAGGCGACGTCTTTCAGGTCAACCTGTCGCGCGGCTGGGATGTAACGCTGGCGCAGGGCGATGCACACGATCTGTATGCCGCCTTGCGCGCCGCCAATCCGGCGCCGTTCTCGGCGTTGTTCGATCTGGGCGAGTCGCACATCGTCAGTTCGTCGCCCGAACGGCTGGTGCGGGTGCAGGGCGGTGTCGTCGATACCCGGCCGATTGCCGGCACGCACCGGCGCTCGGTCGATCCGGAGGAGGACGCGGCGCTGAAGCGCGCGCTGCTGGCGACGGTGAAAGAGCGCGCCGAGCACATCATGCTGGTCGACCTCGAACGCAACGACCTCGGCCGCATTGCCATTCCCGGCAGCGTCGAGGTCGACGAACTGATGGCCGTGGCCAGCTACACCTATGTCCACCATATCGAATCGAACATCCGCGCCCGCCTGCGTCTAGGCACCACGGCCCGGCAGATCCTGCGCGCGCTGTTCCCGGGCGGCACGATCACCGGCTGTCCGAAAGTGCGCTGCATGCAGATCATTCGCGAACTGGAAGACCGCGAGCGTGGTGTCTACACCGGCAGCCTCGGTTACATCGGCATCGATGGCCGGATGGACCTGAACATCCTGATCCGCAGCTTTTTGCAGACCGGCCCGCAGCTGTATTTCCGCGCCGGTGCCGGCATCGTCGCCGACTCGGTGCCGGAACGCGAGTTGGAGGAAACCCGCCACAAGGCGCGCGGCTTGCTGCGTGCGCTCGGGGTCGCCGGGTGATCCGCCTGGTCGACGGCGTGCCGGCCGAATCGTTGCCGCTGGCCGATCGCAGCATCCAGTTCGGCGACGGCGTTTTTCGCACCTTGTACATCCGCGACGGCGGCATCCCGTTCTGGCAACGCCATATGGCCAAGCTGGCGCACGATGCCGCGGCGCTCGGGATTGTCGCGCCGTCGCCGGAGGCCTGGCTTGCCGATCTGCGCGTGCACGCCACGGCATCGGCGACGATCAAGCTGGTGCTGACCCGCGGCGAGTCGCCGCGCGGTTACGCGGTGCCAGCCGATTGCACGCCGCACCGGATCACCCAGATCGCGTCACCGGCACCGACGATCGATCGTCGCGCCGGTATCACGGTCCGGGTCTGCGAGACACGCGCCAGCTGGCAGCCACGGCTGGCCGGGATCAAGCACCTGAACCGGCTCGAGAACGTACTGGCGCGCAGCGAGTGGTCCGATTCGGTGGTGTTCGACGGCCTGTTGCTCGACCGTGATGGCGATGTCGTCGAAGGCACGATGAGCAATGTGCTGCTGCTGGAGCGGGGCGCGCTGCTGACGCCACGCCTTGATGGCGGCGGCGTCGCCGGCGTGATGCGTGACGTTGCCTTCGAGGCGGCGACCGCCGTGGGCTGGCAAGCCGGCGAAGCGCGGATTTCGCTGCAGCGGCTGCGGCGGGCCGAACGCGTCTGGCTGTGCAACAGCCTGATCGGGCTGGTGCCGGTGGCCCGGCTTGGCGATCATTCATGGCCGGTCGATCAATCCCCGGTCGACTCCCTTTTCGCCGAGCGCATCTCCGCATGCGCCGCCCAGGAAACCGTATGGCTCGTATAAACACCCGATTCGGTACGCGATGGATGGTTCGCGGCACCTTGCTGTTGCCGCTGACGTGCTTCGCCGCCCCCGAACCGACGGCGGCACCGGCGTATTACAAACCCGATCCGGCCAGGCTGGCGCAGCTTGAAGCGCAGCGCTGCAGCAATCTGGGCAAGGAGTCGGCGCTGATCCACCGTCGCCTGGCCGGCTTCAACCGGCCGTACGATGTCGACAAGTTGAAGGCGCGCCAGTCGCAGGTTGACGCCGATTACGCCCGCTACTGCAAAACCGCATCCGCGCCAGCAGCACGCTGACACGATTGCAATTCGGGGCGGCGCCCCCATGTGCAGGGGATTCACTTCTTCGCCGATTCCCATGTCCAATGCCCCACTGATCCAAGCCGCCGTCGAGAAAGCCGGCGTCGCCCGCCTGCCTACGCCGCATGGCATTTTCATGGCGCATGCCTACCGTTCCGGCCTCGACGACGTCGAGCATCTGGCGGTGGTGATGGGCGATCCGACCGGCGATGCGACGCTGGTTCGGCTGCATTCGGAATGCCTGACCGGCGACGTGTTCGGCTCGCTGCGATGCGATTGCGGCGAGCAACTGAACAAGGCGCTCGAACGCATCGCCCGTGAGGGCCGCGGTGTGCTGCTCTATCTGCGCGGTCAGGAGGGACGCGGCATCGGGCTGGCGCACAAGATTCGCGCCTACGAGCTGCAGGACAGTGGCCTCGATACCGTCGATGCCAACCTCGCGCTCGGTCTGCCGGTCGATGCGCGCTCGTACGAAGCGGCAGTGGCGATGTTGCGCGATCTCGGCATCACCTCGGTCCGACTGATGAGCAACAACCCGAAGAAGATCGCTGCGCTAGAAGCCGCCGGCCTGCCGGTGCTGCAGCGTGAACCGCACGCGGTCGATCCGAATCCGGAAAACCACCATTACCTGGCGACCAAGCGGCTGCGGATGGGGCACTTGCTCAAGGAAAGGTGAATTTGGCAACGAACAAACATTAAACTATGTGGATTCCCGGGCGGTCCAACCGTCACGGTGATCACAAGGCGGTGCGTTGGCATCGCTGGACAAAGGGGATCCATATGCATCGCAAGACGCTTACCAAATCACTGTTGGCCTTACTCTGGCTCAGCGTTCCGGCCTTGGGCTGGAGTGCCACCGCTCCGTCGCCTGCTCCCGCTGCCACGCAGACTGAAATGCTCAGTGCCGGCTCGCAGGCGATCGGCTGGCCCAGGCTGGTCAACGGCCAGCAAGGCGAGCAGATCTATGTCTACCAGCCGCAACTCGACGCACTGAACGGCAATGTGTTGACAGGGCGTTCGGCGGTGCGGGTCTCGAGCAAGCAGGGCGATACCTTCGGCGTGATCTGGTTCAGCGCCCGCGCCGACATCGCCAAGGATCAGCGTGTCGTGACGCTGAGCCAGTACAAGATCACCAAAACCAATTTCCCGACAGCGAGCAAGGACGAAAGCCGCTATCTGTCGACACTGAGCACCGCCTTGCCGAAGCAGGGCTGGACCGTGCCCTACGATGCGCTGCAGGCCGATCTGCAGATCAATCAGGCCGAAGCCGCACAAGCCGGCCAGCCGGTGAAGAACGACCCGCCGGCCATCATCTACAGCAATCGTCCGGCGATGCTGGTGATGATCGATGGTGAACCCGCGCTGCGCAGCGCAGGCGGCAAGCTGATGCGAGTGGTCAATACCAGTGCGCTGCTCGTGCTCGACGAGGCCAGCGGCAACTACTACATGTGGGCGGTGGAGCGCTGGTATCAGGCCAAGTCGGTGACCGGCCCGTGGCAGGTGGCGAGTCATCCGCCGACGGATGAATTGAATCCGCTGCGCGAATCGCTGCTCAAGGCCAACAAGATCGATCCGATGTCGGGCAAGAGCGCCAATGGCGAGTCGGCATTCGATCCGAACGTCGTGCCGGCGATCTATGTCGCCACCAAGCCGACCGAGCTGCTGCAGAGCAAGGGCGACCCGCAGTACGCGCCGATTCCGGATACGCAGCTGCTGTATATGTCGAATTCGTCCAACGATGTCTTCGTGCAGGTCGGCAGCCAGCAACTGTATGTACTGATCTCTGGCCGCTGGTTCACGGCCAGCAAGATCGACGGCCCGTGGCAATACGTGCCGGGCGACAAGCTGCCGGCGGATTTCGCCCGTATCCCGGCGAATCACCCGATGGCCGGCGTGCTGGTCTCGGTACCGGGCACGGCGCAGGCCAGCGAAGCGCGCATTGCCAACAGCGTGCCGCAGACCGCCCAGGTCAAGCGCAGCGTCAAGCCCGATCCGGTCAGCTACGACGGCGGCGCACCGCAGTGGAAGCCGGTCGACGGCACGTCGCTGCAATATGCCTACAACACCGCGACGCCGATCATCCGCGTTGATGCGCAAAGTTATTATCTGGTGCAGAACGGCGTCTGGTTCGTTGCCACGTCGGCGGCCGGCCCATGGAATGTCGCGGCCAGTGTGCCGGCGGTGATCTATACGATTCCGGTTAGCTCGCCGGTGCACTACGTGACCTATGTGCGCGTCTACAGCGCGACGCCGACTGTTGTCTACGTCGGCTACACGCCGGGTTACTACGGCACGGTGGTGTCGAGTGACGGCGTTGTCGTGTACGGCACCGGTTATGTCTACCCGACCTATGTCGGCACGGTCTGGTATCCGCCGCCCTATACCTACGGTTTCGGCGTCGGCTTTGCCTGGGGTACGGCGAGCGGTTTCGCCTGGGGCTTCGCCATGGGCGCATGGATGTCGCCGTGGTACTGGGGCGGCGGTGGCTGCTGCTGGCATGGTGGCAACGACGTCAATATCAACATCACCAACAACTACAACCGCTGGGGCCACAATTCGGTCATCACCGGACCGAACAACACCGTTCGCACCGGCCAGATCGGCCAGACCCGGTTTGCCAACAAGCAAGGCAGCGGCGATCTGTATGCCGGCCGCGACGGTCAGGTCTACAAGCGCAACGACAGTGGCCAGTGGCAGAAGTATCAAGGCAACGGCAACTGGTCCAACATCGACAAGCAGCAGGCCGCCGACAATGTGAAGAGCCGGGCACAGAACTACGCCAACAGCCCGCAAGGGCAGCAGCGCGTGCAGAACGCCAAGGACTTCGCCAATTCGCCACAAGGGCAGCAAGCCGCGCAACGCGCCAAAGACTGGAAACAGTCGCCGCAAGGCCAACAGGCCGGGCAGAACTTCCGCGAGAACCACCAGTCGCTCGACAGCCAGTTCCAGGCGCGCAATGTGGGCGACCAGCGGGCCGACAACTTCCAGCGCGGCAATGTTGGCAACAGCGGTAGCTGGGGCGCCGGCGCCCGCGAACAACCACGCTTTAGTGGTGGTGGCTTCGGGGGCTTCCATGGCGGCGGCTTCCGGCGTCGATGAAACGGTATATATATATGTGTGGTGTAACAACGGGCGGCCGTCAGGCCGCCCGTTGTGCTTTTGGGCGCGGTGAACCCGGGACGGACGGTGCTGGACGGGCTGGCGGGGGCGGTTTGAACGGTTTTGGGCGGGGCAGGGCGCGGTGAGCGGGGCCAAAACTGACGGATTTCATGCGCATGGCATGGGTTTGTCAGCTTTGCAGCGGTGCTGGCGGCGGTGTGGCGGGGATGTTGGGTTTGGGTCTGAATAAATTTCGCTGTCCGATCAACGGTTTATCGGTTCGGCGTGAAATTCTTTCGGTCGGGGTGTTGACGGGGGGAGGGGAAGTGCTTAAAGTTGCGTTCTCTGCTGATGACGCAGCGAAAGAAACGAAGCGAAACCCGCTGAGTTTACCGAGCGAAGTGTTCAGAAGCAAGCGATCTTTAACAAATTACAGCCGATGAGTGTGAGTGCTTGATGAGTGCATCAAGTACTTGCACTTAATGAAATAGAACTGGCTTGAGCGCTTCGGTGCTTGGGCGAATTCTTTGAGTTAACGCAAGTGCGCAATTATTCAGTGATTAAACGAAAGAGTTTGATCCTGGCTCAGATTGAACGCTGGCGGCATGCTTTACACATGCAAGTCGAACGGATTTGCGGGGCTTGCTCCGCAAGTTAGTGGCGAACGGGTGAGTAATACATCGGAACGTGCCCAGTAATGGGGGATAACCTGCCGAAAGGCAAGCTAATACCGCATACGCCCTGAGGGGGAAAGTGGGGGATCGCAAGACCTCACGTTATTGGAGCGGCCGATGGCTGATTAGCTAGTTGGTAGGGTAAAGGCCTACCAAGGCAACGATCAGTAGCGGGTCTGAGAGGACGACCCGCCACACTGGGACTGAGACACGGCCCAGACTCCTACGGGAGGCAGCAGTGGGGAATCTTGGACAATGGGCGAAAGCCTGATCCAGCAATGCCGCGTGGGTGAAGAAGGCCTTCGGGTTGTAAAGCCCTTTTGTCAGGGAGGAAATCCTGGCCCCTAATACGGGTCGGGGATGACAGTACCTGAAGAATAAGGACCGGCTAACTACGTGCCAGCAGCCGCGGTAATACGTAGGGTCCAAGCGTTAATCGGAATTACTGGGCGTAAAGCGTCCGCAGGTGGCTTGTTAAGAGCGATGTGAAAGCCCCGGGCTCAACCTGGGAACTGCATTGCTGACTGGCTCGCTAGAGTACGGCAGAGGGGGGTGGAATTCCGCGTGTAGCAGTGAAATGCGTAGAGATGCGGAGGAACACCGATGGCGAAGGCAACCCCCTGGGCTGATACTGACACTCATGGACGAAAGCGTGGGGAGCAAACAGGATTAGATACCCTGGTAGTCCACGCCCTAAACGATG
The DNA here is from genome assembly GCF_050916355.1 of Jeongeupia wiesaeckerbachi. Taxonomy (GTDB): domain Bacteria; phylum Pseudomonadota; class Gammaproteobacteria; order Burkholderiales; family Chitinibacteraceae; genus Jeongeupia; species Jeongeupia wiesaeckerbachi. The sequence goes on from NZ_CP136946.1 coordinate 2,128,452, forward strand.
TCTACTAGTTGTTGGGCTTTTCGGAGCTTAGTAACGCAGCTAACGCGGGAAGTAGACCGCCTGGGGAGTACGGCCGCAAGGTTAAAACTCAAAGGAATTGACGGGGGCCCGCACAAGCGGTGGATGATGTGGATTAATTCGATGCAACGCGAAAAACCTTACCTGGTCTTGACATGTCTAGAATCCCGAAGAGATTTGGGAGTGCCGTAAGGAGCTAGAACACAGGTGCTGCATGGCTGTCGTCAGCTCGTGTCGTGAGATGTTGGGTTAAGTCCCGCAACGAGCGCAACCCTTGCCATTAGTTGCTACCATTCAGTTGAGCACTTTAATGGGACTGCCGGTGACAAACCGGAGGAAGGTGGGGATGACGTCAAGTCCTCATGGCCCTTATGACCAGGGCTTCACACGTCATACAATGGTTGGTAACAGAGGGTCGCGAAGCCGCGAGGTGGAGCCAATCCCATAAAACCAATCGTAGTCCGGATCGCAGTCTGCAACTCGACTGCGTGAAGTCGGAATCGCTAGTAATCGCGGATCAGCATGTCGCGGTGAATACGTTCCCGGGCCTTGTACACACCGCCCGTCACACCATGGGAGTGGGTTTTACCAGAAGTAGCTAGGGTAACCTTCGGGAGCCCGGTTACCACGGTAGGATTCATGACTGGGGTGAAGTCGTAACAAGGTAGCCGTAGGGGAACCTGCGGCTGGATCACCTCCTTTAAAGATAATGCCTCATTAAGCATTCACACTCATCGGCTGTACGTTAGAGATACGGAGAACTGGGTCAGTAGCTCAGTCGGTTAGAGCACCGTCTTGATAAGGCGGGGGTCGCTGGTTCGATTCCAGCTTGACCCACCATTTGCTTTGCGGATGGACAAACAGTTTGATCCGATGGGGGCATAGCTCAGTTGGGAGAGCACCTGCTTTGCAAGCAGGGGGTCGTCGGTTCGATCCCGTCTGCCTCCACCACTACTTTTGTGTGGTTTAGTCTGGAAGGACTCAGTATTAAAGGCATTGGCGATTGTCAGTGGTTTTAATTCTGACTGTTTCAGTTGGACGAGAATTTATTCTCTGTATCGCTCTTTAACAAGATAGAAGAAGCAAAACTCAAATTTATTCAGTAATGAATGGGTTTGATTGCATCGAGTTTTGAATTCGAGAGAATTCGAAGTCGCAAACACAACTTGTAATCTTGAACTACGTGTTTGAGGTTATAGGATCAAGCGACTAAGTGCATCTGGTGGATGCCTTGGCGATCACAGGCGATGAAGGACGCGGCAGCCTGCGAAAAGCTGCGGGGAGCTGGCAAACGAGCTTTGATCCGCAGATATCCGAATGGGGAAACCCACACCTTTTGGTGTATCCATGACTGAATACATAGGTCATGTGAGGCGAACCCGGCGAACTGAAACATCTAAGTAGCCGGAGGAAAAGAAATCAACCGAGATTCCCAAAGTAGTGGCGAGCGAAATGGGAAGAGCCTGTACGTGATAGCGGTAGTCTTAGTAGAACGGCATGGAAAGGCCGGCAATAGTGGGTGATAGCCCCGTATACGAAAAGACCATCGTGGTACTAAGCGTACGACAAGTAGGGCGGGACACGAGAAATCCTGTCTGAACATGGGGGGACCATCCTCCAAGGCTAAATACTCGTGATCGACCGATAGTGAACCAGTACCGTGAGGGAAAGGCGAAAAGAACCCCGGGAGGGGAGTGAAATAGATCCTGAAACCGGATGCATACAAACAGTGGGAGCGGACTTGTTCCGTGACTGCGTACCTTTTGTATAATGGGTCAGCGACTTACGTTCAGTAGCGAGCTTAACCGAATAGGGGAGGCGTAGGGAAACCGAGTCCGAATAGGGCGATTAGTTGCTGGGCGTAGACCCGAAACCAAGTGATCTATCCATGGCCAGGATGAAGGTGCGGTAACACGCACTGGAGGTCCGAACCCACTAATGTTGCAAAATTAGGGGATGAGCTGTGGATAGGGGTGAAAGGCTAAACAAACTTGGAAATAGCTGGTTCTCCCCGAAAACTATTTAGGTAGTGCCTCAAGTATCACTAACGGGGGTAAAGCACTGTTATGGCTAGGGGGTCATCGCGACTTACCAAACCATGGCAAACTCTGAATACCGTTAAGTGCGAGCTTGGGAGACAGACATCGGGTGCTAACGTCCGGTGTCAAGAGGGAAACAACCCAGACCGCCGTCTAAGGTCCCAAATGATCAATTAAGTGGAAAACGAGGTGGGAAGGCATAGACAGCCAGGATGTTGGCTTAGAAGCAGCCATCATTTAAAGAAAGCGTAATAGCTCACTGGTCGAGTCGTCCTGCGCGGAAGATGTAACGGGGCTCAAATTGATAACCGAAGACGCGGATATGTGCTTAGGCACATATGGTAGGGGAGCGTTCCGTAAGCCTGTGAAGGTGACTTGTAAAGGTTGCTGGAGGTATCGGAAGTGCGAATGCTGACATGAGTAGCGTTAAAACGGGTGAAAAGCCCGTTCACCGAAAGCCCAAGGTTTCCTACGCAACGTTAATCGGCGTAGGGTGAGTCGGCCCCTAAGGCGAGGCTGAAAAGCGTAGTCGATGGGAAACAGGTTAATATTCCTGTACCGATTCTGAGTGCGATGTGGGGACGGAGAAAGGTAGGTCAGCCATCTGTTGGAATAGGTGGTTTAAGCGTGTAGGTGGGGGGTTTAGGCAAATCCGGATCCCTGTTAACACTGAGGCGTGATGACGAGGTGCCATTGGCACTGAAGTGATTGATCCTATGCTTCCAGGAAAAGCCACTAAGCTTCAGCTCAGAATTGACCGTACCGCAAACCGACACTGGTGGGCAGGATGAGAATTCTAAGGTGCTTGAGAGAACTCAGGAGAAGGAACTCGGCAAATTGACACCGTAACTTCGGGAGAAGGTGTGCCTCTGTAGGGTGAAGCGACTTGCTCGTGGAGCTTGAAGAGGTTGCAGTGAAAAGGTGGCTGCGACTGTTTATCAAAAACACAGCACTCTGCTAACACGAAAGTGGACGTATAGGGTGTGACGCCTGCCCGGTGCCGGAAGGTTAATTGATGGGGTGCAAGCTCTTGATCGAAGCCCCGGTAAACGGCGGCCGTAACTATAACGGTCCTAAGGTAGCGAAATTCCTTGTCGGGTAAGTTCCGACCCGCACGAATGGCGTAACGATGGCCACACTGTCTCCTCCTGAGACTCAGCGAAGTTGAAGTGTTTGTGAAGATGCAATCTCCCCGCTGCTAGACGGAAAGACCCCGTGAACCTTTACTGTAGCTTTGCATTGGACTTTGAAGTGGTTTGTGTAGGATAGGTGGGAGGCTTTGAAGCTGGAACGCTAGTTTCAGTGGAGCCGTCCTTGAAATACCACCCTGACCCCTTTGAGGTTCTAACCTTGGTCCGTTATCCGGATCGGGGACCGTGCATGGTAGGCAGTTTGACTGGGGCGGTCTCCTCCCAAAGTGTAACGGAGGAGCTCGAAGGTTACCTAGGTACGGTCGGACATCGTACTGATAGTGTAATGGCACAAGGTAGCTTGACTGCGAGACTGACACGTCGAGCAGGTGCGAAAGCAGGACATAGTGATCCGGTGGTTCTGTATGGAAGGGCCATCGCTCAACGGATAAAAGGTACTCCGGGGATAACAGGCTGATTCCGCCCAAGAGTTCACATCGACGGCGGAGTTTGGCACCTCGATGTCGGCTCATCACATCCTGGGGCTGTAGCCGGTCCCAAGGGTATGGCTGTTCGCCATTTAAAGTGGTACGTGAGCTGGGTTCAAAACGTCGTGAGACAGTTTGGTCCCTATCTGCAGTGGGCGTTGGAAATTTGAGGGGGGCTGCTCCTAGTACGAGAGGACCGGAGTGGACGCATCTCTGGTGTACCGGTTATCACGCCAGTGGTATCGCCGGGTAGCTAAATGCGGAATAGATAAGCGCTGAAAGCATCTAAGCGCGAAACTAGCCTCAAGATGAGATTTCCCTGTGGCCTTGAGCCACCTGAAGGGTCGTGGAAGACCACCACGTTGATAGGTCGGGTGTGGAAGCGCAGTAATGCGTTAAGCTAACCGATACTAATTGCCCGTGAGGCTTGATCCTATAACCTGAACCGCGTGGTTCGGGTGTGTTGCGACAAGGCTCGTAAAATATCAAACCCGAGTCATTGCTTCTTCTATCGAATTCAGAGATATGACTAATACAGTCGTAACTCCACCAGTTACGTCTGGCGACCATAGCGAGTTGGTCCCACGCCTTCCCATCCCGAACAGGACCGTGAAACGACTCAGCGCCGATGATAGTGCGGGTTCCCGTGTGAAAGTAGGTCATCGCCAGACTCCCCATGCAAACCCCCTGCAGCTACGCTGCAGGGGGTTTTTTCTTTATGGGCCGGAAGTGCCGGGACTTGGTTTCCCTTCGATCTGCGACTAGCTTGTAGATACTGACGTCTATACCTCGCTTGGTGTTGGGACGCAGAATGCCAGGGGGAACCATGAGTCATTTTCTTGACCGTCTGAGCTTCTTTACGCTGACACACGAGGCTTATGCGGGTGGGCATGGTGAGCTGCGTGCCGAAGACCGGACCTGGGAAGAAGCCTATCGGCTTCGCTGGCAGCACGACAAAATCGTGCGCTCAACGCATGGCGTGAACTGTACCGGCTCCTGTAGCTGGAAAATCTACGTCAAAGGCGGCATCGTCACCTGGGAAACCCAGCAGACCGACTATCCGCGCACCCGTCCGGGCATGCCAAATCACGAGCCCCGCGGCTGTTCACGCGGCGCCTCGTACAGCTGGTATCTCTACAGTGCCAACCGGCTGAAGTATCCGATGATCCGTGGCCGGCTCATGCGGCTCTGGCGTGAGGCACGCAAGTCCCTGGCGCCGGTCGATGCATGGCAGGCCATCGTTGCCGACCAAGAGAAAACGCAAGAGTACAAATCGATTCGTGGTCGTGGCGGATTTGTTCGTGCCAGCTGGGAAGAGGCCACCGAGTTGGTCGCGGCGGCCAATATCCATACGATCAAGACATACGGCCCGGACCGGATCATCGGTTTTTCACCGATTCCCGCGATGTCGATGGTCAGCTACGCTGCCGGCAGCCGCTACCTGAGTTTGATCGGCGGCACCTTGATGTCGTTCTACGACTGGTACTGTGATCTGCCGCCGGCCAGCCCGCAAACCTGGGGCGAGCAGACCGACGTACCCGAATCGGCTGATTGGTACAACTCGGCGTTCATCATTGCCTGGGGCTCGAATGTGCCGCAGACGCGTACCCCCGATGCGCATTTCTTTGTCGAGGCCCGCTACAACGGCACCAAAGTCGTGGCCATCACACCAGACTATTCCGAGGTCGCCAAACTCTCGGACATCTGGCTGCACCCGAAGCAGGGCACCGATGCCGCGCTCGGCATGGCGATGGGGCACGTCATCCTGAAGGAGTGCTTTGTCGATCGACAGGTTGAGTACTTCGATGATTACTGTCGTCGGCTGACCGATTTACCAATGCTGGTGCTGCTGCGCAAAGACGGGGATCGCTTCGTTGCCGATCGCTTCTTGCGCGCTTCCGATTTTGGCGATGCACTCGGGCAGATCAACAATCCAGAGTGGAAAACGGTCGCTTTCGACGAGACCAGCGGACGCTATGTCGCGCCACAAGGCGCCATTGGCTACCGCTGGGGGCAGCAGGTCGAGGGCGACCTGGGTAAATGGAATCTGGAACAGCGGAACGGTGCCAGCGGCGACGATGTCCGGCTGTCACTGAGCCTGATCGCCGAACGGGATGAGGTCGTTTCGGTTGCCTTTCCCTATTTTGGCGGCCAGGCGCCGGCCGACTTTACCGCCAACGAGCAAGGCGGCGCGGTCCTGCATCGACATGTGCCGGTGCGGCGTCTGGCGCTGCAGCGCGGCGATGCGCTGGTGGCCACGGTTTTTGACCTGATGTGTGCGCACTACGGTGTGGACCGTGGACTCGGTGGCGAGGTGGCGACGTCGTTCGACGACAATATCGCTTATACGCCTGTGTGGCAGCAAAGCATCACCGGTGTACCGGCCGAACAGGTGATTGCGGTGGCGCGCCAGTTTGCCGAGACCGCAGAAAAAACACGTGGGCGGTCGATGGTGATCATCGGCGCGGCGATGAATCACTGGTATCACCAGGACATGAATTACCGCGCCGCAATCAATATGCTGATGCTGTGCGGCTGTATCGGCGTATCTGGTGGCGGCTGGGCGCATTACGTCGGGCAGGAGAAGCTGCGACCGCAGACCGGCTGGACCGCGCTGGCCTTCGCGCTGGATTGGCTGCGCCCGCCACGGCATATGAACAGTACGTCGTTCTTCTATGCGCACACCGACCAGTGGCGATACGAGAAGGTCAACATCGACGAAATCCTCTCGCCGCTGGCTGATCCGAATCGCTATGGCGGCAGCATGATCGACTTCAACGTTCGTGCCGAACGGATGGGCTGGCTGCCGTCTGCACCGCAACTGGCGGCGAATCCGCTGCGGATCGCCGCAGCTGCACAGGCCGCCGGGCTGGCACCGAAGGACTATGTCGTCGCCGGACTCAGGGACGGCAGCCTGCAGATGTCGTGCGAGGATCCGGACGCACCGGTCAATTTTCCGCGCAATCTCTTTGTCTGGCGCTCCAACCTGTTCGGGTCGAGCGGCAAAGGCCACGAGTACTTTCTGAAGCATTTTGTAGGCGCCCAGAACGGACTGCTGGGCGAGGACATCGGCAAGACCGGAGAGACCAAGCCTCAGGAGGTTGTCTGGCACGACAAGGCACCGGAAGGGAAACTCGACCTGATTACCGTGCTCGATTTCCGGATGAGCACGACCTGTCTTTACGCCGATGTCGTCCTGCCGACGGCGACCTGGTACGAGAAGAACGACCTCAATACGTCGGACATGCACCCTTTCATTCATCCGTTGTCGGCGGCGGTCGATCCGATCTGGCAAGCCAAGAGCGACTGGGAGATTTACAAGTCGATCGCCAAGAGGTTTTCCGAACTGGCGGTCGGCCATCTGGGGGTCGAGCAGGATGTGGTGCTGGTGCCCCTGCAACACGATACGCCGGGCGAGCTGGCGCAGCCGTTTGAACCCAAGGACTGGAAAAAGGGCGAGTGCGAGCTGATTCCGGGCAAGACGGCGCCGAACATCGTTGTCGTCGAACGCGACTATCCGAACACCTACAAGCGCTTTACCGCTCTTGGCCCGCTGATGAAAACCCTTGGCAACGGTGGCAAGGGCATCGGCTGGAATACCGAGCACGAGGTCGACGGCTTGGCGAAGCTCAACAAGGTCGTTACCGAGGAAGGGCCAACCAAGGGGCTGCCCCGAATCGAAACCGATATCGACGCGACCGAGGTGATTCTGTCGCTGGCTCCCGAGACCAATGGCGAGGTGGCCGTTAAGGCGTGGGAAGCGCTGTCCAAGTTCACCGGGCGCCCGCATGCGCATCTGGCCGATGTGCGTGAGGACGAAAAGATCCGCTACCGCGACGTCCAGGCGCAGCCGCGCAAGATCATTTCCAGCCCGACCTGGTCCGGCATCGAGAGCGAGCACGTCAGCTATACCGCCGGCTACACCAATGTGAACGAGCTGATCCCGTGGCGCACGCTGACCGGCCGGCAGCAGTTTTATCAAGATCATGCCTGGATGCGCGATTTTGGCGAGGGCTTCGCCTGTTACCGGCCCCCTGTGGATACGAAGGCGGTGGCGCCACTGGCTGGCAAGCTGCCCAATGGCAATCCCGAAATCGCGCTCAACTTCATTACCCCGCACCAGAAGTGGGGGATTCACTCGACCTACACCGACAACCTGCTGATGCTGACCCTGTCGCGTGGCGGGCCGATCGTCTGGCTGTCCGAGACCGATGCGCAGCAGGTTGGCATTGTCGACAACGACTGGATCGAGCTGTTCAACGTCAACGGGGCGATCGCTGCCCGCGCGGTGGTCAGTCAGCGCGTCAAACCTGGCATGTGCATGATGTACCACGCGCAGGAAAAGATCGTGAACGTGCCCGGCTCCGAGGTTACCAAGCACCGGGGAGGCATCCATAACTCGGTGACGCGGACGGTGCTCAAGCCGACGCACATGATCGGCGGCTACGCGCAGCTCTCCTACGGTTTCAACTATTACGGCACCGTCGGCAGCAACCGGGACGAGTTCGTCATCGTCCGCAAGATGGCCAAGGTCGACTGGATGGATACGCCGTCCGCCCAGGAAGGGGAGGGATGAGCATGAAAGTCCGCGCACAGATTGCCATGGTGTTGAATCTCGACAAATGCATCGGCTGTCATACCTGTTCGGTGACCTGCAAGAACGTCTGGACCAGCCGCTTGGGAATGGAGTACGCATGGTTCAACAACGTCGAGACCAAACCCGGCATCGGCTACCCGAAGGACTGGGAGAATCAGGACAAGTGGAAAGGCGGCTGGGATCTCAAACGTAACGGCAAGCTGAAACTCAAGCAGGGGAGCCGTCTGCAGGTGTTGCTGAACCTGTTCGCGAATCCGAATTTGCCCGAGATAGACGACTATTACGAGCCGTTCACCTTCGATTACGAGTTCCTGCAGACCGCGCCGGAAATGCCGACGCCGCCGGTGGCCCGGCCGATTTCGGTGATCAGCGGCCAGCGGATGGAAAAAATCGAATGGGGGCCGAACTGGGAGGAAATCCTCGGTGGCGAGTTCGCCAAACGCAGCGCCGACTACAACTTCGAAGACGTGCAGAAGGAGATCTACGGCGAGTTCGAGAACACCTTCATGATGTATTTGCCGCGCCTGTGCGAGCACTGCCTCAATCCGGCGTGCGTGGCGTCCTGTCCGTCGGGGTCGATCTACAAGCGCGAAGAGGATGGCATCGTGCTGATCGATCAGGACAAATGCCGCGGCTGGCGCATGTGCGTGTCGGGCTGTCCGTACAAGAAGATCTATTACAACTGGTCGTCGGGCAAGGCCGAGAAGTGCATCTTCTGCTACCCACGCATCGAAGCCGGCCAGCCGACCGTGTGCTCGGAAACCTGTGTCGGCCGGATCCGTTATCTCGGCGTTCTGCTTTACGACGCGGATAGGATCGAAGCCGCGGCCTCGGTACCAAATCCGCAGGATCTGTACGGCGCGCAGCTGTCGGTGTTTCTGGATCCGTACTCGCAGGCGGTCCAGGAGCAGGCGCGCAAGGACGGCATCCCCGAGCTGTGGCTTGAAGCGGCGACCCGGTCGCCGGCCTACAAAATGGCGATGGAATGGAAGATCGCCTTCCCGCTGCATCCGGAATACCGGACCTTGCCGATGGTCTGGTACGTGCCACCGCTATCGCCGATCCAGGCACGTGCCAATGCCGGCGAGATCGGCATGCAGGGGCATTTGCCCGACGTCGACAGCCTGCGGATTCCGGTTCGCTATCTGGCGAACCTGCTGACGGCCGGAGATGAAAAACCGGTGCAGCAGGCGCTGAAGAAGATGCTCGGGATGCGCGCGTTCTACCGCGAGCGCCAGCTCGAAGGACGGGACAACGCTGGCTTGCTGGCCGAGGCTGGGCTGACACTGGCCGAAGTCGAAGACATGCATCGCTACTTGTCGATCGCCGATTACGAAGATCGCTACGTGATTCCGACGACGCACCGCGAGTACGCCGAAAACGCATACCAGCTGCGCGGCGAGTGCGGGTTCTCGTTCGGCAACGGTTGCTCGGACGGTAGCAGCGAGGCCAGCCTGTTCGGCGGCAAGATGGCTGGCAAGAAAGTGATTCCGCTCAAGACCATGGGCGGCCGCGGAACCGAAAACAAGGTGGACTACTGATGCCGGTCTCGACACGCCCGGCATCGGTTCGGCCTGCCTGCCATGCGCTGCGCTTGCTGGGCGCCTTGTTGCTGTATCCGGAGGCCGGCCTGCGGGCGCTGCTGCCCGAGATCGCGGCCGAGGTGTCGGACGACCCCGGTTTGCGGCGGATCGATCGCGAGCGCCTTGCCGATCTGCTCAGCGAGCTAATGCGCGCGGACGGACTGGATGCGGAGGAGGCCTACGTCGGCCTGTTTGACCGAGGGCGCGCCGCGTCGCTGCACCTGTTCGAACACTTGCATGGCGAGAGTCGCGACCGGGGCGAGGCGATGGTGCAACTGGCAGGGGTCTATCAAGGTGCCGGTTTTCTGCTCAAACCCGGCGAGCTGCCGGACTACCTGCCGGCACTACTGGAGTTTCTCGGCTGCCGGCCGCTGGCCGAGGTGAAGGCCATCATGAGCGACTGCGGCCATCTGATCCGCAAGGTGGGCGAAGCGGTGGCCGCGCGCGGCAGCCGCTATGCGGCGATCTTCGATGCCGCACTGGTCATGGCGGGTGAGGATGGCCTCGATTGGTCGAAGGGCGTCGAGCCCGAACCGCTCGACGATGTCGACGACGACTGGATGGATACACCGGCATTTGCCAAGCCCGACGAGCAGCCGGCCACGTCGACGATCCGTTTCATGCCCAGACCCGGGCGCTGAATGCTGGACCGGCAAATGTCGGTGAAGGAGTCATGTGATGGATGCCGGGACCTATCTGCACCAGTTTTTGTTCGGGTTTTATCCCTATATCGCGCTGACGGTGTTCTTTGTCGGTAGCCTGTTGCGCTTCGATCGCGAGCAATACAGCTGGCGGGCGGACTCGTCGCAATTGTTGCGAAAGAAGCAATTGCGCTGGGGGTCGAACCTCTTTCATTTCGGCGTACTCGTGGTATTCGCCGGTCATCTGGTTGGTTTCCTGATGCCCGAACCGATCGTGCTGGCGTTCATGAGCGAGCATGCGCACGAGCTACTGGCCATGGTCGGCGGTGGCGTCGCCGGATTTGCCGCCATCATCGGGCTGTCGATACTGATCCATCGACGCCTGAGCGATCCGCGGCTGCGCTCCAATAGCCGGCCGTGGGATTTGCTTATCGTCGCCATCCTGTGGGTGCAGCTGGCACTCGGGCTGGCAACGGTTTATTTCTCGTCGACCAGGGTCGAAGGCTACAGCTTTCAGGCCTTGATCTATTACGTTCAGGGCATCGTGATCTTCCGGCCGGACAACGCCAATCTGCTGCTGACGATTCCCTGGGTCTACAAGCTGCACATCTTCCTCGGCCTGACTATTTTCCTGGTGTTTCCGTTCACGCGGCTGGTCCACATCTGGAGCGGATTTGCTTCGGTGTTCTACCTGTTCCGCCCGTTCCAGCTGATGCGCACACGTCGCACAACGACGCGTGGCGTACAGGGGCTCAAATGACCCAGACCGAAGCCCAGGACATCCGTGTGAACGGCGTCGCCGTGACCGACGAAGGCATGGCCAACGCAGAGAGCGCGGCGGTGTACGAGCTGCTTCGGCAACAGGTGCTGAACCAGCAATTGCTGGAAGACGGCGCCGACGACGATGCGATGGCCGCCGCTATTGAGCAATTGCTGCTGCGCGACGTAGCGGTGCCGCAAGCCGACGATGCGGCGTGCAGACGCTATTTCAATGCCCACGCGGCCGACTATGTACTGGGTGAACGGGTCGGCGTCCGGCACATCCTGTTTGGCGTGACACCGGGTGTTCCCGTTGCGGCCTTGCTCGAGCAGGCCCAACGGGTGCTCCAGGCAGTGTTGGCCGCGCCCGAGCGGATCGGCGAGTTGGCCAGGCAGTACTCCAATTGTCCGAGTGGCGCAGAGGGTGGGCATCTCGGGCTACTGAGTCGCGGCGATACGGTGCCCGAATTCGAGCAGTCGCTGTTCGGCGGACAAACCATCGGCGTGCTGCCGCAGCTGGTCAGAACCCGCTACGGCTTCCATGTCGTGGTCATCGAGGCACGCGAGGCAGGGCAGGCGCTGAGTTACGCACAGGTGCAGCGCCAGGTCGCACAGCAGTTGCAGGCGGCAGCGCTCAAGCGCGCCTTGTCGCAGTATGTGCAGGTGCTGGCCGGGCAAGCCGAGCTGGCCGGCGTGGCGCTGGAACAGGCCGATTCGCCGTTGCTGCGCTGATTTATCCACTACCGCGCTGGGCAAGGATGTGGGCGTGCTGTGGGTAAGCCCGGCAAGGCCTTGTTTTGATTAGGCTATATCAGGCTGCCCGCTTTCAAGGCAGGTCCGGCAGACTACCCACCGATTGCGTTCGCCGTGATGTTGACCGGCTGTGGATAGCGGCTGCAAGGCTTTGTTTGGACTACGTTTTTCTGTATTGCCTGTTTTTTGTGCATTTCACCCGTAGCTGCTGCCCGATCCTGCGGGGAGCTCGGGGCGGGGGAGCGAGCCAGCAATCATCCCCCGAAATCTTGGGCCGGACTGTGAGGCTGCTGTGGATGAGTGCGGCAAGCCTCTGTTTCTAGGCTCTTTTTCTGAACTGACTGAAAAATGTGCAGGCCGGGGCTGCAAAGCCTTGGCGTACATGCGGCTTGTCCCCAGCTTCGTGCAACAAGCATGTGGAATAGCTGTGGACAACACATGTACAAGGCTGATTTGGCGGGATTTTTTCCCACTGCTTGCGAGCCGTTCAGGTCCTCGCCGTGTCCGATAATCGGCGGCGTGGCAGACGACTTGTCCACTCATCCACCGTTTTACTGCAACAAGGGTGTGAGTGGGCTGTGGATCGTTGCCCCATCATGCTGTTTTAAAAAGCCTTTCTCCAGCTGCCTGAAATTTGGTCAATACCCTTGCCCTGCTGGGTGATGCGCTATCTCGATCGTCGCGGTGCGGCGAGCGCGACTTCATCCACGAATTTTCATTGCAACGGTGTGGGCGGGCTGTGGGTAATCGATGCAAGCCACTGTTTGCAATGTACTTTTTGCGGCTGCTCAAGGAATGAGCAGCATGCTGGCCTGCGTTAGAATGCTCGGCTGTCTGTTCTACTGCTCCGTTTCGCCATGCCGCTCAAAGCCCCCGAACTCTTGTTGCCCGCCGGTACGCTGGAAAAAATGCGCGCCGCCTACGATTTCGGCGCCGATGCCGTCTACGCTGGCCAGCCGCGTTACAGCCTGCGAGCGCGCAACAACGACTTTAAGCTCGAGCAACTGCAGCAGGGCATTGCCGAAGCGCATGCGCGTGGCAAGAAGCTCTTTGTCGCCAGCAATATCCTGCCGCACAACGCCAAGGTGAAGACCTATCTCGCCGATATGGAGCCGGTGATCGCGATGAAGCCCGATGCGCTGATCATGGCCGATCCGGGTCTGATCATGATGGTGCGCGAGCGCTGGCCCGATCAGGCGATCCATCTGTCGGTGCAGGCCAATACGGTCAACTACGCCGGGGTGAAGTTCTGGCAGGCGCTCGGGCTGGAGCGGGTGATCCTGTCGCGCGAGCTGAGCCTCGACGAGGTCGAGGAAATCCGTCAGCGCTGCCCGGACATGGAGCTGGAAGTTTTCATCCATGGTGCGCTGTGCATTGCCTATTCGGGTCGTTGCCTGCTGTCGGGCTATTTCAACCATCGCGATCCCAACCAGGGCACCTGTACCAACGCCTGCCGCTGGGACTACACCGTCAGCGATACGGCGGTGGACGATGCCGGCGACGTCAGGCCGGCGAAAATCGACTTCGATTTCAACCGCGCGCTAGGCGAGGCCGAGCAGTCGTTTGCCGACTGTGGCGGTGCCGAGCGCCATCCGCTGGCCGACAAGACCTATCTGATCGAAGAGGCCAGCCGACCCGGCGAGATGATGCCGATCATCGAAGACGAACACGGCACCTACATCATGAACAGCAAGGATCTGCGCGCGGTTCAGCACGTCGAGCGGCTGGCGAAGATCGGCGTCGACTCGCTCAAGGTCGAGGGCCGGACCAAGTCGCTGTACTACGTGGCGCGTGCCGCGCAGGTCTATCGTCGTGCGATCGACGACGCGGTCGCCGGCCGGCCCTTCAATCCGGCCTTGCTCGCCGATCTCGATGGCCTCGCCAACCGCGGCTACACCGACGGCTTCTATCAGCGCCACTACACCCACGAAGCGCAGAACTACCTCGACGGCCACTCCAAGGCCAAGCGCAGCCAGTTCGTCGGCGAGGTGAAGAGCGTCGTCGACGGCTGGGCCGAGATCGACGTGAAGAACCGCTTCGAGGTCGGCGACGAGCTGGAAATCATCCATCCGTCCGGCAATGTCCAGCTCACGCTGGCCGCGCTGCGCGGTCGCGAAGGCGAACCGGTGGCGGCTGCGGCCGGCAATGGCGTGTACGTCCGCATGCCGCTTGACGCACGCTTCGACGGCGCGCTGATCGCGCGGCTGCTACGAGACTAGCGCCCGCTCATGGCCCGGCAGCTGCCGGGCGGTTTACGCCACCGTGCCTGATGCCAGCTTGCCCAGCAGTGCCATGCCCTGTTCGAAATCGTCGGACCAGGGCGAGCCGTAGTTGAGCCGCAGGCAGTTGCCGAACTGCCGGCTCGCCGAGAAGATCGGCCCCGGGGCGATGCTGATGCCTTGGTCGATGGCGTGGCGGTGCAAGGCCAGCGTATCAAAGCCCGCCGGAAATTCGACCCACAGAAAATAGCCGCCTCCCGGACGCGACACGCGGATCCCGGCAGGGAAGTGAGTGGTCAGCGCGCGGTTCATGCACGCCAGCTGCGATTCGAGCGCATGCCGCAGCTTGCGCAGATGCTTGTCGTAGCCGCCGGTTTGCAGATAGTCGGCGAGTGCAACCTGCGCCGGCACGCTGGCCGATAGCGTCGTCATCAGCTTGAGCCGTTCGATCCGCTGACCAAAGCGGCCCGGCGATACCCAGCCGATCCGGTAACCGGGCGCCAGCGTTTTCGAAAAAGAACTGCAGTGCATCACCAGCCCCTGCGTATCGAAGGCCTTGGCCGGCAGCGGCGCCTGGCGGCCGAAATACAGCTCACCGTAGACATCGTCCTCGATCAGCGGGATCTGGTGCCGCGCCAACAGCGCGACCAATGCCTTCTTTTTGTCCTCGCTCATGCTCGCGCCCATCGGGTTCTGGAACGACGTCATGAACCAGCACGCCTTGACCGGATGGCGTTCGAGTGCGACGGCCAAGGCGTCGAGATCGAGCCCGTCCTTCGGGTGAACCGGGATTTCCAGCGCCCGCATGCCCAGACGCTCGATCGCCTGCGTTGCGGCATAAAAACCCGGCGATTCGATCGCGATCACGTCGCCGGGCTGCGCAACGGCGGCGAGGCACAGGTTCAGGGCTTCGAGCGCGCCATTGGTGACGATGAGTTGCTCGGCAGCTTGCGGCATGCCGAGGCCGAGATAGCGTAGCGCGATCTGCTGGCGCAAACCGGGATGGCCCGGCGGCAGGCTGGCGACCGTGTCCCACGGATCGATGAAGCGCGCCGTCGACGCCAGCGATTTCGCCAGTCGCGGCAATGGAAACAGTGTCGGTGATGGAAAGGCAGAGCCGAGCGGCAGGATGTTGCGATGCTGGACCGCGCCGAGTACCGAGAACACCAGTTCGCTGACATCGACCGCTGCCGATCGCTGCGACGGCGGGCTGGCGGCGGGCTCCGGCGGTCGACTCTGGCTGGCGCTGGCGACGAAGTAGCCCGAGCGTTCGCGCGCCCGAACCAGGCCGCGTTGCTCAAGCAGGTAATAGGCCTGGAAGGCCGTCGACGGGCTGACGCGGTGTTGGGCCATCACCTTGCGGATCGACGGCAGGCGCGTTCCGGGCGCAAGCTGGCCGCTACGGATGTCGGCGGCAATCAGTTCGGCGATGTCTTCATAGCGCTTCATCGGTGTCAGGCCCTGCTGTGCTTCATCTGATACGCAAAAGTATCACTTTTCTGATTCTGTTACTCGTTGGTCATTGCCGCAATACTGGCTGCACGGTCCGTCGGCTGCCCGGCAATCGGTCGCCGCGGTGGGGCGGGCTGGCGGGAGTTCATATGAGTACCCTGACCGCGGTTGATCTGGCGCGCATCCAGTTCGCGTTTACCGTTTCCTTCCACATCGTGTTTCCGGCGATCAGTATCGGGCTGGCGAGTTTCATCGCCGTGCTCGAAGGGCTGTGGCTCAAGACCGGCAAGCCGGTCTACCTCGACCTGTGCCGCTTCTGGTCGCGCGTGTTCGCCGTCGCTTTCGGCATGGGCGTCGTCTCCGGCGTGGTGATGAGCTACCAGTTCGGCACCAACTGGAGCGTGTTCTCCAACTTCGCCGGCAGCGTCACCGGGCCCTTGCTCGCGTACGAGGTACTGACGGCGTTTTTCCTCGAAGCCGGCTTCCTCGGCATCATGCTGTTCGGCTGGAACAAGGTCGGCCCGCGCGCGCATTTCGGCGCGACGCTGATGGTCGCGATCGGCACACTGATCTCGACCTTCTGGATTCTGGCGTCGAACAGCTGGATGCAGACGCCGGCCGGCTTCGAGATCGTCGACGGCCGCGTGGTGCCGACCGACTGGTGGGCGGTGATCTTCAACCCCTCGTTCCCGTACCGGCTGGTGCACATGACGCTGTCGGCCTTCGTCGTCACCGCCTTGCTGGTCGCGGCGACCGCCGCATGGCATTTGCTGCGGCAGCGGCGCGATGCGGCGATCAAGACCTCGTTCACGATGGCGCTGGGCATGCTGGTGATCCTCGCACCGCTGCAGGCCTTCGTCGGCGATCTGCACGGGCTCAATACGCTCAAGCACCAGCCGGCCAAGCTCGCCGCGATCGAAGGCATCTGGGAGACCGAGCAGGGCGGTACCGCGCTCAATCTGTTCGGCATTCCGAACATGGCCGAGGAGCGCACCGACTACGCGCTGGCGATTCCGCATCTGGGCAGCCTGATCCTCACGCACTCGTGGGACGGCGAAATCCGCGGCCTGAAGGAATGGCCGCGCGAGGACAGGCCGAACTCGACCATCGTGTTCTGGAGCTTCCGCATCATGGTCGGCCTCGGTCTGCTGATGATCGCGCTGGCGGGGCTGTTCCTGTTGCTGCGCCGGCGCGGCCGGCACTTCGAGCACCGGGGCTTTCAGCGTTTTGCGCTCGCAATGGGGCCAAGCGGTTTCATCGCGCTGCTGGCGGGCTGGGTGACGACCGAGGTCGGCCGCCAGCCTTGGGTGGTGTACGGCCTGCTGCGCACCGTCGACGCTGCGTCGCCGGTGTCGTACCAGCAGGTCAGCGTGTCGCTGCTGATTTTCGTGATCGTTTACTTCTTCGTCTTCGGCACCGGCATCTATTACCTGCTCAAGCTGCTGCGCACCGGTCCGGTGACGAACGAGCACACGCCGGCCGGCGAGCGCGAGCCGATCGGCCACACCGCCACGTATTCGGGACGGCGGCCGCTGTCCGGCGCCGATGACCTCATCGATGAAGGAGCGCAGCAATGATCGACATCACCCTGGTCTGGGCCGGCATCATTGCGCTCGGCGTGTTCATTTACGTGATGCTCGACGGATTCGATCTGGGCATCGGCATCCTGTTTCCGTTCTTTCCGAACGAGGCCGATCGCGACGTGATGATGAACACCGTCGCGCCGGTCTGGGACGGCAACGAAACCTGGCTGGTACTCGGCGGCGCCGGGCTGTTCGCGGCGTTCCCGGTCGTGTATTCGGCGGTGCTGTCGGCGCTCTACCTGCCGCTGGTGCTGATGCTGGTCGGGCTGATTTTCCGCGGTGTCGCGTTCGAAATCCGCGCCAAGGCGACGCGCACGCGGCATCTGTGGGATCTGGCCTTTATCGCCGGCTCGGTGCTGGCGACGTTTTGCCAGGGCGTGGCGCTGGGCGCCTACATTCAGGGGATCAAGGTCGTCGGGCGCGAGTTCGCCGGCGGCGGCTTCGACTGGCTCAGCGCGTTCAGCCTGTTCACCGGCTTCGGTCTGGTGCTGACCTACGCGCTGCTCGGCTGCGGCTGGCTGATCATCAAGACGCAAGGCGAGCTGCAGCGACGAATGATCGTGCTGATGTCGCCGCTGACCTGGCTGCTGCTTGGCGCGATCGCCGTCGTCAGCGTCTGGACGCCGCTGATCGATCCCGCCGTTGCGATGCGCTGGTTCAGCCTGCCCAATCTGCTGTGGTTTGCGCCGGTGCCGCTGGCGGTGCTCGGCTGCGCATGGGGCATCCGCCGGGCGCTGCGGCGGGGGCGGGAATACGCGCCGTATTTCCTCGCGCTGGCGATCGTCGCACTCGGCTACAGCGGCTTTTTGATCAGTATCTGGCCCTACCTGATCCCGCCGGCGGTGACGCTGTGGGACGCCGCGGCACCGGCAAGCAGCCAGTCGTTCACGCTGGTGGGGGCGCTGATCATCATCCCGATCATCCTGGCGTACACCGCACTCGGTTACTGGGTGTTCCGCGGCAAGGTCCACGCCGACGATGCGGGGTACCACTGATGTGTAGTGCCGAGCGTCGAGCCGCCTGGCGTGGCGCGCTGTGGTTTGCCGGGCTGTGGCTCGCCGGCGTGCTCGCGCTGACTGCCGTCGCCGGTTTCTTCCGCTTGCTGATGCACTGGGTCGGCTAGCCCCGGCGGCCAGCGGCATGGCGGTGCATGAACCGCATTCATATATGTATTCGGATACGAGATGAGCAAAACCATCCCCATCGTCCCGGTCGCGATTGAGGCCGGATACGAGACGACGATCAATGTCGCCGGACACCGCAAGATCTACGCGCGCCTAGCGCACGGCTTTTGGAGCAACTGGCGTATTGCTGCGGTGATCATTACCCAGCTGTTCTTCTATCTGGTGCCGTGGTGGCAGATCAATGGCCGGCAGGCGTTGCTGTTCGATCTGGAAACCTTCCGCTTCAATGTCTTCGGCATGGTCTGGCTGCCGCAGGATCTGATCTACCTGGCCGCGCTGCTGATTTTCTGTGCGGTGGCGCTGTTCGCGTGGACGGCGGTGGCCGGGCGGCTATGGTGTGGCTTCGGCTGTCCGCAGACCGTCTACACCGAAATGTTCATGTGGATCGAGCGCTGGGTCGAGGGCGAGCGCAATGCGCGGATCAAGCTCGATCGCGCGCCGCTCTCACTAGCCAAGGTCGCGCGCAAGGCGGTCAAACACGGCCTGTGGATTGCGCTGGCGCTGTGGACCGGTTTCACCTTCGCCGGCTACTTCACGCCGATCCGGCCGCTGTGGCAGGCGATGTTGACCTGGCGCATCGGCGGCTGGACGACGTTCTGGATCCTCTGCTACGCCTTCATCACCTACGGCCATGCCGGCTGGCTGCGCGAGCGCATCTGCCTGCACATGTGCCCGTATGCGCGCTTCCAGAGCGCGATGTTCGACCGCGATACGCTGGTCGTCAGCTACGACAGTCAGCGTGGCGAGCCGCGCGGCGGCCGGCGCAAGGACGCCGACTTCGGCCAGCAGGGGCTGGGTTCGTGCGTCGACTGCACCGTCTGTGTCCAGGTCTGCCCGACCGGCATCGACATCCGCAACGGCTTGCAGTACGAGTGCATCGGTTGCGGCGCCTGCATCGATGCGTGCAACGTCGTGATGGACAGGATGAGCTATCCACGCGGGTTGATCCGCTTCACCACCGAACATGCACAGGCCAATGGGGCAGGGAAGGCGACCATCGCCCGGCGGATGCTGCGGCCCAAAGTACTGGCCTATGCCGCCGTGCTGGCGGTCATCGTTGCTGCATCGGCGATTGGGCTGGCCAGGCACCAGCCACTCAAGCTCGATATCGCGCGCGATCGCGGCATCCTTGCACGTCAGACCGAGAACGGCGAGATCGAGAACCTCTACACGCTGACGATCCAGAACGTCGATCACCGGCCGCACCGCTACCGGATCAGTGCCGAAGGGTTGCCCGGCTTGCGATTGCCGCAACTTGCACCGGTGGCCGTCGCTGCCGGCGGCAGCGAAACGGTGTCGCTGCGCCTGAGCGTGCTCAAGGACACGATGCCGCCCGGTCGGCATGAGATCGAGATCGGTGTCGCGGCGATTGACGATCCGGCACTGCAGGTCGAGGAAAAGACGATTTTCTGGGGCGCGAACGGCAGCGATTCAGGCTGAAACTGCTTACCGGTGGTCGACGACTTACGGTAAACAATCCGAGCCTGCAATGGGCCGGTCCGCTTATTTTGAGTGGAGCTCGGCGACGCCGGCTTGACTGCAAGCCTCGCAGCGAATCGAACAGCTTAAAATGATAACCCCCTGAATTTTATAGAGTTCAGGGGATTTTTTTGGCCTTGTTCGCGCGGCGCTGAGCATGGCGCTACCGAGCTGGATCTCGGGCAAGCGCCGCAGATACGCCGATTAGACTCGGTTACAACAGTCCGCTGAGCACATTTGCCGTAAGTTACGGAGGCAATTACGCTGTGGTTTCATGCCAAATAAGTATAAAGTAAGTGTTTTATTTTTATATCGATTGAAAGCTTGTCATGAAAGCCGGCAAATTTTAACAAACGATCATGCTAGTGCAGACAACTGCCATTTGAGCCGGGCGTGGAATCACATCACCGCCTGGGAAAATGATTTTCTGATCTACAAATTTCGTAGCGACACAAATGTATGACATGAAGATGCTTGGCGTGATTGAACGCCTGACGAAGATCGGGTGCCGGCAACAGCTGGCGCAATGGGCAACGTCACATTTTCTCGACCATTGCGGGGCCAGCAGTGTGTTCATCGGGCATGGGCGCATGCAGCCGCATTTCTCGATGACCCCATACTTTGCCTCCGCGGCTTTTCCCGATGTTTTGATCAAAACACTCGGTATCAAAGATCAGCTACTGACGCTGCCGCTGCTGAACGAGTCCCATCAAGCCAAATCACCCGTCATGTCCGACTTGTCGGCGGTAAGCGACGAAGCGCTATGGCATGTGTTGTTCAGGCAGAAAGGGTTCTCAACGGTGATCGGCTCGACCAACGTTGAAATGAGCGACGGCGGCATGACCTATGTGTGCGTCACCGATCCCGAGATCGCGAGGAACGTCAATCATCACGATGCGCTGCGCCAGGGCTTGTCCATCGTGACGTCGATTCTGCATGGCGTGTTGAACCGCCTCGCGTTCGAAGAAAACCTGCAGAACAAGAGCACATCGATCACCACACTGACACCCCGTGAACGGGAGATCCTTGGTTTCATCCGCCTGGGTAAAACCAATTCGGAAATCTCCTACATCCTCGGCGTTGCCGACTCGACGGTGAAAAACCATGTGCAACGGATTCTGATCAAGTTGCAGGTCAGCAATCGAACACAAGCGATCGCAAAGATATTCTGAGCATCCGCGCGGCTGTTTCGGTCATCCCGCTAGCTAAAGGGGCGGTCAGGCGTTCGCTGCCATCAAGCCAAGCCATAAGTTGACTTTCACCGCATGAATCCTGCTTCTAAGCCCGGATCAGAACGGGGGGATTACCTTCCTTTGCGAGGTAAGCGTTGATCAACGGCAGGCTGTCGACGTTCCAGGGCTTGTAAAACGGATTGAAGAAGCTCAGGAAATCCAGCGTTGTCCGGGTGAAGATGCCATGCCAGCCCAGCAGATAGTTCAGCAGCGAGAAATAGGTGCCCGGCTTGAGCAACTGTGCGTCCCTCCACAAGAGGTAGGCCATGCGCAGGACGATGCCAGGCAGCATGACCGTGGCTAACAGCAGGAACATGCCGACGACCTGGCCCAGATAGCGCCCGCCCAGGTAGCGGTAGATGTCGAAGCATACCGATTTGTGCGCCAGTTCCTCGACCGCGTGCCATTCCCACAGCTTGAGCATGGTCGGGTCACAGTTCGGAAACCAGTGGCCGATGTGCTTCAGGCCGTACTGGGCAAATGCGGCGGTCCAGTGCTCGACGGCGACGAAGAGGGCCAGAAACAGGTTGCGCGGCAGAACGCGGGAGAACCAGGAGAACACGTCCCGCTCCCATTCCTCCAGCTTGACGAGACCCGGATAGGCCAGGTGCAGGCGCTCGCGATTGAAGCGCGAATGGACGGTACCGTGGTTCGCTTCCTGGTCGCAGAATTGCCGTACCTCGCCTTGCAGCTTGGCGTCGTGCACCTGCGGCGCCAACGGCATCAGGCTGCGGATTGCGCAGAACTCGATGTTCGGCAGCAGGCTCGACATGGTGTTCCAGAAGTGGCTCCTGACGACCGAACCACCGTTCCAGCGGGCCGGGTCGCAAGGACCGAAGTCCAGTTCCGGCGACGCGAAGCTCAATTCGACCGGCGTGCTGCTATGCGTGCCGGTGCGTTGCGCGATGCCGTGGGCGGCGCGATAGGCATCGAGCCGCGGATGAATCACCCGACGCCACAGGCCTGGCGTCAGTGTCAGGAGAAAGAGCAGGGGATAGCTGAGCGGCAGGCGCGGGCTGCGCTGCAGGCATTGCAGTTCGCCATAGGGCTTGTTGGGATTGACGTGGTGATCGGCGTGCTTTTGCACCGAGATCAGGACGAGGTTGCTGAAAGGCAGGTTGCAGTCCCAAGCATGACTGGCGTTCACCGGTTCCATGTGCCCGGCCGCGTCGACGCGTCGTTCGAGCCCATAGTGGCCGATGTAGTTCATCATCTCCAGGACCAGGATGCCGATCATCGATTGCAGCAGGAAAAACACCAAACCCGCGGTGCCAAAGAACACAAAGATCAGCGTTGCCCAGACCGCGCTCATCGCGTAGCCGAACACGTTTTCCCAGACAATCCGACGCTGGTACAGCGGCGTTTTCACCGCCCCTTCGCCTTTGCGGCCCCACCAGCCGAACAGGTTGACCGCGATCGCCTTGGGCAGAAAGCTGTACAACGATTGTCCGTACTTGGCCGACGTCGGGTCGCGGTCGGTCGCGACCAGCAGGTGATGGCTGTGCACATGGGCCAGCTTCGCACCGGAATACAGGCTGGTTGAAAACAGCAGGATGCCGATGACCCGCTCCAGTCGCTGGCGATGGTGGATCATCTCGTGCGCCGGGTTCTGAGCGTACAGGGCCGAGAAAATGCCCGCGATGAACAACAGCGCGGCGGCTTCATAGCCGTGCAGGTCGTGCGTCGTCAGATACCAGGCAAAGAAGAAGATGTTGCCGATCTGCAAAGGCAGGCTCAATGCCACGATGATCATCTCGCTGACCGGACGAACTGCGATCGCGCCCGTCCGTTCTGAAGCGCCGCGGCTGGCGAGCCAGTCCGCCAGTGGAATCACGCCGAAGATAAAAACGATTGCGGCGTAGGCGAACCCAAGGCCGCCGCCAGCATCCGGCCACATGACATATGTCCCGTAACACATGAGCGCTGGCAGAAAGAAGGCGAGATAAGGTGACATGGCAATGAGCTTCTAAGGGTTACAGGCCGATTCGTTGCATCCGGGTCCGATGTTCCTGCTGGATCTGTTCCATCAGGATGTAGACCTGGTCTTTTTCCGACACGTCGCGCATCTTCTTGCCCTGGAAGATCTCGATGTCGCCGATCTCCTCGATGTACTGGTCGGTGACCAGTTGGTAGAGATGGATGTAGTGCTGGATCGATGACTCGAACACGTCGGTCATGAGCTTGTGGAAATCGGAGGCCAGCTGCTGCATGCGGTTGCGTGATGCGTCGCCGAGCTTGGTGTAGCGGCTGATGATGGCTTCGCCGAAACGCACGTGGTGGACTTCGTCCGAGAACGCGCCGCGGATCAGCTGCGACAGGCTGGGGTCGAACACCGACCAGTAGGCCGACTCGTAGCGATAAATCGGGTAAGCCATGCCTTCGAGGACGATGTTGTGCGCCATCATCGCCGCAGCGAAATCACCCTTGTCGACCTGTTCGCGAATCAGGTCATAGAAGGAGCGCAGCTCCTTCGTGGTCATGTCTTCCATCATCTGGTCGCGCTGCTGCGGCGATACGCCGAACTGAGCCAGCCGCTGGCAAAAGACCTCGTAATGGCGTGCTTCGTCGACCGCCTGCGTCGCGAGGAAGACCTGCGACGCTTCATCGGGCGCGTGTTGCATCAGCTTGGCGATGCCGGTGTACGACACGCGTTCGGCGGTCAGGAAGGTTGCGATGTCCAGCTTGTAGATCTGGTTGACCAGCTTGTCGTCGTGCACCGCGTGATGGGTAATGCCCAGGTCAGGCCGGACGCCGTAGCGCGTGTCCTTGAGCGTGCGCCAGGGGGCGCGCTCGAGCCAGTGTTGAATGTCGAAACGGGACGCGTCCCAGTCATCGGCCAGGAATTTTTCCTGGACCACAACCTCAGATTTAACAAGCTCGCTCGACGCTTCAGCCGCTAATAGTTCAGTCACTTGTATTTCCTCAGGCTTTGATCAAAGTGGGACGGCGCAGGTAGACGCATACCATGCCGATGGTTAAAAACTCGCCAAGCAGGATGAGACGCGCGAGTTGGGCTTCCGGCTCGGCGATCACCCCGATGCCAATGGCGGCGAGGAATAATGCGGTGGGCCAAACCACCAAGGGGTGCAGGGGCTGCCGGATGCCGCGTTTGTCCGGCTGCCGCCGGATCTTGGTCCAGGCCAGCAGGATCAGTGCATAGACGGCAACCAGATGGACACTGAAGAGCCTGCTGAGCGAGGTGTTCAGCACCGGCATCGCCATCAGCGGCGCCATCGACAAGACGCCGATGGAGATAAACAACATGGCATTGCGCGGGCTCAGCCGCGGTCCGTGCAACTGGGCAAACCAGGCGGGAATCTCGCGTTCTCGAGCCAGGCTGTACAGAATCCGCGCAGCGCCGGACAAGCCGACGTTGAACGAACTCAGTACCGCCAGCACGCCAATGACCGTGGCGAGCCAGAGCGCGACGGGGGAGCCGATGATGCGGGCCAGTTCCAGGTGCGGCAGGGCCAGCTTGCCCCAGTCGGCTGCATTGAAATGGTGCTGCAGCGCCGAACCGAACAGCCCGTACAGCAGGGCGATGGTCGCAACGGAAATCATCAGCGCGATCGGCAGCGTGCGGCGAAAGGCGTCATGACGCGAGACATGCATGATTGCCCATTCGATGCCGACAAACAGGAACAAGGCGCGCGGCACGGCGGCAAACAGCCCCTCTGCACTGTGGGAGATCGGGGAAAGCGGTGGTTTGAGCGCCGGTACGGCCAGCGCCATGCTGGCCAGCAGCGCCATCATCGCGACCACCGCAACGGTGATGACGATTTGCAGGTTCAACGACAGCTCGTAACCGCGCAAGTTGACCACGAGCACTGCCAGAATCAGCCCGACCAGCACGATCACGGCCAGCTGCGACGACAAGACTTGCTGCAGCATCAGGAAGCACAGATAGCCTTCGAGCCCGCCGACCATCATCATCATCACCACATAGAACAAGGTGATGGCCAACGAAAAGCGATTGCCGAAGGCCGCCTTGGTAAAGGCGCGGATGCCGATCGCGCCGGGAAAGCGCGACGCCAGTTCGGTAAAGCACAGCATGATGACGGCCATGCACAGCCCGGCGAACCCCAAGGCGAGCCACAGCGATGGCCCCTGCGCAAACGGGAACAGCGAGACCAGCACCGTATTGCAGCTGATCGTGATCGCCATCCCCACCGCAATGGCGCACAGCCTCAGGATGTCGAACGCGTTTTTCACGCTCAGATGCCCCACAGGATCAAGGCGATGGCATCGAGCTTGACCTGGTCGTGCATCGGCCCGTAGATCTCGAGCAAGCCGTCGTTGTTGGCGCGGATGCCGTTGATGCGGCCTTCGAACACCGCGCGCAGCGTTGCGCCGTCACCGGCGATGCGTATCGGGCTGTCGTTGCCGTTCGCGATTTCGCCTTGCTGGATCTGGCCGATCTGGCCGGCGGCGACATTCATCCAGTACGCGGTCGCCGTATCGCTTTCCTCGAGCACGATATCGGTACTCCAGCCCTTGACGACACGCTGGATGTGGGGATTGGCATTCACCTGAAGCTTGAAGTCTTCGAGTACGTTGAGCATCGTTGTTTCCTCTTTACTGCGATGAATGCTTGCCGACCAATTGCCAGATCGCCGATTCGTTTTCGTTCCAGTCGCTGCCGGTGCGGAAGTGTTCGCGTGCGCGCACCAGGCGTGCGTCGTCTTCGTCCAGTCCAGCGGTGGGGGGATTCTTGCTGCGTGGTGCGTCGTGGACCTTGCCGCCGGTTTGGCACATCACGTCAAAGACCAGTGCGGCCGGGCTGATCGTGAACCAGCGATTTTCGTTCCAGTGGTGGTGGCCCATGTGCTGCTGGCGGACATAGCGCAGCACGGGACCCGGCTCGTACGGCGAATGCACGATCAGGTGCCACCATTCGAACATCAGGTAGCCGCCCATCAATCCGGCGCTGAGCGCTGCGGTTTGCCACACATCCGCGGTGACCCAATAGAACAAGGCGGCATTGAGCAGCAGCGCCGGGAGCGTGTACCACACCGGGGTGAACAGCAGATCGAGCCGGCGCGGCTTGTCGTGATGCCCCAGATGCAGCCGGTACAACAGCCTGTAGAGGAAGGCGTTGCGCGGGATTCTCCCGTGGAAGATCACTATGTGGCTGAAGTACTCCTCCGACAAGTACAGGGCCCAGCCGATGGCCGCGCAGAGCAGCGATTGCGACCAGGGCAGCTGCGCCAACGCCGCCGCGGCGCAGCCCACCGACAGCGCGCCGTAGAACAGCACGCTGTGGTCGGAAAAGTAGGCGCGCCGCAGCGCGCTCAGATAGATGGGCTGCGCGCTCATAGCACTGCGCTCGCTGTTTCTTGGCTCGCACAGAGGTGGCGCTGGAGATCCAGCTCGCCTTCGGTCGTCGCGATGCAGTCCGAAAAGCCATGCGACAGCGCCAAACGATAGATGCGCAGCGCCTGATCGTAGGGGATACGGTTCCCCAGGCTGTACGACTGCTTGACGCCGCTCATCGACAGCGCGACCGTTTCAGACAGGCAGGCCAGGTTCAAGGTCGGGTCAAAGCCGAGGATGTTGGCGCGGCCGAAGCGGTAGGGCTCGACGAACCGGACCACGCCCCCCTCGAAGACCAGCACGTCCGGGCGCTCGTCGCGGACGCAATCCTTCAGGTCCGGCGGACGGGCCGCATCGCAGACGACGGCCGATTGGCGCAACCAGGCGGGCTCGATGAAGCTGTGGCCGGCGCTGGTCGCCGAGAGCACGCCGTGGGCGTTGCGCATTGCGTACTCGATGTTGACCGAAACCTCGATCGGCGCCGTCCCGGGCAGGTTTGCTTCGACCAATTGGCGCACGGTCTGGTAGTCGGGCGCGCCGTCGCGCAGCAAGAGCTGATTGCAGCGGGCAATAACGGACTGGCGATCCTGCAAGTGGTGGCGCAGGTACTCCGCTAGCCCCGATCTGGCATGTTGCTGCATCTGCAACAACGCCTGCGCGTAGATTTCTCCAGCGATCTCGCTCAGTTGATCAAGCGCCTGGGCGTTGGCCGAGTTCCCGACCAGGATCAGCGACGCGTAGTGGCTCGCCATATGGATCGCGGCCAGTCGGCCGACCGACCCGGCCGCACCGACGACGGCAATACGGGTCGTGCTGGCCTGCTTGCCGGTCGCGACCAGGGCCTTGTGCAGGCTCTCGGCGCTGGCGATGGCGGTAAAGCTGTTGCCGGTCGTGATCGGCACACCCGCGTCGACAATATCCATGCCGCCGCGAGAGATGATCGACGTGAAGGCGCCGAGGCCGATGATGTCGGCGTTGACCGACTTGGCCGCTTCGACGTACTGCTGAAGCAACTTCATCCGTTGCTGCTTGGGCAGGCGGATCATGCGCTCTGGCGGGAGCGGGCAGGCGATTAGCCAGCCTTCGACATAGCCACCCAGCTTGGAAGCGATGCGCGGTGCGTGAAATACCGGTGCCGGCTCGAAGCGACGTGAGAACCAGCTCGCCATCCACTGCTGGAACTCGCGCTTGTGCGACTCGTCCAGATCGATGATCGAGCGCGGCATGATGTTGAGCAGGTCTTCCGCCGAGGTCGGATGAATCAGGAAGGCAAAGCTGCCCAAACGCTCGGGATGGGCGCCGAGCTGTGCTTCATAGCTCACTTCCTTGGGCAGTTCGATGACCGGTTTGCACGAGTAGCTGATTTCCTCGGGCTGGCGGCCGACCACGTAGGCGAACAGCGACGAGAACTGCTTGTTGCGGATCAGCAGCGCGCATTCTTCCAGCGCCCTGATCAGTCGGTCGATATGCTCGCGCTCGATGATCAGCGACGGCTCGATGCGCAGCAGATCCTGGCGATTGAACAACGGCGCGACAATGATTTTGGCAACGTTGACCAGGTAGCCGCAGATGAGCGGGACCAGATAGCCCTGGATGCTGGCGTGGGCAAGAAAATAGCTCTCGGCACCGCAGAAGGGTTTGAGCCGCAGGCTGTGCATCAGGCCCGCACCCTGATGGTGACAGAAGACGTCCGGGTACTGTTCGACCAGGGTATCCAGCGCCTGATCGAGGTAGTCGGAGATCGAATCGACGTGCCGCATTACGGCACAGTCGTTTTCCTTGAGCTTGGCCAGCGTTGCCAGCGCAACGCGACAGGCGACCTGATTGTTGGCGAACGTCGAGCTGTGGTACATGCCGAACGCTTCGGTCCAAGCACCCTTGGTACAGAGCGTGGCACCAATGGGGACGAGGCCGCCGCCCAGGGCCTTCGACAGGCACAGAATGTCCGGGCGGACGTCGGGGATGCGCTTGATCGAGAAAAACTCGCCCAGGCGACCGAGACCGGTCTGGATCTCATCGGCGATCAGCATTGCGCCGTGTTGTTTGCACAGCGCCGCGGCACGCTGGATATAGGTGGCCGACAGCGGCTGCATGCCCCCTTCGCCCAGCACTGGCTCGAAGATGAAGCCGGCGACGTCGTGCTCGGCAAACGCGCGTTCGAGTTGTTCGATGTCTTCCGGGTCGATCTTGACGCTTTGTGCGGAGTCGACCAGAAACGGCTCGCTGTAGACCGGATTGCCGGTGATGGTCAGCGCGCCGTTGGTTTTGCCGTGAAAACCCAGACGCAGGCTGATGATCACTTCACGCCCGGTGGCGGCGCGCGCCAGCTTCAAGGCCGCTTCCACCGATTCGGCGCCGCTGTTGCTGAGCACCGCGTAACTGAAGTTGAACGTCGGTTCGAGCGAAACCAGTTCCTGCGCCAGTGCCTTGGCCGCCGGGGTGTAGAAGGGCTGGACCATCGACGGCTCGCCACGGCCGGCGCACAACGCATCCCAGGCATGATCCGGGTTGTGGCCGAACGGAACCGCGCCGTACTGCGCCAGAAAGTCGAGGTATTGATTGCCGGCATCGTCGTAGAGATAGACGCCGTCGCCCCGCACCATGGTCTTGTTCAGCTGCACGTGCCGCAGCAGATAATCCCTGTCTGGATTCAGATAACAGTTTTCACTCATATGAATTTCACTTCCAGAGATAGCTAGCGATGATTGCGGCCGTTCCAGCGCTCGCACTGACGAACATCGAGAGCCGGTAGGCAAAGAAAAGGCCTTCTTTTTCGGAATCAAGTGCAAAGAAAACCCGGGGCCACAACACCAGGCTGCCGTAGAGGTGGCAGCCCAGCATCAGCAGGAGACAGACCAGTTTCGCAAGGGTTTGCGGCTGGGCCAGCGAGGCATTGCCCAGCATCGCCAGACAGCCTCCGGAAACCAGGGTCAACACGATCAGCAGATAAAGCAGAGGCGCGGCGCGCGTGCCCTGTGCTTGCATCAGATCCGCGTATCGGTTGCCGCCTTGCGACTTGTACATCGGAAACAGCAGGGTCAGATTGAAATACATCGCCCCGACCCACGACATCATCGCGATAACGTGAACCAGAATAAGGAGCTTGTAGGCCATAATCATTGATGGCGCGATCCCGGTCTAAATCGAGCAAACAAACGCTTCGATGGGTTTGAGTTGAATATCGTCGCGGTGATGCGCGCAGAGGCAGTGCGCATCCTTGTCGATTTCAAGCAGGGAAAATTCGTTGTTCAGTGCATCGACGCGGAGCATTTTTCCGGACAGGTTTTCGCCAATGCCCAGCAGCAGCTTGACGACCTCGATCGCCTGCATCAGTCCGACCAGGCCGGGCAGCACGCCGAGCACACCGGCCTCGGCACACGAGGGCGCCATTTCCGGCGGGGGCAGTTCCGGATAGATGCAGCGGTAGCACGGCGCAGTCTCGCCGGCCGAGAATGTCGCCACATACCCTTCAAAACGGTAAATAGCGCCATGCACGTTCGGAATGCCGAGCTTGACGCAGGCATCGTTGACCAGATATCGCGCCTTGAAATTGTCGGAACCGTCGACGACCAGGTCATACCCCTGCAGCAGCTCGAGGGCGTTGGTTTCGTCCAGCAGCACCGGATACTTGACGACCTTGATCTGCGAGTTCAGCCGACGGATTGCGGCCTCGGCTGAATCGACCTTGAGCTTGCCCAGCTGGTCTTCGCCGTGAATGACCTGACGTTGCAGATTGCTGCTCTCGACCACATCCGGATCGACGATGCCCAGCGTGCCGACACCGGCGGCGGCCAGGTACAGCGCCACGGGCGAACCCAAGCCACCGGCCCCCAGCAGCAGGACACGGCTGTTCTTCAGTCGCAGCTGGCCTTTCTCGCCCACTTCTGGGATCAGCAGGTGGCGGGAGTAACGTTCGCGATCGAAGGTGCTGAGCTGTTGCGGAATCCGAATTGCCAAACCGGATTCCTTCCACTGCTTGAAGCCACCACGCACGCTGTAAACCGTCGAATAGCCGAGATTCATCAGGCTTTCCGCAGCAAACAGCGAGCGCAAACCGCTGGCACACATTACGGCCACCGGTTGTGTCGTATTTTCGACCAAATGATGGATATTCAATTCCAATTGACCACGCGACAAATGCGAAGCCGGTGTGGGCAGGCCACCTTTGACTTCCTCTGCATCGCGAACGTCAATCAGGACAAGTCGATCATGCTGGATCATTTCCAGCGCTTGCTCCGGCGAGATTTCGCTGACCGATTCCCGCAGATAGCTCGCACGCTTCTCGTAGCTCAACTCAGCCTCCTGCAAACGCAGTCACGATTTCCAGCTTGCTTTGGTTCGGCAGCACGGTTTGCAGGCCGCCGGTCTTGGCAATATGTTTGCCATCAACGTACACATTGATATATCGCTTCAATGCGCTGTGATCGGTCTCAAGCAGCCGTGCCGAAATGGAAGCATCAATTTCGTCGAGCTTGAGCAGCGCCTCCAGCACGGTTTCGGCCTGGCATTCGATAGCGGTGACGCCCTTGGCCAGTTTGCGTAGGGGGACCGGCAGATTTACGTGTACCACGCTCATTTCACTTTGTTCCTTCTCGGGTCACTTTGAAGTCATGTAGAGCAGATAGATGGCCGGACCTAGGGCTATCCCGGCGGCATATTCTTTCTGCTTCTTGCATGGATTGATATGAGCAAACCGGTACGGTCATTAGTGATTAGTTATAAATAACCCATTCGATCTAACTATTTTTCCATGCGGACTTGCACGCTATCCTCCGCCGGCCCAATACGCCCAGCATTGCCAGCGATGCGCTTGGTCAGATGGGCTCAATGGCAGTTGGTCATGAACGGGAGACGTTATGTTAGGTTTGTTCCAGAGGAAGCCGAAGGAAACCGCCAAGTTCGAAGTCAAGTTCCTGCCGGACAATACGACTCTGACGATTGATCAGGGCAGTAATTTGCTGGAGGCGGCGCTTCGCCAAGGCGTGGTGGCTCCGTACAACTGCCGTGTTGGTGCGTGCAAAACCTGTCAGATCCAGGTGCTGGAAGGGCGTCCCAAATCCTTGATGGAAAGGGAATACGTTTTTTCCCAGAAAGAGATCGAGGCTGGTACTTATCTGGCGTGCCAGACATCGGTGCAATCCGATATGGTCGTGGTCTGGAGTGGTGTCGAGGCCAATAGCAGTGTCAAATTGGTCGCACGTTTACTCGATGCGCGGCAGCTGACGCCACGCATTTATCAAATACGATTGAA
This sequence comes from Jeongeupia wiesaeckerbachi, assembly GCF_050916355.1. Lineage (GTDB taxonomy): Bacteria > Pseudomonadota > Gammaproteobacteria > Burkholderiales > Chitinibacteraceae > Jeongeupia > Jeongeupia wiesaeckerbachi. The sequence goes on from NZ_CP136946.1 coordinate 2,160,173, forward strand.
GCTGGATTCGCCACTGAGCTGGCGAGCTGGCCAGTTTGCGCGTCTGCTACCCTCCGAGCTGGCTATTCAGCCGCGCAGCTATTCCATGGTCGCCGGCGGAACGCAAGCCGATATCGTCGAATTTCATATTACCCATTACCCGGATGGCGAACTTTCCTCGTGGATTGTCAACCCAGCCAATATCGGCAAGCCAATTAGCGTTGAAGGGCCATTCGGCGATTTCGGCCTTGATGAAATCACCGCAGAAAGACGGCCACCGCTCCTGTGTGTTGCTGGCGGCAGCGGCTTGGGTGCCATCGGCGGCATGATCGGCAGCTGTTTCCATCGGCCCGCTGACGCATCGGCCGCACAGCCGATTCTGTTGGTCTATGGCGCGCGGGATCAGGGCGAGGTCTATGCGATCGACGCGTTGAAGCGCCAGGCCGAGGCGGCTGGCGTTCCGTTCTCGGCGCACGTCGTGCTGGATCGCGAACCGGCGGGCAGCGCCTGGAGCGGCCGCCGGGGCTTCGTGGCCGAGCACCTTGCCGACATCCTCGCCGTTACCGCCAAGGACGATGCGCGCTTTGCGCTGCCGGAGTCGGCCTGGCACGTATTGCTTTGCGGCCCGACGCCGCTGGTCGACAGCGCCATTGCCGCGCTGAGGCAGACGGGCATCCATCCGGATCAAATGAGTTTCGATAAATACGAGCAGGGTGTCGCCGCGACGACCGCTGCGGTCATTTAACGTCAAGGGCGCTGGCCATGTACAAATACTTCAAACACTCTTATCTGACCTGTTTCATTGTGCCTTCCGCGGTAATGACGATTTTTCTGGCACCGCAATGGGCGTTTCTGATTCCAATGGTCATTACCTCGCTCAACGCGCTGGTCGACAATCTGACGCCGCCGGATCGCAGCGTTCCGGAATACTCGCAGCACTGGATTCTGGATGCGATGGTGTATCTGTACGTGCCCATCGTCTCGGCCTATCTGTTCAGCTTGATGTGGATTGTGGCACCCGGCGATTGGCTGGGGCTCTCGGCCACGGTATCGGCGCTGGTGCCGGTCGATCTGTTGGCCATCAAGCAAGAGGCCGGCCTGCGTGGTTTGCTGGCCAGTACTTTTGCCGTTGGCTACGTCTTGTCGTCCAATCATCTCTATGCGCACGAACTCGTGCACCGGACGACGGATCGCATCGCCATGCTGATCGGTCGCTGGTTGCTAGCCATGACCGGCGATGCGCAGTTTTCCATTTCCCACGTGTATTCGCACCACCGCAATGTCGGGACCAGCGAGGATTCGGCCACCGCGCGTCGCGGTGAATCGGTATACGCATTTTTCATCCGCTCCACCCTCGGCCAATACCGGGAGTCGTGGGAGGTCGAATCCCAGCGTTTGGCCAACAGTGGCAAGCCGTTGCTGTCGCTGCATAACCGTGTGCTGAGCGGTCTGGCCATGACCGGCTTTATTTATCTGCTGTGGTATTGGGCTGCCGGTCTGATTGGCATTGCGGTTTATACCTTCGTGATTGTGCTGGCCAAATTCCTTTTTGAAACGGTCAACTATATCGAACATTACGGTGTCGTCCGGGTTCCGGGTACCCGGGTCGAACCGCGACACAGCTGGGACTGCGATTCGCGTATGTCGTCGAATGCATTGCTCAATCTGTCGCGCCATGCCGACCATCATGCCAATGCCCACAAACGGTACTGGGAATTGGAAACCGTTGATACCAGCTTGCAGCTGAGCTACGGCTATATCGGCACGATCGTCGTCGCGATGGTGCCATTCTGGTGGCACCGATTTGCGGCCCCACAGCTGGAGAGCTGGGACCGGAACTCCGCCTCGCCAGAGGAAAAGATTCTTGCCCGACAGGCCAATCAGCTCAGCCTGAATCCTGTCTTTATGCACGGCAACGACTGAGGGAAACATAAGCGATGTTTACGAAGTATATTGGCCGTATTATCCGGTGGCGTTTTCTGGTGATCCTGTTCACCTTGATGACCACCGGTTTCATGGTGTCGCAGATGCGCCACCTTCAGGTCATCATTGACCCCAATCAGATGCTGCCGCAGAAGCACCCTTACGTGATCGGCACCAATCTGGCCGAGAAGGTCTTCGGCTCGAACTATGTGCTGGTCGTGGCGGTAGCACCGAAGCATGGCGATATCTATCAGCCTGCCGTTCTTGATCGCGTGCGCACGATTTCGGAAGGGCTGCGTGGCTTGCCGAACGTGAAGCCGGAAACGCTGATGAGCCTGAGCGCCAAGCGGGCCAAGGGCATCGCCGGCAATGAGGAGGGGCTTGAGGTCAAGCCCATGCTGCATGGTGGCAGCATTGATGCGGACGCGATCGCCAAACTGAAGACGGCGATTCAGCGCAATCCGATCTATAGCGGCGTGGTGGTTTCCGATGCCCGCGATATGGCGACGGTCTCCATCGCGGTGGAGAAGGGGCCGAAGGGCTTCACGCCGACGCTCGAGGCCGCGTACAAGCTGGCCGAGCCGTTGGCGACCGACGATATCAGTATCGCGGTCAGCGGTACGCCGATGTTCGTTTACTACGTCGAGAAGTACACGCAGCGCATGGGCTTGCTGTTCCCGATTGCGCTGCTGCTGGTCGGCCTGCTGCACTTCGAGGCTTTCCGGACCTGGCAGGGCTTCTTCCTGCCGCTGGTGACTGCCTTCCTGTCGGTGCTGTGGGGCCTGGGCATGATGGGGATCGCCAAGGTGCCGCTTGACGCGTTCAACGCCAGTACGCCGATCCTGATCCTCGCGGTCACGGCGGGGCATGCGGTGCAGTTGCTCAAGCGATATTACGAAGAGTTCGAACTGGCCATCGGCCACGGAATGGCGCCGAAAACGGCGAACCGCGAAGCAGTCATCCGCGCGATGGCCAAGGTGGGTCCGGTCATGCTGGCCGCCGGCTTCGTTGCGGTGATCGGTTTCCTGTCGCTGATGTCGTTCGAGGTCGCCACGATCCGCAACTTCGGCATCTTTACCGGTCTGGGTATTCTGTCGGGCCTGATCATCGAACTCACCTTCATCCCGGCGGTTCGTTCCTGGCTCAAGCCGCCCAAGGTGCGCACGCAAAAGCAGCGCTTCGACGTCCTCACCCCGGTCATCAACCTGATCAAGCGCGCGATCAGCCCGCGCCAGTTTGGCAAGGTTTCCGTCGCTTTCCTGTTGATCGTGATCGTGGCGGCGTTTGGCCTCACGCACGTGAAAGTCGAGAACTCGAACAAGAGCTTCTTTGCGAGCAATCTGCCGTTCCAGCTTGATGACAAGCTGATCAACGAGAAAATGGCCGGCACCAATACGCTGTATGTGGTGTTCGAAGGCAACGCACACGATGTGATCAAGGATCCGAAGGTGCTGCGCCAGATCGAGGAAACCCAGCGCTTCCTCGAGACGCAGCCGGGCATCGGCAAGACGATCTCGGTCGTCGATCTGATCAAGCGCATGAACCAGGCGATGCACGCCGATTCGCCGGCGGCGATGACGATTCCGGCCAGCCGGGATCTGGTGTCGCAGTACCTGTTGCTGTACTCGATGTCTGGCGAGCCGGCCGACTTCGATCGCTACGTCGATTACAACTACCAGTATGCGAACATCACGGCCTTCGTGAAGCACGACAACAGCGGCCAGATCCAGAAGGTGATCGCCAACACCAAAGCCTTCCTGGCCAAGCACGAAGATCCGCGCATCAAGATCTACTTCGGCGGCAGCGTGCCGCAGTCGACGGCGTTGTCCGAGTCGCTGGTCAACGGCAAGCTGCAGAACGTGCTGCAGATTGGCCTGGTGATCTTCGCGGTTTCCGCCTTGCTGTTCCGTTCGTTGCTCGCTGCCTTGCTGGTGGTCACACCGCTGGCGATCACCGCCTTGGTGAACTTCGGGGTGATGGGCCTGACCGGTATTCCGCTGAACACGCCCAACGCCATCACCGCACCGATGGCCATCGGGATCGGCGCCGATTACGCGATCTACCTGCTGTACCGGATCCGTGAGGAGTTGGGCCATCACGCCACGCTCGAAGCGGCGATCGACAGCGCCATGGAATCGGCCGGCCGCGCCATTCTCTATGTCGGTACCGCGATCGGCGGCGGCTATTCGGTCCTGATGCTGTCCAAGGGATTCAATATCCATATCTGGTCGGGCATCCTGATCGTGATGTCGATGTTCGTCAGCGTCGCCACCACGCTGCTGCTGCTGCCCGCGCTGATCCAGCTGCTCAAGCCGAGCTTCCTGCTCAAGCGCATCGGTAAAACTCAGGCAACTGCGGCTGCCGGCCCGCGCACCGCGCTGGGCGCAGCAGGCTCGACCAGCGGCGTAATCGTGCTCGCCGCGGCCGTCGGCCTGGGCGCGCTGGCATTCCCGCAGCACGCCAAGGCGGTGAGCGCCGATGTGGTCATGGAAAAGAACTACGTAGCGAATCGGTTTACCGATTCCACCTCGAAGGCGACGTTCCAGATGATCAACAAGAACGGCGACCGCCGCGTGCGCGAAACCTTCGGCGCCACCCAGATGCAGGACAACACGGTGGACACCAAGCGCATGACCCGCTTCATGTCGCCGGCCGATATCAAGAACACCGTGATCCTGCTGGCCGAACACAGCGACCGCGACGACGACATGTGGATCTACATGCCGGCGCTGAAGAAAACCCGTCGTCTCACTTCGGCCAACAAGAACGAGAGCTTTGCCGGCACCGACATGTCGTATGGCGACGTGATCGGCCACAAGGTGAGCGAGTGGACGCACAAGTTCATCGGCAATGCCACGATTGCGAACAAGCCGGTGCTGATGATCGAGTCCTTGCCCAAGGACGCCAAGATCGCCGAGCAGGCCGGCTATTCCAAGCGGATCAGCTGGATCGACGAGGAGTCGTTTCTGGCGCTGAAAACGGAGTTCTACGACGACGGCAAGCAGCTGCTCAAGGTGGCGACGCTGAGCAACATCGTCAACGTCGATGTCGCAAAGCGCCGCTGGCAGCCCATGCATATGGAAGTGCAGAACGCCCAGACCGGACACAAGACCGTGATCGACTGGTATGACTTCAAGGCCAACCAGGGCGTGAAGGGTCTCTATTTCACGCCGCGCTATCTTGAAACCGAACTCTAAGCCACTGAGGCTGCTGTTCGCCGCATGCTTGGCTGGCTGGTGCGGCGCCAGCGCCGCCGCCGAGAAGGTCCAGTTCAGCGCGGTCGCGTCACTCGGTGCCTGGAGCGGCAACCGGGTGCTCGACGACCGCAACGGCATCCTGGCGCCGATGTTGTCCGCCGACGCCAGCGTCAACCTCTCCGAGCAGTTGAGTGTTCGCGCCGGCGGTCTGGTCTACCACTTCTCGCAGGACAACGGCGACGACACACGCAGCATCCTGCGCGAGGCCTTCTTGCAATGGAGCGGTGACGAAACGCAGGTCCGTCTGGGCTGGCAGGTGGTCGCCTGGGGCCGGGCCGACCGGATCAATCCCACCGACAACATCAGCGCGCGTGATTACACCTCGCCGCAGTCGGTTGACGAGGCGCAGCGGATGGGCGCCGGCATGCTGTCGGTCGCTCATGATTTCGGTTCCGCCGGACGTTTGACCGTATTGGGTAAGCAGGTCAAGCCGAGCCGGATGCCGAGCGACCCTGCCGAGGAGAATCTGCCGCTGCGGCCCGACGGCGAAGACTACGAGTACGCCGCCAAGTTCGATCACAGCGGCGATGCCTTTGACTGGTCGGTGTCCTACTTCAAGGGCCTGGAAAAGCCGCGTTCGTTGCAGCTGATGCGCATTGCCGATCAGCGCATCGTTGGCGTCAATCGTGGCTACGCCGAGCTTGAAGTCTTGGGCGCCGACGCGGCGACGACGATCGGTGGCTGGGGGCTACGCGGTGAAATCGCCCATATGCGCTTTCCTGAAACCGATTTCCAGGTCAACGATGGCCGGATCTCGCACTGGTATGGCATCACCGGCGTAGAAACCAATCTGCCGGCCAATGCGACCGCGGGCGTGCAGTACTTCTTCCGCTATTTCGACGAAGATCCACAGCTCGATGGGCTGAAGCCCGCCGAGAGTGCCGTGCGCCGGAAGCTGCGCATCGCCAATAACCAGTTCCACCAGTACCAGGACGGCCTCACGCTACGTTTGGCGCAGCGCTTGTGGAACGACAGCGTCGACTATGAAATCGTCGGCGTCGTCAATTTTCGCGATGGCGATTACGCGATCCGGCCCCGCATTGGGTGGCGTTACTCCGACAGCATCAAGCTCTCCGCCGGCGCGGATATCTATCGTGGCAAGGATGAAAGCTTCTTCGGTAGTCTGCGTAAAAACAACGTACAGTTTGCCGAAATTTCCTATATCTATTGATCGGCTGGCCCGAAGCGCGTGCGACGTGCGCGCGCCGGGCAGCGTGTCATCCCGCCGCCTTGCCTGATTCGTCGTGCAATGGCGGTCACCGCCAAATCGTTCTCCAACTGCATCGGGGCGCTTCACCATGAAAATTCCGGCCAATATCCAGGCGCTGAAGGCCCGTGTGGGCGCAGAGCTCGCCGACGAAATCGCCTGTCAGACTCCCGAATCGTCGTGCCTGTTGCTCGACAGTACCGGCCCCAGCTTCACCCGTCAGTACATCGTGCTCAACGCCATCGGTGCCGATCGCCTGGCCCGCTTCGGCGAGATTCATGCCTTTTCCGGCTCGGTGTACGCGCTGTTCGGGTTTCTGGCCTTTTCGTCGGGCAGGAATCGGGTTGCCATTGAATCACTGTGCAACGAAGACGCCGAAATGGTGTTCCGCAACCAGCACCATGCCGGGCGGTTCTCCGGCCTGCGCTCGATGCTCAGGCTGATCAAGGGCAAGTCGGCGTTCGGAACGGTGTCGCCGTTGCTGGCGTCGCTGGAGTACATCTTTGGCGATTTTGTCGAGCAGCCGTTTTCGGCGTTCGGCAACAACATCCATATCTATCTGGCCAAATCCAAGGATGCGCCGTTGCTGGTGCTGTCGAACAACGACAATTGTTCGCCGGAGCTGGAGCCGCTGCGCAAGCGGCCGATCAAGCACATCATCGCGATGGCAGCCAATGTGCCGCTGGTTTACGGCGGCAAGCAGGACGGCGCCCCGTACTTCGATCCGGTCTACACGAATCACTACCTGCCCACGCTGAAACAAATCACCGGCACAGAACGGCGCACGCTGATCTCGACGCCGTGGCGTTCGGGCCAGAAGGAGAACCGGCGCTACTTGAATTGCTATCCGAGTGGCAATGCCAACTGGCTGATGCTGAAGGACTTCATCCGCTTGGTTGCCGGTCTGCGCAATGTGTCGTGGAGTCGGGATATCTACGCCGCGTTCAAGTTGCAGTGAGCCGGCGGTGCCGCGAGGCCCAGGCCGACCGCGATTGATGGCGTTGGGCTTCGCGTTTACTTGACGGTCACCGATTTGGCGAGCTTGCGCAGTAACAAACCTCGGCTACTCTGCATCGGTGAAATGCAGCCGCGGTGAGTTCGAACTGTGTCGACGCAGGGAAGGGCGCCGATAAATTTCCACCCTCTGTCGCGGATCGGCGGCGGGACCGCTGGGGCGTCAGCTTACCGTTCATCGACGTCTTGAAGCATTCGGATGAACGTCTGCGCCTCAAGGCATGCTGAATGACGTGTCGTGGAGGGTAGAAATGAAAAAACCCCTGAATAATCAGGGGTTTTAGTATGGGGTCTTGGCGGAGAGGGTGGGATTCGAACCCACGGTAGGCTTGCACCTACGCCTGATTTCGAGTCAGGTACATTCGACCACTCTGCCACCTCTCCGGCAAGAGAGACGCAATATACATGGTTTTCCGACGAATGCAAAGTCTTTACGTTTGTGTTGCGGAAAAACTGTAGGCAGAATGCACGCCAACAGCATTTTTCTGGAGCGGCATGAAGAACTGGTTGATAGCTTTGGCAACGGTAGCCCTGGTCGGATGCGGCGATATGCCGGCAAACACCGCACCACAAGCGGCCTCTTGGACCGAATCGCGCGAGCTGGTTGTACTCGTGCAGAATGGTCCGACGACGTTCTACGTCGATGCAGAGGGGCATTACGCAGGGCTTGAATATGATCTCGTTACGCGTTTTGCGTCCGAAAACGGACTCAAGGTGCGCTTCGTGGTCGAACCAAACTACGCAAAGCTCTTCGAGCGGCTCCAGCGCAATGAGGCGCACCTGGCCGTCGGTGTACACGAGAGCAAAGACGAGCAAGGCATCCGCTTCGGCCCGGTCTACCAGTCGGTACGTCCGGTGCTGGTCTATCGCAATGATCGGACCGAGCAGGCCGCGCTCAACGCCATTCATGATGGCGCGATGATCGAGACGATGCCGCAATACGTGCACGCGCTGACCCAGTTCAAGGTCAAGGCGCCGTCGTTGGCCTGGAAAGTGGTCGAGGCCGGCGATAGCGAGGAACTGATCGAGGCCGTTGCGCAACGCAAGATCGACTACGCGATCGTCGGATCGCAAGTGGCCGAGCTGGCGCAAAAGTATTACCCGCAGGTGGCGATCTCCGAGAAAAGCGGCGATCCGCAACAGCTGGCGTGGGCGATGCAGGACGGTGATACCGAGCTGCAGACCAAGTTGGCGCAGTTCTTCACCGAGATCAATACCGACAAGTCGCTGGCCAAGCTCATCGATCGCTACTACGGCCATGTTGACCGCATCGCGCCACCGGATTCGGTCGCCTTCCTGAAAAAGCGTGGCAGCACGCTGCCGCGCTATGAAAAGTGGTTCAAGAAGGCCGGTGCCGAAACCAGTATCGATTGGCGCCTGCTGGCTGCGCTGTCCTATCAGGAGTCGCATTGGGATCCGGAAGCGGTGTCGGCATTCGGCGTGCGCGGCCTGATGATGCTGACGAACGATACGGCGCAACGGATGGGGGTCAACCGTCTCGATCCGCTGCAAAGCATTCAGGGCGGGGCGCGTTATCTGGCGATGCTGCGCGATGGCTTGCCCGACGATATCCCCGAACCGGACCGGACCTGGTTGGCGATGGCGGCGTACAACGTCGGTCTTGGTCACTTGCTCGATGCGCGCGAACTCGCTCGCAGGCAGGGCAAGAACCCGGATAGCTGGGCGGACATCAAGACGACCTTGCCCTTACTGCGCGATCCGAAGTACTACAACACGGTGCGTTTCGGTTATGCCCGTGGCGGCGAGCCGGTCGCCTATGTCGAAACCCTGCGCAGTTTCTACGACATCCTCGTGCGTTTCGAGGAGCCCCAGATGCAGGCCGAGCCGCGTCTGGCAGCCAATGTCCAGGTCCAGAATCCGGCCAACCGGGTCTTGCAGATCAATAACCGCGTCCAGCCGAGCAAATCCAAGCCGGTCATGACCGCAGCGCTGTAAAGCGCACTTTCGCGACGATGTGAAGCTGCCGGCCTGATGGCCGGTTTTTTCTGCCCGGCGTCCGCGCCGCTGCAGGTAAAATATCGCCTTTGCGATTCAGACCTGTTGCCGCCATGACTGCTACGACTTCCGCCATCCGCACCCGATTCGCGCCCAGCCCCACCGGGCTGCTGCATATCGGCGGCGTGCGCACCGCGCTGTTTTCCTGGGCCTACGCCAAAAAGCATGCTGGCGTTTTCGTGCTGCGCATCGAAGACACCGACCTCGAGCGGTCGACGCCGGAATCGGTCGCGGCCATCATGGATGGCATGCACTGGGTCGGCCTCGATTACGACGAAGGCCCGTTCTACCAGATGCAGCGGATGGAGCGGTACAAGGCGGTCATCGCGCAGATGCTCGCCTCCGGCCACGCCTACCACTGCTACTGCTCGCGCGAGGAGCTCGACGCAATGCGCGCCGAGGCCGAAGCACGCGGCGAGAAACCGCGTTACGATCGCCGCTGGCGTCCGGAGGATGGCAAGACGCTGCCGGAAATCCCGGCCGGTGTCTCGCCGGTGGTGCGTTTCCGTACGCCGATCGATGGCGTGGTCGCCTGGGATGACGCGGTCAAGGGCCGGATCGAGATTGGCAATACCGAACTCGACGACCTGATCATCGCCCGCCCGGACGGTACGCCGACGTACAACTTCTGCGTGGTCGTCGACGACTGGGACATGCAGATCAGCCACGTGATCCGCGGTGACGACCACGTCAACAACACGCCGCGGCAGATCCACATGTACCAGGCGCTTGGCGCCACGGTGCCGGTGTTTGCGCATCTGCCGATGATCTTCAACGATCAGGGGCAGAAGATGAGCAAGCGCCGCGATGCGGTCAGCGTGGTCGACTACGACAAGATGGGTTTCCTGCCCGAAGCGCTGCTGAACTATCTGGCGCGTCTCGGCTGGGCGCATGGCGATGACGAGTTCTTCACCATGGATCAGTTCGTCGAATGGTTCGACCTCGCCAACGTCAGCCCGAGTCCGAGCCGTTTCGACCGCGACAAGCTCTTGTGGCTGAACGCGCAGCACATCAAGGCGGCCGAGCCGCAGCGGCTGGCCGAGCGTGTCGGCGCTTTCCTGGCCGACAAGGGCGTCGACTTCACGAGCGGCCCGGCGCTGGCCGAGGTGTGCGTGCTGCTGAAGGACCGTAGCCAGACCCTGGTCGAGATGGCCGATCAGGCCGAGTATTTCTACCGGCCACTGGTGCCGACCGTTGAAGTCGCCGAGAAGCACCTGACGCCGGACGACGAAGCGCGGCTTGGCCTCTTTGCCGAAGGCGTCGCCCGGCTCGACACCTGGGATCAGGCGAGCCTGTCGCAATTCATCAAGGATTTCGTCAAGCAGCAGGGCGTGAAGATGCCGCAGGTCGGCATGCCGCTGCGTGCCAAGGTGTTCGGCACGACGAGCACGCCATCGGTCGACGCCGTGCTGGCGCTGATCGGCCGCGAGGAAGTGCTGCGCCGGCTGGCGTCCAGCTAGAAGCTAGCTGATGATGCCGCAGGCAATCCGGGCGCCGGCATTGCCTGCGGGCTGGCTTTTCAGGTCATCGGCGCCGGCGTGCACGATCAGCGACCGGCCGTGCAGCAGGTCGAGCCGGACGCCCTGGACGGTGAGCGATGTCGACACCCGGCCATCGGCGCCGGCGACGACATTGCCGAAATCGCCGACATGGTGATCCAGCGCATCCGGGGCGCCATGCTGATGCTTGTCGGGATTGAAGTGCCCGCCGGCGCTGGACGCATCCGGCGCCGAGCAATCACCTTTTTCGTGCACGTGAAAACCGTGCTGTCCCGGTGTCAGCCCGCTCAGCGTCACGTCCAGCAAGAGTGCATCGCCACTCTGTCGGAAGCTGACCTTGCCGGTCGTGGTTTGCCCACTGGTCGGTAGTAGCGTCGCTTGCGCGGTCTGGCGCGATTGGGGCAGCAGCGAGCAGGCGCTTAGCGTCGCGACGGCTGTCAGCATTAGGGCATGGCGCATGGCGGACTCCGGCGGCGCAAATGAACGCCGATCATTTCGATGTAGTCCCGCGATGCGATCGCAGCAAGCAGGAGAAGACGAATGACCTTACAAGAGCAGATCGGCCAGTTGCTGATGGCCGGTTTCGACGGACTGATGCCGTCGCCGGGGATCGAGCGCTTGATTCGCGAGCACCGCATCGGCGGCGTGATCCTGTTCCGCCGCAACGTCGAGAGTCCGGCGCAGGTCGCCGCTTTGTGCCGGCGCTTGCAGCAGATCAACGCTGAAGTCAGCGCCGTGCCGCTGCTGATCGGCATCGATCAGGAGGGCGGCATGGTCATGCGGATCGAGGACGGCATGACGCCTTTGCCGTCGGCACTGGCGTATCAGGCTGCCGGCTCGGTCGACGATTGCCGCGCGCTGACCCGGATCGGCAATGCCGAGCTGCTCGCGCTCGGGATCAATATCAATTTTGCCCCGGTACTCGACGTCAACAACAACCGCGCCAATCCGGTCATCGGCGTGCGTGCGTTCGGCGAGGACGTCGATACCGTCTGCCGCTACGGGCTGGCGGCACTCGAAGGCATCCATGCCGCCGGGCTGGCGGCCACGGCCAAGCATTTCCCCGGTCATGGTGACACCGATACCGATTCGCACCTTGGCGTGCCGCGGGTCGGCCACGACCGTGCGCGGCTTGATGCGGTCGAACTGGCGCCGTTCCGTGCGGCCATTGCCGCCGGTGTCGATGCGGTGATGAGCTCGCACGTTGCGTTTCCGGCGGTCGAAGCCGATCCGGATCTGCCGTCGACGCGTTCGCACGCCGTGCTGACCGGCCTGCTGCGCGACGAGCTCGGTTTCAAGGGCGTGGTGTTCACCGACTGCCTGGAAATGGATGCGATCGCCAAGGGGCCGGGTGGCACGGTTGGTGGCGCGGTCGATGCCTTCAAGGCCGGGGCCGACGTCGTGCTGATTTCACACCGTGAGGACAGGCAGCGGGATTTTCTCGCCGCGATGGCGACAGCGGTCGAGGCCGGTGGCATTGCGCCCGCGCGGATTGAAGCGTCGGTGGCGCGCATTCTGACGCTCAAGCGACGTGTTCCCGACTGGCGTGCTTTGCCAGCCGATCCTGCGCCGCAGCTTCGCACCGAAGCGGCCTTGGCGCTGGCGCAGCGGGTGCAGAACCAGGCCGTGCGCCGGCAGGGGCGCGGCATCGATCCGAGCAAGCCGGTGCTGCTGCTGACGTTTGAAGTCCGTACGCGGACCGAGATCGACGAGGTCGCGATGGGCAAGGCTGCGCTGATGCGCGATACGCTTGCAACGGCACTGCTGGCGGCGGGGGTGAACGTCGAGGAAATCGCCTTGCCGCTGGCGCCCAGTACCGACGAGACCGCCGCCGCACTGGCGCGTGCTGCCGAAGCCGGGCAGATCGTCTGCGTCAGCTACAACGCGGTGCTGCAGCCGGCACAGCAGGCGATGATCACGGCCTTGCCGACCGAGCGCCTGTGGCTGGTTGCCGGGCGCTTGCCGTATGACACCGATCTGGTGCCGCAAGCGGCGGGGCGGCTGGCGGCCTTCGGCAATCGGCCGGCGATGCTGGCCGCCGTTGCCGACGCGCTGCTGCACTGAACAAAAAAAGCGGGGAGCCGAAGCTCCCCGTCAAGACCACATGCCTCAGGTCAAGGCATGAGCAGCATTCGTTGCCGATGTCGGCGGATGCGGCTTGCGCGCATCTCGCGATCGAAGTGGTCTTATCACCGCCGGAAATATGCCGACACAATAATAACGGTGATAGTTGTAATGTCAAGAAAACTGCCGGCGTTTTCCATGGATATGCCCGGTTTTTGCCGACGTTGGTCTTTCATGGTCTGCATTTTTCGATTCTTGTATCAAAAATGCGACGATAGAGTGGTCTGATCGTCGATGAGTGGATGGTCTGGTTGACTCGGGCATGGGAATCGTTCAGGTATACTGATCGCCCCGATTTCAACTGAACGTCCTCCGATGCGTGCTCTGCTTGCCCTGATGCTGAGTTTTTCCCTCTGCGCCGCTTTTGCCGAGGATGCGCCGTTGCCGTTCGATGATCCCGCTGCTTTGCCTCCGCCGGCAGCCCGTGCCGCGCCGCAGCCCCGCAAAGCGTCCGTCCGGGCCGAGAGCACGGCGCAGGCCAAATCGACCCGTCACTACAGCAAGGCTTCCAGCAAGCGCAGTCAGGCGAAGCATCGCTCGACCAAGGTGTCGGGCAAATCGCACGCCCGCAAGACCGCTAGCCGCCAGAGCACGAAGTCGCACAAGGCCGCCCCGACCCGTAGTGCGAAGAAAAGCAGTGTGAAGAAGCACAGCACGGCGAAGACCTCGGCGGGCAAACGCGCCAGCTACAAAAGCACGCACAAGGCCAAGCGCGCGCCCAAGAGCACGGCGACCAAAAAAACGCACGCCAAGACGGCCTCCAAACACAGCAAATCGCCACGTCAGAAACACTGACGCCGGACGTTTACACCGCTAAGCCGGCAGCGCAATGCCGTCGCATTGGCTGACCGGCTTGTGCGGCAATGATTGTCGTCAGCGGCGCGTCGTCCCCTCGGCGGCGAGGCAGACCGTTGCACTCTTTCGCTGCGTGCTGCTGAACGCGGCCAGTTTCACCGGCCCGCTCACGCGAACTTCGCCGGTATACAGCGTCGATTTGAAATCCGGCGCGCTGCCGTCGGTGCTGAAGCGGATGGCGAGGCCGGGGGCGGACACATTGGCGCTCAGCACGCCGTTCGCAATCTTTGCGCCCGGCGGCGGGATGCGATAGCCGTAGCCGCCCGACAGGCCGTCCAGCCGTGGCAGTTCGCGCTGGCCCAGCCGATTGGCAAACTCGTTCCAGTCTGACCCCATCTTCGCCTGGCGCGCCGCCGCGTCGGCGATGCAGGTCCAGCCCGGATCGCGGGCCCAGGCCCGCTCGGCCAGCGCGATCAGTCGTGGCAGCGCCAGATATTCAAGCCGTTCACGATTGCAGATGTTCTCCGCCCACAGATGCCCCTGCATGCCGAGAATATTCTTCCTGCCGGCCTCGCTCAAACGGGTTTTGCCGGCGAGGTCTTCGGCGTCGAGCGGATGGCCCAGATGCGTTGTGCTAGCGGTGGCAAAGATGTCCAGCGGGCAGAATTCGAAGGTATCGCGCGTTTCGATAAAGCCGCCCCAGTAATAGCCGGGCTCGGCCGGATCCTTGGCGTAGGCCAGATCGAAGTACAGCGGGTTCACATTGCACAGCACGGTTTCATAGCCGGCATTGGCCAGCCGGTAGGCCAGGTCCTCCTGTCCGCCACCCCAGGTGGTGTTCCAGACATAGGGCCGAAGACCGGCATCGATGAAGTCGGGGTTGATCTGATGGCGCTGTGTGCCGCTGCTTTTCCTGAGGGCCATTTCTTCCCAGCCCGCAAACCCCAGCGCGTGCTTCTTGAGGATGTCCCGATACCGCGCCAGCGCGTACACCCGCAAAGCGTCGATGTCTGGCAGGCCCTTTTCGGCCATGAAGGCCTTGCAGGTGGGCGAGTGCGTCCATGTGCCGGCAGGCACCTCATCAGCGCCGGCCTGCACCGTCGTGAGTCTGGCGCCGGCTTCGGCGTACATGGCTTTGACGTCGACCACTACCGTTTCGATGAAGCGGTAGTACGACTCCTGGCCGATGCAGATCACGTTGTCGTGCCAGAGCTGGACCGATTCATAGCAGGATGCGTCATCGGGATCGGACAACAGGTATTCCAGTGCCTCGTGTTCGCGGCCTGCCTTCAGCAATCGCGCATGGCGCTGCTTCATCGCCTGAATGGCGGCCCTTGCATGCCCCGGGGTCGTGAATTCCGGGATGACTTCGATATGTCGTTCGGTGGCATAGCGCAGGATGTCGATGAAATCCTGCCGCGTGTAATGGCCTGTTCCGGCGCTGCCATCGGCTTGCGGTCCGGAGCCGAAGCTCGGCGGCAAGTGATCCGGGTGATCGTGGCCGCGCTGGCTGGCCGCGCCGACCAGCTCGGGCAGCGACGGAATCTCGAGCCGCCAGCCTTCGTCATCACTCAGGTGGAAGTGGAAGCGGTTGAGCTTGTACAAGGCCATGCAGTCCAGCAGCCGCAACACGGTCCGCTTGCTGGAAAAATGCCGGCCGACATCGAGCATCATGCCGCGATAGCCGAAACGCGGCGCATCGACGATGTGGCCGCACGGTACGGCAAGCACCGGTCGGGGATTGATGAAGGCCGCCACCGGCAGCAACTGGCGCAGGCTCTGGATGCCGTTGAAAACGCCGGCCGCGCTGGCGCCGCTGATGCGGACGCCGCTGGCGGCGATCTCCAGTTCATACGCTTCGTCTGCGATCACGTCCCCGCCCACGGCCACCGGCGCGATCCGCAGCGCTATCGCCAGGCAGCCCGACGGACAAAAGGCCGCGCGCTGGAGTTGCAATCCGGTGACTTCGGCAATGCTGGCGCGCAGCAAGGCCGCTTCTGGCGCCAGCGCCGCCTCGTGCACGATCAGCGTGTCCTTGCCCAGCGTGAAATGCCCGCCGGTGTAGCTGGCCTGCAGCGGCGACGGGGTGATTTTGCCGACCTGCTCGTCGGGCAGCAGCGTCAGCCCGATGTTGCGTTCATAGGCGAGCTGCGGCGTGTGGGGCGGCACCCGATCGAGGCGATTGCGGTTTCTCTGCGCATCGCTGACAAAGGGCGCGATGTCCGGGTCGCCGATGGCTGCGATCCGTTCGCTGTCGGTGCCGGCGTCGTACACCATGTAAAAGCCGAGCGGCGCGTCGGTATCGCTGATCAGCCAGAACGGTCCCTTGTAGCGGATGAGCTTTGTTTCGCCCGGTGCCAGCACGCCGAACTCCGCGGTGGGCGACCAACGCCAGAGGTCGCCGTTTTCATGGTCGATGCGTATGCCCGTGGAGACGCTCTCCGGATTGATCTTGCGACAGGTGTTGAAGTACAAGGCCCAGCCGCTGCCGGGCAGGGGGAGGTGGGAGAGATTGCGTATCTGCAACTCGGCGACGTAGTTGTCGCCGTCATGCGCGTTGCCGATGCATTGCCAGCTCAAAGCCAGATGCGATGCGGCGGGAAAGGGCGTGCTCATGGGGGATGGGCCTGTTCAGGAGGATGCGATGGCGGGCTGGATCATCGATCTGATCCACAAGCGGCAACGGATGCGCCGGGTCGTCAGTACGGCCTTGACGACGTCTTCGAGCATGACCAGCACGAAGACGGCCGGCAGCGGCAGCTCGAAATAGAAGGCCCCGAGCAGTGCCAGCGGAATGCCGACGCACCACTGGCCGATCACGTCGATTTTCAGGCCGGCGCCGACATCGCCGCCGCTGCGCAGCACGCCGCTGATGCCGACGGCATTGATGGTCTTGATCCAGAAGGTGATGACCATGATGACGTACACCTGCGTGGCGACGGCGTGGGTCTCGCCGTCGAGCCGGAACACGTGCAGCAGCAGCGGCATGGCCAGCAGCAGCGTGACGCCGAGCACGACCGAGGTGCCGATGCTGATCCGCAGGTAAAGCCAGCCGAGGCGTCGGGCCTGGACGAAGCGGCCTTGCCCCAGCCGGTGTCCCAGCAGGATCGACGTGGCGGTCGCGAGACCCTGTTCAACCGCGATGCTGATCGCTTCGAGCGGTGTCAGCGAGGCCATGATGGCCAGTTCGCGGGTGCCGATCCGGCCGTAGATGGCGCCGTAGGTAAAGATGCCCAGCGCCCAGATCAGTCCGTTGACCGTCGTCGGCACCGCGATGCCCAGATAATGGCCGACAAAGCCTTGCGGCAAGGTGGCGAGATCCCGCCAGCGGGGCATGAGTTCGGGCTTGCAAAGCGAGATGTAGACCAGCATCAGCACCGCTTCGAGCGCCGTGCTGAACAGCGTGGCCCAGGCCGCGCCCATGATGCCTTGCGCCGGCAACGGACCGGCGCCGTTGATGAGGATGATGCACAGGATGACATTGGCGGTGACGCCGATCAGGCTGAGCATGGTCGCGGTCCCTGCGTGGCCGCTGACCCGCAGGCCGATGCCCAGCACCGTGCCGATGGCCATGAAGACAAAGGCGCCGGCGAAGACCTGCAAATAGTTCGCCGCATTGGCGATCACCGCAGGATCGGTGCTCGCCAGCCCGATGATGGCCTCGGCAAAGACGCCGAAAGCGATTGCGACCGGGACGACAATGAAGGCGAGCGAGAGCAGCAGACCGAGGCCGATCGAGCGGCGCAGGCCCTGTGGATCGCCGTGGCCGGCGTATTGCGCGCCCAGCACGCTGCAACCGCTGGCGAGCCCGGCCAGCGCAACCATGCCGACCATCACGGCCTTGCTGGCAATGCCGACCGTCGCCACCGCCACCTCGCCAAGATGGGCGGTGAGCACGATGTCGGTGATATTGCGTGCCGACATGAACAGCAGCTGCAGCATCACCGGAATCGCCAGTGCATAGAACTGGCGCAGCGCCAGCCGCAGGCGCGGGCTGATCGTCAGCATGCTGCATCCTGCTGCGGCATCGGCGCGTGCAATTGCAGCTCACTCAGGTCATCGACGATCCAGTTGGCATCGCCGAGCGCGTGATCCGGATGCGACGTCCGCAAGGCCACGACGGCCAGACCGGCCGCACGGGCGGAAAGGATGCCGGCCGGCGCATCCTCGAAGGCCAGAATCCGCGATGCCGGCAGGCCGAGTTTCGCCATGCCAAGTACATAGGGTTCGGGGTCGGGCTTGCCGTGCCGGACATCCTCCGCACCGATCAGTATTGGCGGCTGAGGCAGGGCCAAGTAGCCCAGCTTGGCGATCGCGAGCTGGCACGGTGCCGACGTGACCACACCCCACTGCTGCCCCGTGGCGGCCATCCATTCGAGCAGCGCCCGGGCACCGGCGATGGCGACGGTGCCTTCCAGCGTCTGCTGCTCTTCGGCGATCAGCGCCTGCAGCACCGCTTCTGCGTCAAGATGGGGGGCGACAAGGCGGATGGTATCGATGCCGCGGCGGCCATGGATATGCTGCAGCACGTGGTCGGCGTCGAGCCCCTCGCGCTTGGCCCAGCGCCGCCAGAGCCCTTCGATGCAAGGCGTGGAGTCGAGCAGGGTGCCGTCCATGTCGAACAGGAAGCCGTCGAACTGATTCAGGCCAAGCATGGGATTCACCTTCGGTTTCATCGGGAAACCAAGGCTGCCATGCCGATATCCGGCTATCAATGGATGGACAGAATATTGGAATATCCAGTGTCGGATGTGGATATCCGGGGATCACGATCCCGCGCCGGGCGGGGCCTTAGAGCGGCGAACAAAATCCTGCTGGCTGCGTTGCGCTCACTTGTCGTACTTCTTGTACTGTTGTGACCGAAGGGAATCCCTGTGGGACATTTCGTGCGCCTTGCCAGCACCAGTTTCACTGGGGGTTGTTCGCCGCTCTTACTCCGCGTCGGGGCGATGGAAGCGTGTGCGGAATTGGCCCGGCGACATGCCCTTGCTGGCGCGGAACTGCCGGTTGAAATGCGAGAGGTTGCGGTAACCGGTGTCGTGGGCGATGGCCGCGACCGGCTTGTTCGAGTCGATCAGCTCGGCGCAGGCGCGACCGATGCGCAAGCGGGCGACGTATTCCGAAATGCTGGCGCGGGTGTGCTGGCGAAAGGCCCGGCACAGGCTGTTGACGGTAAGGTTGGCCAGCGCGGCCAGTTGCGGCAGATCGAGCGGCTCGCGGTAGTGGCTGGTCAGATACTGCGTGACCCGGGTGATGCGGCTTTCGCCATGGCGATTGGGCGAGCCCGAGAAGGCGGTCGACGACAGCTGCACCGGCTGATCCGATTTCAGTACGCCGAGCACCTGCAGCAGCAGGATCAGCCGCGTCATCGGCGCGGCTTCTTCCATTTGAGTGATCAGCGGACGGACCTGCTCGAGCACGGCATCGCTGAACTTCAGGCCGCGCGAGGCATCGGCCAGCCAGCGTAGCAGCGGCTGGAATTCCGGGCAGGCGGCGCACAGGCGCTCGATCCATTCATGCGTGAACCAGATGACCCGCACCGCGATCAGGTGCTCGGCCGACACGGCCTGCACCGCCCAGGTGTGCGGCAGATTGGGGCCGGTCAGCACCAGATCGCCGCCATCGCAGGCGCCGATGTGGTCGCCGATGTAGCGGCTGCCGCTGGCGTTCAGTACCAGCGATAGCTCGTATTCCGGGTGGTAGTGCCAGTTGAACGGCAGCGCGGTCTGCGCGTTGCGCTGGAAGAATGCCCACGATTCGCCATTGTCTGCGGTGATGACTTCGAAGTTCGCTTTCATGCGGGCTCATGACGTTTGGACCGGCGGTGCACGCGCCGGGATGTTCAGGCGATTCTATACGGGCCGGGCAGAACACTGCGCATGTCGCGCCACAGCGAGGGCGGACAAAGAAAAACGGGGGCCGCAGCCCCCGTTGTGTCGTGCACGAGCGTGATTTACTTCAGCGTCACGCCCCAGTTCTTCTCGACGCACTTCACGTAGTTGCCTTCGAGCAGCGCGTTGTACGGCGTCTGGTAGCTGACCAGCATGCACTGGTTTTCACCGCCGGTATTCCAGTTCTTTTCCCAGTAGATGTTGTACGCCGCCGAGCTGCCCGGGCCGAAGCGCTGCATGGTGGCGCAGCTCAGCTGCTCCTTGCTGTAGTCCCAGCCCAGTTCGCGCGAAAATTCCTTGTAGTAGTCGATCCGGTTCTGCGCCGCCTGCTTCTCGGTGCCGAGGCCGCATTCGGCGTTGATGATCTGGATCGTCGTCGCGAAGTTGTTGCCGGTGCCGGCAGCCTGGTCGGTCTGGTTCGGTACCCAGGTGCCGTCGATCACGTGCAGCATCGACGGTTTCGGCGGTTGCGGGTAGACGAAGAAGAACGTCGCGCTGGCGAGGTTGAGCCAGGTCGAGGCCACGAGGTCCGGTTCGTTCAAGAGCTTGAACTGGTCGCCGTTGTACATCGCCTGCGAGAACGGCCCGTAGTTGTAGTTGTACGAGAGCTGCTTGGCGCCGCGACCGAAGTATTTCTTCCAGCTGCCGTCGGCGTTCTTGCCGCAGGTCCACACGGTGTTGAAGACCGGGTCGGCGCACTCGGTGTTGTAACCGCAGCTCAGGCCGGTTTCATCGCAACCCATCTCGCGCAGATACTTCAGCGCCTGACGCCATTCCGGCACGGTGTCGTTCTTGTTGTGATCGCCGGTTTCCTGTGCGAAGTGCGCGAACATCGTCGCCAGACTGTGGCGGCAGATCGCATCGGCGTCACGGCCATCCTTGTAGTCGTCGCAGATCGCCGGGAACTTGGCGTTGGCCTGCAGGAAGCGCTGGTAGGTGTAGCTCGGCTCGCGGCGCGGGAACAGGTATTCCCACTTGGCTTCGGGCAGGATGCGCTCGATCCGCTTCACGTTGATCGGGTTGTCGGCCTTGCCCGGCGCGACGGCATCGACGACGGCGTTCGGTGCGGTGCGGATCGACGCCTTGATGGTGCGGAAGAAATCGTTATTGGTCAGCTCGACTTCCTTGGCCTCGGCCTGGGCCTTGGTCAGCGGGCCGCTCGGAGCCGGGGTCGGCGTGCCGCCGCCGCCGGTCGAACCGCCGCTGCAGGCACCGGCATCGACCCAGACGCCACCCTTGCTCGGGTCGTCGCCCTTGGTCCACCACTTGGCGCTGTAGTTGTGATTCAGATAGCTGGCGGTTGCGCCGCCGCTGTAGGCGGTGCCGGCATTCCACGCGGCGACGCAAGCGGTGCCGGCCGGTGTCGGAGCGGGCGTCGGAGCGGGCGTCGGAGCGGGCGTCGGAGCGGGCGTCGGAGCGGGCGTCGGTGCCGGTGTCGGAGCGGGCGTCGGAGCGGGTGTCGGAGCGGGTGTCGGAGCGGGCGTCGGAGCGGGCGTCGGAGCGGGCGTCGGCGCAGGTGTCGGTTTCGGTGTGGGGGCGGGCGTTGGGGCCGGCGTCGGTGTCGGCGTCGGCGTAGGAGCGCCGGTGCTTGCGCCAAGGTCTTTCCACAGCGTCGGCGTGGTCGACGGGGTCCAGCCGGCACCGAGGTAGGCGGTATGGCTGACTAACGCCTGATAGTCGTGTCCCAGATAACTGACCGTCGTCCCTGCGGTATAGGTCGTACCTTCTTGCCAGGCCGGGGCGGCGTAGGCCTGTGCAGCAAACACTGCGGCCACGGCGAGCGCGGCGATTTTCGGATAGTGCATCTCGACTCCATCGTTATTGTGCGGCGTCGGGACCGGATCGGGCCGTGCCACTGTGGTCATGCAAAAAGCAAGGCGATGGTATCACCGCGATCGCACTACACATTTCAGCCCCCAGCCTGTAAGCCAGATGCTGAATCGGCGAAGCCAAGGCATACGCTGCCGTCTGCTTCCTAGGCGTTCGTGCGCCTGAAGATTGGATTGGCCTTGTAAAACAAGCTGGTATCAAGTCTCGTACCGGACTCATACCTTTGGCGATGGGTAGGGCCGGTGGAACACGCGCGATATGGAGGCCGGTTTCGACGTGGCGGGCCAGCCGACATGCGTCGGTTTCTGCATGGCAAACGGTAGTCGGATTTGCGCCGACTACAATGCAGGTTTACGAGCCGCTGAATTATTTGCTGACTTGAAAAGAAAGAAGGCCGGCAATGCCGGCCTTTTTCATGGCGGGTACAACGCTGCCAGCGTGCTCTTCCGCGTCAAGCGGCGATGCGCGCCAGCTCGGCAAAGTAGGTCGGGAAGGTCTTGGCGGTGCAGTTCGGATCGAGAATCCGCACCGGCACGCCGCCGAGCGCCACCAGCGAGAAACACATCGCCATCCGGTGATCGTCATAGGTGGCGATTTCGGCGTTCGGCGTCAGCGCGGCGGGCGGGGTCACGACGATGTAATCCTGGCCTTCCTCGACGGTGGCGCCGACCTTGCGCAGCTCGGTCGCCATCGCGCTAAGGCGGTCGGTTTCCTTGACGCGCCAGCTCTCGATATTGCGGATTGTCGTCGTGCCGTCGGCGAACAGCGCGGCGACGGCGATCGTCATCGCCGCATCGGGAATGTGGTTGAGATCGACGTCGACCGCCTTGAGCCTGCCCGAGGCCGGCGGCGCGACCTCGATCCAGTTCGGCCCCCAGCTGACCTGCGCGCCCATCTGTTCCAGCGTTTCGGCAAAGCGCTTGTCGCCCTGAATACTCTCGGCACCGACGCCTTCGACGCGCAGCGCGCCACCCTGAGCCGCGATCGCGCCGGCGGCGAGGAAGTAAGACGCGCTCGACGCATCGCCCTCGACAAAGACCTCGCCGGGGCTCACATAGCGCTGGCCGCCACGGATGACGAATTCCTGCCAGTCGCGGTTTTCGACGCTGACGCCGAATTTGGCCATCAGGTTCAGCGTGATTTCGATATACGGCTTGGAGATCAGTTCGCCGACCAGTTCGATGGTGACGTCCTCGCCGGTGAGCGGCAGCGACATCAGCAAGGCGGTGAGGAACTGGCTGGAGACATTGCCCTTGACCGGAATGCGCCGGCCGCTGCCGATCTCGCCCGGGTGAATCGCCAGCGGCGGGAAGCCCTCGTTGCCGAGGTAGTCGATTTTGGCGCCGGCAACGCGCAACGCATCGACCAGGTCGCCGATCGGCCGCTCGTGCATCCGCGCGACGCCCTTGAGCGTGTATTCGCCGCCGGCCATCGCCAGCGCGGCGGTCAGCGAGCGGACCGCGGTGCCCGCGTTGCCGAGGAAGAATTCGCCGTGCTTGACCGGAAAGACCCCGTTGCCACCCTGGACGACGAAATCGCGCGTGTCGCCTTGCTGGCGGCAGGCAATGCCGAGTTGCTCCAGCGCTTCGAGCATGCGCTGGGTGTCGTCGGAGCCGAGCAGACCGCGAATCAGCGTTTCGCCCTCGGCGAGCGCGGCCAGCAGCAGGATGCGGTTGGAAATGCTCTTGGAGCCGGGGATTTGCACAGCGCCGCGGACGTGGGCGATCGGGGCGAGGTCGAGATATTCCATGTTCAGGCAGGCAGGATTGGGGGAAACCCCGATCATAGCGCGGCGGCAGTCGTTTCGGCGACCGCCGCCAGGAGTAGGGCGCGCCGGGCGAACCTGTGCTTCGCCCGAATCCTTGGTCGGGGCCTAGATGCTGAGCATCTTGCCCGAGTACAGCACCGGCCCGGTCGGCTGGCCGGTCGGCGATCCGCCCGGGGGCTCCAGGCTGACCGCGAGCGCCGGAATCAACCCAGCCTGCTGTTTCAGCTCGATCACGGTCTTGCCGTCCGGCGCGATCAGCCCCAGCGATTGCGGCTTGCCGCCTTCGGGCAGCGCCCACAGTTCCAGCGCTTTTTGCGCCGAGACCTGACGCAGATCGTTCAGCGGCTTGATCTTTAGCCGGCCGTCGCGGGTGGCGCTGGCCAGCAGCGCGATCTGGGCCTGCGGATCCTGCAGCACCGCGAGGTACTGCGCTTCGGCGCCACGCTGTACCAGCGTCGGATAGATCAACACGCCGGCGAGCAGCGCCGCGGCAAAGCCGCCGGTCAGCGCGCGCCAGAACGCCAGGCCGCGCCAGCTCCAGGCCGATGCCGGCCGGTCTGCCTGGAGCCGCCGTTCAATGCCGCGCCAGACCCGCGCCGGCGGGGCGACCTCGGGCAGGGCGCTGGCCAGCGGCAGCAGGCGCAATTCCCAGTCGGTGACGGTACGGCGCAGATTGGCATCGGCCATCATCAGTTTTTCAAAACGGCGACGCGCCGGGCCACGCAAGCTACCGAGCACATACCGGCTTGCAAGCCGGTCACGCAATTGCGGGTTGAAGGTTCTCATCCCAGACACCCCTTGAGCTTGTCCAGACCACGCCTGACCCAGCTCTTGATCGTACCGATCGGCTGACTCAGATGCTGGGCGACTTCGCTGTGGCTGAGCCCCTCGAAAAAGGCCAGCGCGATGGCCTGACGCTGATTGCCGTCGAGCGTTTTCAGGCAGCCGGCCAGCTGCGCGCTCGATTCCTGCGTCAGCAACAAGGCCATCGGTCCGGGCGCATCATCAGCCCAGCTTTCAGCGAAGTCGTCGTCGGGGGCGGGGACTTCAAGGTTCGGCCGGTCTAGCCGGTCGAAACAGCGGTTGCGAACGATGCGCGTCATCCAGGTCATCGGCTGGCTTTTCAGCGGATCGTAGCGGTTGGCGTGCTGCCAGATGCTGACATAGCACTCCTGCAAGACCTCTTCGGCCCAATCCCGTCGCCGCAATATACGGAGCGCAACGGCAAACAGTTTCGCCGAGGTCAGCCGGTACAGCGTTTCGAGTGCGCGCTGCCGGCCGAGGCTGCACTCACCGAGCAGGGTAGTCAGTTGGTCTGGCGAGGTCATGGGCGGGGCCGGGGTCAAGTTCTGACAAATATAGTCAGCCGATGGGCGGTCAGCCAGCCAATGTCGCCATGCCGTGAACGATGAGCGGCTGCATCCGTTTTGATTGCGCCCGCGTAGCTACGACACAGCAGGCGCGGCGACTGTCGCTGCTTGCCACACACCTTGAGCAGGAGCGATAAAAATGCTGAATCGAAAGCTGGCCTGTTATCCGGCGCTGATACTGATTGCCTTGACCGGAGTAAGCGACCTTGCCGTGGCGTCGAGCCATCGCGAGGCGCCGTTCATTACCCGGTTTCCCAAGGTCGACGGCACCGACTTCTACGCCTTCCGCAGCTACGAGCCGGGACGCGATGGCTTCGTTACTTTTCTGGCCAACTACAGCCCGCTACAGGACGCCTATGGCGGGCCGAACTATTTCACCCTCGACCCCGAGGCGCTGTACGAAATCCACGTCGACAACAACGGTGACGGCAAGGAAGACCTGAGCTTCCAGTTCCGTTTCAAGCAGACGTTCAAGAATCTGACCGTGCCGGTCGGCGGCAAGCAGGTGTCGGTGCCGCTGACCAATATCGGCCAGATCGGCGACGTGAATCCAGCCACGCTCAATGTCAGCGAAAGTTATTCGGTGACCGTGGTTCGCGGTGATCGGCGTGGCGGAGCGCGCGCGCCGGCCGGCAGCTTCGAGAAGCCGGTCGACAATATCGGCAACAAATCGATTCCCGATTACCCGGGCTACGCGAAAAAGCACATCTACCCGATCAATCTGCCCGGTTGCACTACCGCCGGTCGCGTATTCGTCGGCCAGCGCAAGGAAGGCTTCGGCGTCAACCTTGGCGAAACCTTCGACCTCGTCAACATCAAGGCGCCGGCGACGGCCTTCGATGCCGGTGCCGAGGACAAGGGCCTGAACGTGCTCGGCAGTAAGAACATCACCACGATCGCGCTGGAAGTGCCGATCGCCTGTCTGACCGCAGGCAGCGAAAGCGTCATCGGCGCCTGGACGACCGCCAGCCTGCGCCAGGGGCGATTGTTGAACAGCCAGCCCAATGGCTTCAACACCGCCAGCAAGGAGGGCGGGGCCTGGTCGCAGGTGTCGCGGCTGGGCATGCCGCTGGTGAACGAGGTGGTGATCGGGCTGAAGGACAAAGACCGTTTCAACGCCAGCAAGCCGCAGGATGACGGCCAATTTGCCGACTATGTGACCAACCCGGCCTTACCGGCCTTGCTGGAAATCCTCTTCGGCAGCGCCGGGGTGAAAGCGCCGACCAATTTTCCGCGCAACGACCTCGTCACCGCATGCCTGACCGGTGTGCCGGGGCTGAACCAGCCGGCCAACGTCAAGGCCTCGGAAATGCTGCGGCTCAACACCACGACCCCGGTCGCGGCCAAGGGCGGGCAGAACCGGCTCGGCGTGATCGGCGGTGACAATGCCGGCTTCCCGAACGGCCGTCGCCCCGGTGACGATGTGGTCGATATCGAGCTGCGTGTGGCGATGGGGCGGCTGTGCAAGCTGAGCCTCGGCTGCAAGCCGGAGGACGCGCCGTCCGGCGCGATCGACTTCACCGATGGTGCGCTGGTCAACGACAGCCAGTTCGACGCGGCCTTTCCGTATTTGAAGGACCCGCTGCCGGGCTCGCCGAACCCGAACACCAAGTGAGGAGGCGATCATGAAAACCCAAGCTTATCTGACCGTGCTGATCGCCACGGTGTTGCTGGCTGCTTGCGGCGGCGGAAGCAGTGGCGGCAACGAGGCCTCGGCGGTGGCCGTCGACGATCCCGACTCGCCGCCCGGGGTGATGGCCGAGGCTGCCGCGCAGATCGCCCGACCCGTCGACGAGGTTGACGCCGCCGAGCCCAAGGCGGTGGATCCGTCGGCGCTGGTGGCGTACGACAGCAACGAAACCCAAGCGCCGGCGGTGCTGAAGTAAGCCGCTTGCGGGCCGGCACCGGCCCGCGAGCGTCGGAACACTGAACAGGGGGGACGTCGCTCATGCCGTACCAAACACTTCGCACGCTGTTGTTGCTTTTGTTGATGGGGCTGCCGGCCGCGGCGATGGCCCACGTCGGTCTGGGTGATCTGTCCGGCGGATTCAGGACCGGATTCCTGCATCCGGTTTCGGGGCTGGATCACGTGATCGCCATGGTGGCGGTCGGGATCTGGGGTGCACAACTGGGGCGCCCGGCCATCTGGATGCTGCCGGTGACGTTTCCGCTGGTGATGACCGTTGGCGGGGTCATGGGCGTGTTGGGCCTATCGCTGCCAGGGGTCGAAGTCGGCATCGCGCTGTCGGCGCTGGTGCTCGGCGCGATGATCGCCTTCGCGCTGCGGCCACCGTTATGGCTGGCCGGCGTGATCGTCGCGCTGTTCGCGATCTGCCACGGCTATGCGCACGGTGCCGAGCTGCCCGAATCGGCCAACCCGCTGACCTTTGCCGTCGGCTTCGTCCTGGCGACCGGGCTGCTGCATGCCTGCGGGATTGCCCTGGGCGTGCTGTACCAGTGGCGAGCCGGCCGTTACGCGCTGCGATTCGGCGGCACGGCGATTGCGCTGGGCGGCGTGTATTTCCTCAATCTCGCGATCGCGGGCTGACCATGCGCCACGTTCCGACGCTTGCCGCGCTGCTTTTGCCGGGACTGTGGCCGGCGATGGCGAACGCCCACGCGGCCTTTGCCGGTGCCGGCGATTTCTATGCCGGCGCCCTGCATCCGCTGACGTCGCCCGAACATGTGATGCTGCTGCTGGCGCTGGGCCTGCTCGCGGGCCAGAACGGTCGCCAGCGTGCGGCCTTTCTGCTGGCGGTGTTTCCGCTTGCGGTGCTGGCGGGGGCGGTGCTGGCGCAGTATTGGCCGGCGCCGCCGTACTGGTATGCCGTCAATGTGGTGAGCGCCATTGTCACCGGCGTGTTGCTGGCGCTGGCCCGGCCCTTGCCGCGCGTGCTGCTGGGCGGGGTGGAGGCGTCTGCCGGCCTGGCTTTCGGCATTGCCAACGGCGCGGCGATCGAAGGGCAGATGCTGGCGAGTGCCTTTGTTCCCGGCATCGTGATCGTGGCGTTTCTGGCGCTGGCGTATCTGATGGCCGCCGGCGATGCACTGCCGCGCCGGGGCTGGGTTGCCGTGGCGCTGCGCGTGGCCGGCAGCTGGACCGTGGCCATTGGCGTGCTGGTGCTGAGCCTGGCCGACCGGCAGTGGGGGCAATCATGATGCGGCATGTGCTTGTTCATTGCGGACTGCTGCTGTGCCTGCTGGGTATACCGTCGGCAAGGGCCGAGCCGTTCCGGCCGCATGCTGATGCGCAGGTCATCGAAATCCTGCCCCGGCGCGATAACGATGCGCTGAATGCCGGGATCGCCCGACTGCGCTTGCAACTGAACGCCGCGCCGACCGATTTCGCCATTGCCGGGCAACTGGCCGGGCTGCACCTGAAGCGCTTTCGCCGAGACGGCGATCCGCGTGATCTCGGCCAGGCCGATGCGCTGATCGCGCCGTGGCTGAACGGCCGTGACCCGCCGGCAACGGCGCTGCTGCTGCATGCCAGCGTGCAACAAAGCAATCACCGGTTTGCCGCGGCGCTCGCCAGTCTGGATAGCGCAATGCGCAAATCACCCGGTGATCCGCAGGCCTTGCTGATGCGCGCGGGCATCCTTCAAGTGCAGGGAAAATACGCCGACGCCCGGCAAAGCTGTGGCGCGATGCTGCTGCAGAATGCCGCGCTGGCCGGCGTGTGTCTGGCCAATGTCAGCGCGGTCAGCGGTCAGCCTGAGCAGGCGCTGGCCTTGCTGCGGCGAATGGCTGCACAGGCCGGTGACGGGGATGCAGCGAATGCGTGGGTGATGGCCAGCATCGGCGAAACCGCTGCCTCGCTGGGGCTGGCCGGTCAGGCCGAGGACGCCTTTCGCAAGGGCTTGCGCGCCCATCC
Organism: Jeongeupia wiesaeckerbachi; assembly: GCF_050916355.1. Classification (GTDB taxonomy): domain Bacteria; phylum Pseudomonadota; class Gammaproteobacteria; order Burkholderiales; family Chitinibacteraceae; genus Jeongeupia; species Jeongeupia wiesaeckerbachi. The sequence continues at coordinate 2,188,720 of NZ_CP136946.1, forward strand.
GGATGACGCCTACCTGAAAACGGCAATGGCGGACTTTCTGCTTGAGCACCGCCGACCGCGCGAGGTCATCGCCTTGCTGGCGGGCGACGCGCGCAATGACAACCTGCTGTTGCGGCTGACCATGGCCGAGCAGCAACTGGGCGACGCCAACACCCGAACCCATATCGCCGAGCTGCAGGCGCGCTTTGCCGCCGCGGCCGAACGCGGCGACCGGGTGCATCTGCGCGAGGAGGCGATGTTCCGCCTTGTGCTGCTGAATCAGGCCGAAGCGGCGCTGCAGCTGGCGAAGGCCAACTGGGCGGTGCAGAAGGAGGTCGCCGATTGCCGCATTCTCCTGGCCGCCGCGCTGGCCGCCCGCCAGCCGGCGGCGGCGCGTCCGGCGCTCGAATGGCTGGCCACGGCCCGCTTGCGCGCGCCGGCCTTGCTGGCGCTGCAGCACAGCTTGCAGGGCAAGCCGGCCGCGAGGGCACGATCATGATGCCGCGCTGGATCGGCCTGCTGCTGGGCTGCTGTTTGCTGCTGCTCCCGCCGCTGGCGCTGGCGCACAAACCGAGCGACAGCTATCTGACGCTGACCGTGCAGGGCCAGACGGTGCAAGGGCGCTGGGATATCGCGCTACGCGATCTGGACAACGCGCTGCTGCTCGATGCCGACGGCAACGGCCAGCTGACCTGGGGCGAGATCAAGGTGCGCGAGCGCGACATCGGCAGCTACGCGCTGGCGCGGCTGGCGCTGAGCGCCGGCGGGCAGGCATGCGGGCTGCAGCCGCGAGATATGCTGATCGATCACCACACCGACGGCGCCTATGCGGTGCTGATGTTCAACGCCCGCTGCGCGCAGCCGCCGACAGGGCTGGGCATCGGCTACCGGCTGTTTGCCGATCTGGACACCCTGCACAAGGGGCTGGTGCAGGTGGTCAACGACGGGGCGATTGCCACGGCGATTCTCGGTCTGGAGCACCCGGAGGAGGTGCTCGAGCTGCAGGGCAAGTCGCTGCTCAGCGTGCTCGGCGATTTCATGCTCGAAGGCGTCTGGCATATCTGGCGCGGTGTCGATCACGCGCTGTTCCTGATTGCCTTGCTGCTGCCGGCGTCGTGGGTTGCCAGTGGTCGGGGCTGGCAGCCGGTGGGCTCGGTACGGCCGGTGCTGGTCGAGCTGCTGCGCATCGTCACCGCGTTTACCGCCGCGCACGCCATCACGCTGAGTCTGGCGACGTTCAAGCTCATCAGCCTGCCGGGCGCGGTGGTCGAAATCGGCATTGCCATTACCATCTTGCTGACGGCGCTCAACAATCTGTATCCGGTCGTGCAGCGACGTTTGTGGCTGGTGGCCTTTGTATTCGGGCTGATCCACGGCTTTGGCTTTGCCAACGTGCTTGTCGGCATGGCACTGCCTCCGGCGCATCTGGCCGTGGCACTGGCGGGTTTCAATATCGGGATCGAATGTGGTCAGCTGGCGCTGGTGCTGCTGGTGTTGCCGGTGCTGTACCTGTACCGGCGCGAGCGCGGCTTCAAGTCGGCCGCGCTGTATGGCGGATCGATCGCGATTGGTGCGTTTGCGATCGTCTGGGTCTGGCAGCGCAGCGCGCCGCTACTGGCCTGATGCCGCGGCAAGCGGCCTTGCTGTCGACCGCCGCTATCGGGGCGGCGGCGGGGAAACCAGCCGTTCGACCGCCGCATCGACGCGCTCGGCGTCGAGCTGGTTCAGGCAGTTCATATGTTCAAGCGGGCAGGTGCGCTTGAAGCACGGCGAGCACGACAATTGCAGCGAGACGATCTCGGCGTGGTCGGTCAGCGGCGGAGTGAAGCCGGGGCTGGACGAGCCGTAGACGGCGGCCAGCGGCACATTCAACGCCGCGGCGACGTGCATCAGCCCCGAGTCGTTGCAGACGGCGACCATGGCCAGGCTCATCAAGTCGATCGCCTCGGCCAGGCTGGTGCGGCTGGCGAGGTTGATCACGCCCGGGGCCAGCGCCTCGATTTCGCCGGCGATCTCGGCATCCTTGTTCGAGCCGAACAGCCAGACCTGCTCGCCGCGCGCCATCCGCTGGCGGGCGAATTCGGCGAAGTGCCGCGCCGGCCAGCGCTTGGCCGGGCCGTATTCGGCGCCCGGGCAACAGGCGACGATGGGCTTGGCGGTATCGAGGCCGAGCTTGGCCAGCGTTGCCGCGCGCGCGGCCGGGTCGATTTTCAGCTGCGGAAAGTGGCGGCCAGCCGGCAAGGGCGCGCCATCGACCACGGCCAGCGCGACGAAGCGTTCGACCATTTTCGGATAGCGATCCTTGTCGAGCCGGCGCCAGTCGTTCAAGAGGCCGTAGCGCGATTCACCGAGCCAGCCGGTGCGGACAGGGATGCCGGCAAAGGCCGGCACCAGCGCGCTCTTCAGTGAATTGGGCAGCAGGATCGCCTGATCGTAGCCGCGCGCCTTCAGCTCGCGGCCGATCGCCCAGCGCTTTTTCAGCGCCAGTTCGCCATGGCCGAAGGGGTTGTCGATCGCATTGCGGATCTCCGGCATCCGCGCGTGCACCGGCCGTGTCCACGCCGGGGCGAGCACGTCGATGGCGATGCCGGGATGCTGGCGCTGCAGTTCGGCGTAGAGCGGCTGCGCCATGATGGCGTCGCCGACCCAGGCGGGCGCGACGATCAGGATTTGCTTCATCGTTAACAACTCTCGGTAAGCGGTACTGGCACGCGGTCATCGTGCGATGGCGGCTGCGAAACGACCAGGAAGCGCGCGTCGACGTCGCCACGGTTTGCAACAAGGTGGGGCAGTGTCGGCGCGATCTCGAGCCCTTGCCGCGCCACCAGCCGATGGACGATGCCATCGACTTCGATCGTCAGCGCGCCGTCGAGCACGTAGAAAAACTGCCGCGCTCGGGCATGGGCATGACGTGCCTCAGCGCCGCCGGGCGGCACGCGTTCCTCGATGACCGACAACCCGGCTTGCTGCACCAGATGCCAGCCGTCGCACCCACCACCCCATTGGTAGTGTTCGGCATTCGAAGTATCGATCACGCTCATGTTGCGTTCCGCATGTTGATGCCACAAACGACAAAGCGGCGCATGCGCCGCTTTGTCGATGTGTCCAAGGCAGGAAGCTGAGCGAGTGGGCCAGCGAGCCAAAGCAGATCGTTTGCGCCCGAAGCGCGGAAACCGGAATGGACATGCAAGTCCATGAGGATTTCGAGCATCGGACGAAAACGAGCTGCACAGGCGCAGCGGCTCAATCGCTTAGCTTAGTGGCCCTTGATGACTTCGCCGGCTTTGAGGCGATAGTGGGTACCACAGTACGGGCACAGGCCTTCGCCGGTCTTGGCCAGGTCGATGAACACGCGCGGGTGCGAATTCCACGACACCATGTTCGGCATCGGACAGTGCAGCGGCAGATCGTGGGCGGTGACTTCGATCTGGGTCTGGGTGTTTTCGTGTTGTTGCATCTTGGTGTTCCTGAATCAGGCCAGCGTCAGCCATTCGGCACGCTTGGCGTCGCGGCCCTGGACGATGTCGAAATAACGCTTCTGGATTTCCGCGGTGATCGGGCCGCGCGAGCCGGCGCCGATTTCACGGTTGTCGAGTTCGCGGATCGGCGTGACTTCGGCGGCGGTGCCGGTGAAGAACGCTTCGTCGGCGATGTAGATCTCGTCGCGGGTGATGCGCTTCTCGATCACCTGCAGGCCCATTTCGGTGGCGATCTCGAACACCGTGTTGCGGGTGATGCCGTCGAGGCACGAGGTCAGGTCCGGCGTGTACAGCTTGCCCTTGCGCACGACGAAGATGTTCTCGCCGGAGCCCTCGGCCACGTAGCCGTCGACGTCGAGCAGCAGCGCTTCGTCGTAACCGTCGCGCACCGCTTCGGTGTTGGCGAGGATCGAGTTCATGTAATTGCCGTTGGCCTTGGCCTTGCACATCGTGATGTTGACGTGATGGCGGGTGAAGCTCGAGGTCTTGACGCGGATACCGCGCTCGATGCCTTCGGCGCCGAGATAAGCACCCCATGGCCAGGCGGCGACGATGATGTGCACGTCGTTGGCCGGCGGCGCGACGCCGAGCTTGCCCGAGCCATAGAAGGCCATCGGGCGCAGATAACACGACGCCAGCTTGTTTTCACGGACAACGGCCAGCTGCGCGTCGTTCAGCTCTTCCTTGCCGAACGGCAGGTTCATGCCGAGGATCTTGGCCGAGTTGAACAGCCGGTCGGTGTGATCCTGCAGCCGGAAAATCGCCGCGCCCTTGTCGGTTTCGTAGGCACGCACGCCTTCGAACACGCCCATGCCGTAATGCAGGGTGTGGGTCAGCACATGCGTGGTCGCTTCGCGCCACGGGACCAGTTTGCCGTCATACCAGATGACGCCGTCGCGGTCAGCCATCGACATAGGTGTTCTCCTGCGAATTCGGGGGCGTAAAGGTGAAAATTGTAGCCGAAAAGTGCGGCTTTCAGCGAGCCGTGTGCGGCATCGCCCGGCAGCCGGACCCTCGCGGGGCGGGCACGGCGGCCCGCGCGTTCAAAGGTGCGCTGTTGCCGCTTGATGGTATTACAGCTGGTCGAGCGGAATTTTCAGGTAGCGGGTGCCATTGCCTTCGGGCGCGGGGAGCTGGCCGGCACGCAGGTTGACCTGGATCGCCGGCAGCATCAGCAGCGGGATGTCGAGCGTTGCATCGCGCTGCTGCCTGAGTGCGACAAAGGCCGCGCGGGATATGCCGTCGCGCAGGTGGATATTGCTGGCGCGCTGCTCGGCGACGGTACACGCGCTCTGCGGCGCGCGGCCGGCCGGCGGATAGGCGTGGCACAGGTACAGCCGGGTTTGCGGCGGCAGCGCGAACAGCCGCTGGATCGAGTCATACAGTGCGCCGGCATCGCCACCGGGAAAGTCGCAGCGCGCGGTGCCGACGTCGGGCATGAACAGCGTGTCGCCGACGAAGACCGCATCGCCGATCCGGTAGGCGAGATCGGCCGGCGTGTGGCCCGGTACGAACAGCGCCTCGGCCTCGAGTTCGCCGACCTGGAAGGGCTCGCCGTCGGCGAACAGCCGGTCGAACTGGCTACCGTCGAGCGCGGTGTCGGCGTCGAAGTCGAGCAGGCTGGCAAAGGCCCGCTGCACGTCGCCGATGCGGTTGCCGATCGCGATGCGGCCGCCGGCACGCTCGCGCAGCCACGCCGCCGCCGACAGATGATCGGCATGGGCGTGGGTTTCGAGTATCCAGACCAGTTTGAGCGAGCGGGCTTCGAGCGCATCGAGCAGTCGCTGGGCCGAGTCATGGCGGATGCGGCCCGCGTTTGCCGCGTAGTCGAGGACCGGATCGACAATCGCGGCGCTGCCGCCGATGCGGTCGAAGACAAGGTGGCTGATGGTGCCGGTGGTCGTGTCATGAAAACTTTCGATGTGGGGGCTTTGCATTCCGGTCATCGTGGCCTCGTTGTCGATTTTCAATATATTAATATATATAATATTCGTTTATATTGTTTTGCCAGTGACCCCAAGGAGGCCGTGCATCATGGCACCCGAATCTCCCGATCTTGCCGCGATGCGGATGGCCGCAGGCCGTGCCGTCGACCTGTTGAAAACGCTGGCTAACGAAGACCGGCTGCTGCTGCTGTGCCAGATGGCGCAGGGCGAACGCAATGTCGGCCAGCTTGAGACCGAACTCGGCATCCAACAGCCGACGCTGTCGCAGCAGTTGGGTGTTCTGCGGCGGGCCGGGCTGGTGCAGACCCGCAAAGACGGCAAGCAGGTGTTCTACAGCCTAGCCAATGCGGCCGCGATCGCCGTGATCGGTACGCTCTACCAGCAGTTTTGCCCCGAGGAGGATGTCTGATGATCGATTGGTATGTCTTTACACCATGGAGCGCGCTGACCGGTGGGGCGCTGATCGGGCTGGCCGCCAGCCTGCTGGCGCTGGCAAACGGACGGGTTGCCGGCATCAGCGGCATTGTCGGCGGGCTGCTGCAGCGGGGCGAAACGGGCTGGCGTCTGGCCTTTGTCGGCGGCCTGCTGGCCGCGCCGTGGTTGTACCGGAGCGTGAGTGCGCTGCCGCCGATGCAGTTCGATGCCGGGTGGGGGACGCTGGTCGCCGCCGGCCTGCTGGTCGGCTTCGGCACCCGACTGGGCTCTGGCTGCACCAGCGGCCATGGCGTCTGTGGCCTGTCGCGGCGGTCGCCGCGTTCGCTGGCGGCGACGCTGACCTTTATGGGCGCCGGTTTCGCAACCGTGTTCGTCATGCGTCATCTGATCGGAGCCTGACATGCTGAATCTGACCGCGGGGCTCGCCGGCCTGTTGTTCGGCTTGGGGCTGATCGTGTCGGGGATGGCCAATCCGGCCAAGGTACTCGGCTTTCTGGATCTGGCCGGACGCTGGGATCCGTCGCTGGCCGTGGTAATGGCTGGCGCAATCGGTGTCGGGCTGGCCGGTTTCGGTCTGGCGAAGCGCCGAACGGCCTCGCTGCTTGGTGAGGCGATGCAGTTGCCGGCGTCGACGGTCGTCGATGCCAGACTGATCGCCGGCGGCGTGATGTTCGGCATCGGCTGGGGGCTGGCCGGCATCTGCCCGGGTCCGGCCTTGGTGGCGTTCAGCGCCGGTGCGCCGCAGGCGCTGGTCTTCGTGCTGGCGATGCTGGCCGGGATGGGGTTGCAGCGCCGATTTAGCGGTCGACGCTGACGGTTTCAGCGCGGGCTGCCGATCAGAGTACTGCCCACGTCAGAGCGCCACGTCGCCAAGCCTGTCGGCATTCGGGTCAAGGTAAAAAGCGCCGGGCAGCAGTGCGCCCGCGCTGGTGACCTCGGTGTCGCCCTTGAGATTGATCAGTACGACCTCCAGCGCCGGCGTGCCGAGTTCGATCATCACCTGACGGCAGGCGCCACACGGCGCGATCGGCCCCTCGGTATCGCCGACCACGACGATCGTGGCGAAATCCCCCGGGCGACAACCGGCGGCGATGGCGGCGAACAGCGCGGTGCGCTCGGCGCAGTTGCACAGCCCGTACGAGGCGTTTTCAACGTTGCAGCCGTGGAAGACCCGGCCGTCGTGGGTGAGCAAGGCCGCGCCGACCAGAAAGCGTGAGTACGGCGCATAGGCTTTTTCGCGCGCAGCCTTGGCTTCGTCGAGCAGTTGATAGCGGTTCATGGCATCTCCTTCAGTGGCAATGCAGTCGCAGTGCAGCATGAGGCATCGTCCGGCGATCGTCGCGTCGACGCGGCACAGGGCGGCGGCCTGCGATGCTGCATGGCGATCAGTCAGCTCGTCTGCGTCGAAGCCGCCGGGCTATTTCCACACCGGTTCGAGGCGGTTGCGGCGAGTGGCAACGCGCGCCGTCATGTCGGGGATGATGCGGTCGACACGGATGTCATTTTCCAGAAAGCAAATTCCTGGGTGAGAAACTGACGCCCTGATGAAATCAGCATATGCCTGCTGCGAGCGCTGTCCATTAGGGGGACACCGCATGCCGATTGCCGCCGGCCGGAAACGACACTGCCCGCCGAAGCGGGCAGTGTCTTGAACGGCGACGCCGATGCTTACTGCGCGTCGTCGTCCTGCACCACGCGGTTGGCGAGGTAGTGGGCGCGGCGCGCTTCCTTCTCGATCAACTTGGCCGCGCGGGCTTCGGCCAGTTCGGCTTCCTTCGCGGCGCGCTTGGCCTTGGCGAGTTCGGCGGCGGCCTTTTGCTCGGCCTTCACCGCATCGCGCAGCGCGGCTTCGGCGGCTTCCATCGCGGCGACTTCCTCGCGGCTCATCCCCGGGCCGGTCTTTTCGAACCAGGCGATCGATTCGACGTGCGCGGTGTGCGGGAACATATTGATCACGCCGGCCGCCTTGAGCGTATAGCCCTTGACGTTGACGAGCACGTTGGCGTCGCGCGCCAGCGTCGACGGGCTACACGAGACGTAGACGATGCGCTGCGGGCCGTGTTCGGCGCTGATGGCCTTGACCAGATCGATGGCGCCGTCGCGCGGCGGATCGATCAGCATCTTGTCGAAGCGGCCGAGTTTGTTCAGCCATTCCTCGGTCATCTCGAACAGGTTGGCGACAGTGAAGTCGGTCATGTATTCAAGCCGGTTGTGGCGTGCGCCTTCGAACGCGCGCTCGACCAACTGCTTGCTGCCTTCCATGCCGAGCACCTTGGCGCCGCGACGGGCGATCGGCAGCGTGAAGTTGCCGAGACCACAGAACATGTCAGCGATCACCTCGCCCGGCTGCGGGTCGAGCAGATTGATCGCGCGCTCGACCATCACCCGGTTGACCGCGTGGTTGACCTGGGTGAACTCGGTCGGCTTGAACGGCATCTCGATGCCGTACTCGGGCAGCGTGTAGCTGAGCGGCGGCGCGTCCTTCGGATACAGCGGGTAGGCGGTGTCCGGGCCCTTCGGTTGCAACCAGATCTGTACATTCCACGCGTCGGCGTAGGCCTTGAAGTGCACTTCGTCGTCGGCGGTGATGTCGACCATATTGCGGAACACCAGCACGGTGACGTTCTCGCCGACGGCGACTTCGATCTGCGGCATCTGCGTGACGATCGACAGCTTGGCGACGAGCTCGCGCAGCGCCGGCAACTGCTTGGCGACATGCGGCACCAGCACGTGGCATTCGGTCATGTCGGCGATGTAGCGCGAACGCTTTTCGTGGAAACCGACCAGCACGCCGCCTTTCTTGGCGACGTGGCGTACCGACAACCGGGCGCGATGGCGGTAGCCCCACGGTGTACCGTAGATCGCCGGCAGGCTGGTTTCCGATTCGACATGGCCGATGCGCTCGAGATTGTCTTCGAGAATGCGCTGCTTGGCCGCGACCTGGGCACCGAACTCCATGTGCTGGATCGAACAGCCGCCGCAGACGCCGAAGTGCGGGCACTTCGGGTTGGTGCGCATGAAGCTGTCGTTGTGGATATCGAGCGCCTGGGCGTTCTCGAAGTTCGGCTTCTTGCGGTAGCTCTGGTAGCTGACCGTTTCGAACGGCAGGGCGCCGTCGATGAAGATGGTTTTGCCATCGACGTGGGCCACGCCGTGACCTTCGTGGTCGAGTGATTCGATGCGAGCGATAGGATGCGACATGTTGCGTAAATGGCAGGAAAACCGACGATTATACGCGGGCAAGCATGATCGGCGCGGCCGTCTGGCGCGGCTTGTTTATGATGATCCGGCGATAACTTGGTGCGTATGTAAGCTATGAGCCGAAAATCCCATTTCCAGTTTGATGCACTTGTTCAGGCAGACAGCTGGGAGCTGTTTTCGCTTGCCGTCGTCGACGCCACGCTGAGCGCGTTCGATGCCTCGCGCGTCTTCCTGATCCTGCCCGAAGTCGGTGAGCCGCGCGTCCACGCGCAGGCGGTCGCCGGCCAGCGCGCGCTGTCGTTTGCCGAGCCGCAACTGCCCGAAAGTTTCTTCGGCCTGCCGGTCGACGAACTGGTGTGGCAACTGAACAAACCGGAAACGTCGATCCGCACGATCGACTATCAGGCGGCGGAAATCTGGGACGATGCAAGCAGCGATGGCCTGCACCGCTACCGCCTGCTGCTGCCGCTGGTGTCGCAAGGACGGCTTGCCGGGCTGTTGCACGTCGAATTCACCTCGCTGGCGATGACCGAGGGACTGGTCGGCTCGGTGTCGTTCCGGCGCGAATGCGAGGCGCTGGCGGCCTTGGTCGCCGAGCGCTGGGCCACCGTGCTCGACGGCCAGAGCCGATCGCTCGACGAGATGACCGGCAAGCTGCAGGCCAGCCTCGCCCGGGCCGAGGATTACCGCGGCCTGCTGCAGCGGCTGCATCAGGTGACCTTGCAGCTGGCCGAAGCGCCGGATCTCGACGCGCTGTACTGTCGCGCGGTGACGCTGGGGCTGGCCGAACTCGACATCGACCGGATGGCGATTTTCGAGGCCGACGACGAACGCAACGAAATGCGCGGCACCTATGGCACCAACAACAACGGCGAGGTCATCGACGAGCGCTGGTTCCTCAGCACCTTGCCGCAGCACATGATGCTCGACGAGAGCCGTCGCCGCCCCGGTGAGGTGGTCGTCAACGAGGATGCGGCGCTGTACTACGACAAGGTCGTCGTCGGCCGCGGCTGGAACGCGATGATCGGCCTGTGGATCGACGACAGGATGATCGGCTGGATCGCCGCCGACAACTTCCTGCGCCGCCGGCCACTACAGCCTTACCAGCGCGAAGTGCTGAAGCTGTTCGCGTCTATCGTCTCGCAGTTCATCGGCAACAAGCGGGTCGAGGCCGAGATGCGTGCGCTGAATACGCGGTTGTCGCAACAGACGCAGGAACTGGCGAGCGCGCGCGACGAGGCCGAGGCGGCCAGCCACGCCAAGAGCGCTTTTCTGGCGACGATCAGCCACGAAATCCGCACGCCGTTGAACGGCATGCTGGGCTTTCTGCAACTGCTCGGCGATACGCCGCTGACGCTCGACCAGCGCGATTTCGTCGATACCATCGCGCAGTCCGGCGACACCTTGATGTCGCTGATCAACGACCTGCTCGATTACTCGAAAATCGAGTCGGGCAAGTTCACGCTCGAATCCAGACCGTTCGACCTGCGCGCCGTCACCGCCGAGGTCTGTACGATGCTCGCGGCGCGCGCGGCCGAAAAAAGGCTCGACCTCCTGCTCGACGTCAAGCAGGTCGCCGATCCCGGCTATCTTGGCGACGCGGTCCGCTTCAAGCAGGTGCTGGTCAATCTGGTCGGCAATGCGATCAAGTTCACCGACCGCGGTCAGATCGGCGTGCAGCTGTCGACCGACGAGGACGGCGGCTTGCGGGTGGTTGTCACCGATACCGGCCAGGGGATCGCCAGCGACAAGCAGTCGTCGTTGTTCCAGCGCTTTTTCCAGGCCGAGTCGGGGTCGACGCGGCGGCATGGCGGTACCGGGCTGGGGCTGGCGATCAGCAAGCTGCTGGTCGAGCTGATGGGCGGACGGATCGGCGTGCACACGGTGCCCGGTGCCGGCTCGTCGTTCTGGTTCACCTTGCCTGCCCATGTCTCGGCCCATGCCAGCGGCTGGGGCGCCAACTGGCTGCCGCTCGGCGCCGATACCGCCTTTCTGGCCGGCCGGCGCTTTGCCTGGCTCGGGCCCAGCGTCTATCGCAGCAATGTCGAGGCGTTCCTGTGCGACTGCGGCGTCGAATGGGTCGACCCGCATTCGGCACAACTGGTCATCGCCGACGAGGCCTATGCAACGGATATCCCGGCCGACAAGCATCGACTGTTGCTGTGCTGGAGCGCCGGCGTCGTCGCCCGGCCCGGCGAGCGCAGGCTGAAGAAGCCGGTGATCGGCTATGCGGTGCTGATTCGCCAGCTCTATGCGCTGCTGGTGCATCCGCTGACGTTCGAGGCGCGGCCGCTGAGCCTGCAGCCTGAGCCGATGCCGCTGCGCCGCATCCTGCTGGCCGAGGACAGCCCGGTGAACCAGCGGGTGATCGAAGTATTCCTGAACCGGCTCGGCCACGAGGTGGCGATTGCCGCCAACGGGGCCGAGGCGCTCAAGCTCGCGGCGAGCCAGCCGTTTGATCTGGTGCTGATGGACTGGCAGATGCCGGTGATGGATGGCATCGAGGCCACCCGGCGTTTGCGCGCCGATCCGGCCAGCCGTGATTGGCCGATCGTGGCGCTGACCGCCAATGCCAACCAGGATAGCGAGCAGATGTGTCGTGACGCCGGCATGAACGCCTTCCTGCCCAAGCCGGTCGATCTGGCGCGGCTGCAATCGTTGCTGCGCGAGCTGCTGGGCAAGACCGAACCGGACGCTTGGCACGCCTTGCCCAGTTGAATCCGGCGCGGTGATTGGGGCGGTCAGCGGGCGCATACTACCGGCACCGTTCCGCACTCAGGAGTCCCGCAATGACCTTGCAGCAAAAACTCGGTTTCGATGCCGATGCGCGTCTGTTGATTCTGCATGCCGACGATATCGGCATGTGTCAGGCCACGGTGTCGGCGTGGACCAGTCTGGTCGAATTCGGCCTGATGACTTCGGCGTCGGCGATGCCGGCCTGTAGCTGGTTTCCGTCTACGGCACTGGCGGCCAAGGCGCTCGGCGATCGCGCCGACCTGGGCGTGCATCAGACGCTGAACTGCGAATGGGAACACTATCGCTGGGCGCCGATCACCCGCGCGGCCCCCGAGGCCGGCCTGACCGATGCCGATGGTTACTTCCACCCGCGCGCGATACCGACACATGCGAACGCCAAGCCCGAAGCGGTACGCGCCGAACTGACGGCGCAGATTGAAAGGGCGCTCGGCGCCGGCGTCGATCTGACCCACCTTGATTCGCACATGCTGACGATGTTCAGTCCGGCGTTGCTGCCGATCTATCTCGATCTGGCGCACCAGTATCGCTTGCCACCGCTGATTCCACGCTGGAGTGCCGCCGAGATCGCCGAGTGGTGCGTACTCGATCAGGCGACGGCGCAGACGATGTATGACCAGATTGCCGCACGTGAGGCGGCTGGCGAAACGGTGCTGATCGACCGTTTCGAAGCGCTGCCGTTCAACGAGGCATTCGAGCTGGCCGAGCGCCGCGCGTGGGCGCTCAAGTGGCTCGATACGCTCGGCGCCGGCGTCCATTGCCTGGTTGGCCATCCGGCCGACGATACGCCGGAGCTGCATGCGATCGCTGCCGACTGGCGTATGCGCACCGGTGACCGGGCGCTGTTCGCCGATCCGCTGTTCCGCGACGCCATCGCTGAGCGGGGCTTCAAACTGATCGGCCTGCGCGAGATTCGCGACGTGGTGTATCCGCGCTGATGGTCGAGGCGCAGCCGGCTTGCTGATGCGCGAGCCGGCCTGCGCAACGGTGTTTACTTCTTTTCCAGATTCTTGGTCATGACCTTGCCATTGATGAACTGAATGGCAATTGTCGTATCGCTGCCTTGCCAGGTCGCGCTTTCGCCGCTGATGCCGAACACGCTGCCGCCATCGGTACTCTTGGGTTCGCCAAGCAGCTTCACGACTTCGTCGCGTTGCATGCCGGTGGTGATTTTCTGGTAGTTCTCGCTGTTGACCTTGGAGCAGGCGGTCAGGGCGAGGGCGAGCAACAGGGCGGTGATCAGGCGCATCGGGGTATCCGGTTGGGGCTGGGCAGCGCGCTACCTTAGCAGATTGGCGCGTTTCCGGTTGTGGGCCGAATCACCCACCATACGGGTAAGCGATCATAAAAATCCCCGTCAGCTTGCTGCTAGCATGAAAGCTCCGTTTTCCTTCGGGGGCAGCATGAAGCACAGGGTATGGCTCGGCAGTATTCTGATGATGGCGGCATTCGCCGCGCTGGCGAAGCAGCCGGTGGCCACCGGGCATGGCGGCGCGGTGGCGACGATTTCCGAGCCGGCGAGCAAGGCGGCGATGGAAATCCTCAATGCCGGCGGCAATGCCGTCGATGCCGCGGTTGCCGCGGCGGCGGCACTGGGCGTTACCGACCCGTTCAGCTGTGGTGTCGGCGGTGGCGGCTTCATGATGATCTATTCGGCCAAGGACAAGCGGGTGATCACCATCGATCATCGCGAGAGCGCGCCGCGCTCGTTCAGTCCGACGGTGTTTCAGAAAGACGGCAAGGCGCTCGAGTGGGCCGACGTCGTGCCGAACGGCATCGCCGTCGGCGTGCCCGGTACCGTGCGCGGCTGGGACGAAGCCTTGAACCGTTACGGCACGATGGGCTTTGCCCAAGTGCTCAAGCCGGCCATCCGCATCGCCGAACAGGGTTTCAAGGTCGAGCCGAACTTCAACCGCATCAGCGCGCTGAACGAGGCCAAGTTCGCCCGATTCAGTTCGACCAGCAAGCTGTACCTGAAGGACGGCAAGGCGCTGCCGGTCGGCACGGCATTCCGCAATCCGGACATGGCGAAAACCTACCGCGCGATCGCCAAGGGCGGCGTCAACGCTTTCTATGAAGGCCCGATCGCCCAGGCGGTCGTCGACGCGGTCAACCTGCCGCCGGCCAGCAACGGCACCAAGGTGATCGCCGGCGCGATGACGCTGGCCGATCTCAAGGACTACGAAGCGCGCTTCCGTCAGCCCATCGTGTCGACCTACCGCGGCTACGAGGTCTACGGCATGCCGCCGCCGTCGTCGGGCGGCATTGCGATCGCCGAGGCGCTGAACATTCTCGAAACCTTCGACTTCTCGCGCATGACGCGCGCGCAGGCGCAGCACCTGTACCTCGAAGCCAGCCGGCTGGCGTTTGCCGACCGCAATGCCTATGTGGCCGACGGCGAGTATGTCGATGTGCCGGTGACCGGGCTGATCTCGAAGGATTTCGCCCGCGAGCGCGCCAAGTTGATCGACCCGAAGGCGGACCACGGCAAGGCGACTCAGGGAGATCCGTTTGCCTTCCAACAAGATCCGTCGATACCGCAATGGCCGGCACCGAAACGCGCGCCCGAGCCGGCGCACACCACACACCTGACCGTCAGCGACAAGGACGGCAATGTCGTTGCCTATACGTTCACGATCGAGGACTGGGGCGGTAGCGGCATCGTCGTGCCGGGTTACGGTTTCCTGCTCAACAACGAGATGACCGATTTCGATTTCAGCGGCCCGCATCCCAATGTACCCGAAGCGGGCAAGCGGCCGCGTTCGAGCATGAGCCCGACCATCGTGTTCAAGGAGGGCAAGCCGGCGTTCGCGCTCGGCTCGCCGGGCGGCTCGACCATCATCACCACGGTGCTGCAGACGGTCTTCAACCACGTCGATCTCGGCATGCCGCTGGCCGATGCACTGGCCGCGCCGCGCATGTCGCAGCGCAACCGCGACAAGGTACAGGTCGAGTCGCTGCTGAACTTCATCGGTAGCGACGAAGCCCGTGCGCTTGAGGCCTATGGCCATGTCTGGGAGAGCAGCGACCAGATCGGCGCGGCGAATGCGCTCGGCTTCAACGACGACGGCAGCGTGACCGCAGTCAGCGAACCCAAGCGTCATGGCGGCGGTAGCGCCATTGTCCAGCGCAAATAAACAACTGCGTTTGCTTATTTAGTTCTTACTGATTTGTGGTGCTTTTACTTACTGTGATAGGTTTGCGGCCGTTATCGATCTGGAATCGCGGCATGTACAGCAAACTGAACAAGCTATCGGAGTCACATGGGCGCATTCATCTCGGACGCGGCGTCGCATCCGGGGTGTTTGCGCTGATGCTGGCGGTACTGTGTTTTCTCGGCGTCCTGGCCTTTCACTTTCCGGCCTATCTGACGACGCCGGAATTGCGCCAGGTGTATGACACCGGCGTCATGCGCCAACTGCTGTTCTGGTCGATGGTGCTGAGCGGTGGCGTCGCGCTGGCCAACATCCTGCTCGGCCGGGTTCGCTGGCTGTCCGCATCTGCTTTCATCATCGTCGCCGGTGCAGCGCTGTTCGGCGGCCATCGGGTGCCGGTGGGCGAGTACGCCCAGTCGCCTTTCTATCTGGGGCTGGACTGGTTCATTCTTGATCTGCTCGGATCAAGCCTGATTTTCATCTTTCTGGAAAAGCTCTTCCCGCACCGTCGTGAGCAACCGGTCTTCCGCGAAGAATGGCAGACCGATTTCCATCACTTCATCGTCAACCATCTGGTCGTCGGCCTCATCCTGATGGTGACCAACCAGCTGGTACACCGGTTCCTGGGCTGGGCGGTGCAGGGCGATATCCAGGTCTGGGTCAGGGGTCTGCCTTTCCTTGTCGCGCTGTTCCTGATCGTTCTGGTTGCCGATCTGGTGCAGTACTGGACCCACCGCGCGTATCACGAGATCCCCTTGTTGTGGCGGCTGCATGCCGTGCATCACAGCGTTAAAAGCATGGATTGGCTGGCCGGGTCGCGGCAGCACATTCTGGAGCTGTTGATCACGCGTACCCTGGTGCTGGCGCCGATCTTCGTGCTTGGGTTCTCCAAGGAGGTGATCGACGCCTACATCGTCGTCGTCGGCTTCCAGGCGGTGTTCAATCACACCAACGTCAATGTCCGGCTTGGGCCGCTGCGCCATCTGATCGTGACGCCCAATTTCCACCACTGGCATCACAGCCAGGATCAGGAAGCGCTGGACCGGAACTATGCCGCGCACTTTGCCTTCCTCGATCATCTGTTCGGTACCGCGGTGAAATCGACGCGGACATGGCCATCCGAATACGGCGTCTTGGGCGATTACGTGCCGAATGGATTTCTGAAGCAGCTGCGCTTCCCGTTTTCGGGCAAACATTGAGCAGCTGCAGCGCTGGATGATGCAGGCCGCGCTGATCGGTGCCTTCAGGCAAAAGAGAAGGGCGGGAAAACATCCCCGCCCTTTTTCATGGTCTGCACTGCTTGTCGCAGCGCCTGTTTCGCATCGCGCCGCTTCTCGGTCTTCTCGTGCGCCCCGGCCTTGCGCTGGCTGGCAGCGACCGCGAAGGGATTGCGCGGGACTAGGGTGTTGCCGATTTTCTTCATCGGGTTTCCTTCGGATAAGCAATGACGGGTTGATCACATGGTGATCGATTCAGTCGCGCGCCATTGCACTGACGTGCAATCCACGCGACAGGTAGTTGTTGTAGCGTTCAGCCAGCAGGGTTGGCAAGTCGGCCCTGTGGACCGGCTTGAAACCCGCCTGAGCATAAAAATCCAGCAGGTGTGCATACGGCAGGCAATAGCACGGCCGATCCATCTGCTTGATCAGCTGCAGCAACATCGCGCTGCCGAGCCCCATCCGGCGGCGGTCGGCACGGATCTGCATGCCACGCAGGCAGAGCGCGTCGGCCAGCGGCGACAGCCGGAGGATGCCGATGATCTTGTCACCCTCCCGGGCCAGCAGTACCCGGTCGTCGGGAACAATGGCATCGCCACCGTAGCCACAGGCGTCGTAAAAGCGTTGGGCCTCGGGCAGGTCGTCCGAAGTGGCGAGGGTGATCGTCGTCGTCAGCTGTTCGGCCAGGCGGTGAGGATTTCAAATCCGTCGTCGGTGACGGCGATCATGTGTTCCCACTGCGCCGACAGCGAGCCGTCGCGCGTGACCACGGTCCAGCCGTCCTGCAATTGCTGCACGGCGGCACCACCGGCGTTGATCATCGGCTCGACGGTGAAGGTCATGCCTTTTTTCAGCAGCAGGCCGGTGCCGGCGCGACCGTAGTGCAACACTTGCGGGTCTTCGTGATAGACCTTGCCGATGCCGTGACCGCAGTACTCGCGCACCACCGAGTAACCGGCGGCTTCGGCCAGCGTCTGGATCGCGTGGCCGACATCGCCGAGGCGCGCGCCGGGACGGACGACGCTGATGCCGGCCATCATCGCATCGAAGGTCACGTCGGCGAGCCGTTTCGCGGCCGGGCTGGGCGTGCCGGCGAAGTACATCCGGCTGGTATCGCCGTGCCAGCCTTCCTTGATGACGGTGACGTCGATATTGACGATGTCGCCGTCCTTGAGCACCTCACGCGGGCTGGGAATGCCGTGGCAGACGACGCCGTTGATCGACGTGCACAGCGTTTTCGGAAAACCGTGATAGCCGACATTGGCCGGCGTGGCTTTCTGCTTTTTAGTGATGTGCTCGAAGCAACGGCGGTCCAGCTCTTCGGTCGAGACGCCGGGGACGACGTACTCGCCGATCATGTCCAGCACTTCGGCGGCGAGCTGACCGGCGACGCGCATCTTGGCGATTTGGGCTGCGGATTTGAGGCTGACGGACATTCGGATTTCCTTGCTGTACCTGCGTATTGTCCCACAGCGAACCCGGCAAGGCAGCCCGGTGTGCGTGATTCCCGTTTGGTGTTGATGCGTGGCGGATCGGCGACGCATCTGCGGGCAGGTCTCGCAGTCCGGCACGCATTCCGTAAGATGACGTTTTTGTTCCACGTTGACGAGATGCCCATGAACGGCCAGCCCCGCGTTTACATTGGTTGCTACGGCGATGCCGAGCAGGCGACGATCCATGCCTTCGCTTTTGATGCCAGCCAGGGCAGGCTTTTGCCGCTGCAGCGCTTGGCCGGCATTGCCAACGCATCGTATCTGCTGCCGGTTGATGGGCAGCTGTATGCGGTCAGTGAGACCGGCGAGGGCGAAGTGTGCAGTCTGGCCATCGATGCCGCCGGGTGCTTGTCGCTGCTCAACCGCGTGCCCAGTGGCGGCGACTCGCCGTGTTATCTGTCGCGCAGCGGAAATGTGCTGCTGGTGGCCAATTATTTCGGCCACAACGCGGCGCTGCTGCCGCTGGCCAATGACGGCCAGGTGCAGGCGATGGCCTGTGAAATCCGTCATCAAGGCGCCAGCGGTGTCGATGCCGAACGTCAGGATGCGCCACATCTGCATAGCATCACCCCCAGCCCGGATGGCCGATTTGCGCTGGTGTGCGATCTTGGCCGCGACGAAATCGTCGTCTACCGGATCGACGGCCAGCAACTGTTGCCGCACAGCGTGGCGACCACTGCGCCCGGCGATGGACCGCGTCACCTGCTGTTCGACGCGGCGGCGCGCTTTGTCTATGTGGTCGGCGAGCTGAGCAGCACCGTGCTTGTCTATGCCTGGCAGGATGGCGTACTCGAGCATCGCCAGACGCTATCGTCACTGCCTGACGATTTTCACGGCGACAACACCGGCGCCGAGTTGCAGCTCAGCCCGGACGGTGCCTTCCTGTATGCCTCGAACCGGGGGCACGACAGCATCGCGACGTTCCGGGTGGTCGATGGCCTGCTTGAGGCGGCAGGCCACACGCCCAGCGGCGGGCAAATGCCGCGCAACTTCGCGCTGTCGCCCTGTGGCGGCTGGCTGCTGGTGGCGAATCAGGCCAGCGGCAACCTGGCGCTGTTTGCCCGCGATACCGCCGGCGGC
The DNA here is from genome assembly GCF_050916355.1 of Jeongeupia wiesaeckerbachi. GTDB lineage: Bacteria > Pseudomonadota > Gammaproteobacteria > Burkholderiales > Chitinibacteraceae > Jeongeupia > Jeongeupia wiesaeckerbachi. The sequence goes on from NZ_CP136946.1 coordinate 2,207,459, forward strand.
TTGATGCCGGCCGTGCTCGATATACAACTCGATCGCCCGGTCTGTGTGAAGTTTGCCTGAGCACGGCATGGATGATCTGCTGGCCGAGTTTCAGCGCCATCGGGCACGCCTGTTCGGCCTTGCCTACCGGATGCTCGGTTCACGCCACGACGCCGACGACGTGCTGCAGGACGCGTGGCTGCGTTGGCAATCGGGCCGGCCGGAGGCGCTGGTTTCAAGCGAAGCGTGGCTGGTGACGCTGGTCACCCGGCTGAGCATCGATCGCCTGCGTCAGGCCAAACAGGCGCGGGCGGCCTATACCGGGCCGTGGTTACCCGAGCCGGTGGCCGAGGCGATCGAGCCCCGCTCGCCGGCCGACGTGCTCGAACACTACAACGACGCCTCGATCGCCTTCATGACCCTGCTCGAACGGCTCGGCCCCGACGAGCGCGCGGCGTTTCTGCTGCGCGAGGTGTTCGATACCGACTACGCCGAGATCGCGGTGATGCTGGACAAACGCGAGGACAGCTGCCGCCAGCTCGTCAGTCGTGCCCGGCAGCGGATCGAGGCCGACCGGCCGCGCTTTGCCGTCAGCCGCGATGCGCACCGTGCGCTGCTGGCCCGGTTTGCCGCAGCGGCGCACAGCGGTGACGTCTCCGAGCTGGCACCGCTGTTCAGCGCCGATGCGGTGCTGGTCGGCGATGGTGGTGGCAAGGTGTTCTCGGCATTGCGGCCACTGCTTGGCCCGGACCGGCTGGCGATGCTGTTCCATGCCATCGCCCGGCGCAACGGCGATCGTTGCCGGTTTGTCGAGACCGAGATCAACGGCGAGCCCTGTCTGGCACGTTACGTCGATGGCGTGCTCGACACGGTCTACTGCTTCGTCACCGATGGCGTGCAGATCCGCGAGGTCTACGTATTGCGCAATCCGGACAAACTGGCCGGCCTGCGCTGATTTTTTTCGCCGCGCCTGTCACAAACGGAAGGACAGGGACGTCTTGTTGGTGAAGCATCCATTCGGGGTGCCCACAACAGGAGCTGTTCCATGTCTGTCCGTCTCAACTATCGCGCCCTCGCACCCAAAGCCCACCGCGGTTTCGTCGATACCAGCATCGCACTGGGCGAGTCGTCGCTCGGCAAGGTGCTGATCGACCTCGTCTACCTGCGCGTCTCGCAACTGAACGGTTGCGCCTACTGCGTCAATCTGCACGGCAACGACCTGCTCAAGGCCGGCGAGTTGTTTGCACGCATCAACAGCGTCGCCACCTGGCACGAGGCACCGTTTTACACCGAGCGCGAACGCGCCGCGCTGGCCTGGGCCGAAGCGGTGACGCTGATCCGCGAAACCCGTGCCGGTGATCCGGAATTCGATGCGCTGAAAGCACAATTCAGCGATCAGGAAATCGCCGAGCTGACCTACGCCGTGGCACTGATGAATGCCTTCAACCGGATGGCGGTGAGCATGCGGATGCCGGTGCAGGAAGAGGCCTGAGTCCGCAGGTCAGAACCGCACATCCGCATATTCATCGCCCTTCTTCTTGAACACGCTGGCGGCAAACGGGCACAGCGGCAGGATTTTCATGCCGTTGGCGCGGGCATGCGCAACGGCGGCGTCGACGAGCTGGTAGCCGACACCCTGTCCGCCGTAGGCAGCGTCCACGTCGGTGTGGTCGATGATGAAGCGGTCATCGCCGAGTGGCGAGTAGGTCATCTCGGCAGCGATCTTGCCGGCGTCGACGGCGACGAAGCGGTGATTGGCGGCTTCGTGAACGATGGTGATCATGGCCATTTGCGGCGCCCCGTACGGGGTCCAGCGCTCAGCCTAGCATGGTCCGCGCAACAAAAAACCGGCCTGCTGGCCGGTTTTTTGTTGCGCGGAAGGGCGATCAGCCGACCCAACGCCGCGCGTTGCGGAACATCCGCAGCCATGCGCCGTCTTCGCCCCAGTTCTCCGGGTGCCACGAGTTCTGCACCGTGCGGAACACGCGTTCCGGGTGCGGCATCATGATCGAGAAGCGGCCGTCGGCGGTGGTGACGCCGGCGATGCCTTGCGGGCTGCCGTTCGGGTTCAGCGGGTAGGTTTCGGTAGCCTTGCCGGCGTGGTCGACGTAGCGCATCGCGACGATGGCCTGCTTGATGTCGCCCTGCTGGCTGAAGTTGGCGAAGCCTTCGCCGTGGCTGACGACAACCGGAACCTGCGTGCCGGCCATGCCGCCGAAGAACAGCGACGGCGAGTCGGTCAGCTCGGCCATGACGAAGCGCGCTTCGAACTGCTCGCTCTGGTTGCGGGTGAACTTCGGCCACGCTTGCGCGCCCGGGACGATGCCCGAGAGGTTGGCCATCATCTGGCAGCCGTTGCAGACGCCGAGGCCGAAGGTGTCTTCGCGGTTGAAGAATGCTTCGAACTGCTCGCGGGCACGCTCGTTGAACAGGATGGACTTGGCCCAGCCTTCGCCGGCGCCAAGGACGTCGCCGTAGCTGAAGCCACCGCAGGCGGCGAGGCCGGCGAAATCGGCCAGCGAGACACGGCCGGCGATCACGTCGCTCATGTGCACGTCGGTCGCGGCGAAGCCGGCGCGGGTGAAGGCAGCGGCCATTTCAACGTGGCCGTTGACGCCCTGTTCGCGCAGCACGGCAACGCGCGGCTTGGCGCCGGTGTTGATGAACGGCGCGGCAATGTCCTCGGACGGATCGAAGGAGAGCTTGGCGAACAGGCCCTTGTCGCCCTTGGCGTCGAGCTGTGCGTATTCCGAATCGGCGCACGCCGGGTTGTCGCGCAGGCGCTGGATGCGCCAGCTGGTTTCCGACCACGCCTTGTGCAGCGCGACGCGGCTTTCTTCCAGCACCAGACGGTTGCGCTTCTTGATCTTGAGCTTGTCGTCGCCGTTCAGCGTGCCGATCACGTGCAGTTCGCTGCGGATGCCGACGTTGGCAAAGGCGGCGATGACCGCGGCGGTGTCGCTGCGCTTCACCTGCAGCACGGCGCCGAGTTCTTCGTTGAACAGTACGCCCATCATCCGGCCGTTTTCGGCGCGGGCGATGTCTTCCGAAGTCAGCTCGTCTTCCTCGCGGCCGCGGCGGCGACGTTCGATGCAGAGTTCGTCGATTTCCAGCGTCACGCCGACGTGGCCGGCGAACATCATTTCGGACACGGCCGCGAACAGGCCGCCGTCGGAGCGATCGTGATAGGCGAGAATGCGGCCATCGGCGTTGAGCTTCTGCACCGTTTCAAAGAACGATTTCAGGTGCGACACGCTGACGACGTCCGGCGCCCACTGGCCAACCTGTTTGTAGACCTGCGCCAGCGCCGAGCCGCCGAGGCGGCACTTGCCGTCGCCGAGGTCGATCAGGATCAGGTCGGTGTCGGCTTCGTTGCGCAGTTGCGGCGTCAGCACGCGGCGGATATCGGTAACCGGCGCGAAACCGGTGATCACCAGCGACAGCGGCGCGGTGACCTGCTTGGCTTCGTCGCCTTCGGACCAGACGGTCTTCATCGACATCGAATCCTTGCCGACTGGGATCGAAACGCCCAGTTCGCGGCACAGCTCAAGGCCGACGGCCTTGACGGTGTCGTACAGGTTCGCGTCTTCACCGGGATGGCCGGCCGGCGCCATCCAGTTGGCCGACAGCTTGACGTCGCCCAGCTTGGCGATCGGCGCCGCGGCGAGGTTGGTCAGCGCCTCGGCAACGGCCATCCGGCCCGAAGCCGGGCCCGAGATCAGCGCCAGCGGCGTGCGTTCGCCCATCGCCATCGCTTCGCCGAGGTAGGTGTCGTAACCCATCGCGGTGACGGCGACGTCGGCCACCGGCACCTGCCACGGGCCGACGAACTGGTCGCGCGCGGTGAAACCGCCGACGGTACGGTCGCCGATATTGATCAGGAAGGATTTGTCGGCCACGGCCGGCAGTTGCAGCACACGGTAGGCGGCTTCTTTCAGATCGATGCCCGACGAGTCGAACACCTTCAGTTCGGGCTTCACCCGGGTGACGTCGCGGGTCATTTTCGGCGGCTTGCCGAGCAGCACTTCCATCGGCATGTCGACCGGCTTGTTGCCGAAGTGCGGATCTTCGACGATCAACTGCTTTTCGTCGGTCACGCGGCCGATCACCGCGTACGGGCAGCGCTCGCGTTCGCAGATCGCTTCGAACGCCAGCAGGTTGGCCGGCGCAATCGCCAGCACGTAGCGTTCCTGCGATTCGTTCGACCAGATTTCCTTCGGGCTCATGCCCTTTTCTTCGATATTGACCTTGCGCAGGTCGAACACCGCACCCTGGCCGGCATCGTTGACGAGTTCCGGGAAGGCGTTGGAGATACCGCCGGCGCCGACGTCATGGATCGACAGCACCGGGTTGTGTTCGCCCTGCTGCCAGCAGCGGTCGATGACTTCCTGCGCGCGACGTTCGATTTCTGGGTTGCCGCGCTGCACCGAGTCGAAGTCGAGGTCGGCCGCGTTGGCACCGGTTGCCATCGAACTGGCGGCGCTGCCGCCCATGCCGATCAGCATGCCAGGGCCGCCAAGCTGGATCAGCAGGCTGCCGTCGGGCAGGCCGTGCTTGCCGACGTGCAATGCGTTGATATTGCCCATGCCGCCGGCAAGCATGATCGGCTTGTGATAGCCGCGACGCTCGCCGCCGAAGTCTTCTTCAAAGGTGCGGAAGTAACCGGCGATGTTCGGACGGCCGAATTCGTTGTTGAATGCGGCGCCGCCGATCGGGCCTTCGATCATGATGTCCAGCGCCGAGGCAATGCGCTCGGGCTTGCCGTAGGCCGGGTCTTCCCACGGCTGGATCGCGCCGGGGATATTCAGGTTCGATACGGTGAAACCGGTCAGGCCGGCCTTGGGCTTGGAGCCGCGGCCGGTGGCGCCTTCGTCGCGGATTTCGCCGCCCGAGCCGGTCGCCGCGCCCGGGAAGGGCGAGATCGCGGTCGGGTGGTTGTGGGTTTCCACCTTCATCAGGATGTGGGTGGTTTCGTCGTGATACGCGTATTCGGCGCCGCCCGGTTGCGGGTAGAAGCGGCCGATCTGCGCGCCTTCGATCACCGACGAGTTGTCCGAGTACGCAACGACCGTGCCTTCCGGCGCGGCCTTGTGCGTTTCGCGGATCATGCCGAACAGGCTGTACGGCTGCGCTTCGCCGTCGATCACGTAGTTGGCGTTGAAGATCTTGTGGCGGCAGTGCTCCGAGTTCGCCTGGGCGAACATCGTCAGTTCGACGTCGGTCGGATTGCGCTGCAGCTTGGTGAAGTTCTCGACCAGATAATCGATTTCGTCATCCGACAGCGCCAGGCCGAATTCGACGTTGGCTTTTTCCAGCGCCGGCTTGCCACCGCTCAGCACATCGACGGTCGCCAGCGGCTTCGGTTCGAAATGGCGGAACAGCTCGCGGCCGGCGTCCAGTGTTTCGAAGACCTGTTCGGTCATCCGGTCGTGGATCAGCGGCAGCAGCAGGTTTTTCTCAGCGTTCGACAGCGGCGCACCGTTCTTGCTGGCGTAGACGGCAATGCCGCGTTCGATGCGTGCGATCTTGCCGAGGCCACAGTGCTCGGCGATGTCCGAGGCCTTGCTCGACCACGGCGAAATGGTGCCCAGTCGCGGCAGTACCAGCAACAGCGAGCCGACGGCCTTGGCCGGTTCACACGGTTCGCCGTAGTGCAGGATGCGCGCCAGCGTCGCCTGCTCCTTATCGTCCAGTGGCGCGTCCACTTCCGCGAAGTGCCAGAACTCGGCGTACAGGTCGGCGCTGATGCCGTTGTCGGCCAGCGCGCTGCGCAGTTTGTCGAGCCGGAAGGCGGAGAGCGCGGTGCCACCGCGCAGCTGGAGAACGTCTGCCATGTCGTAAGGTCCGGAAATCATGGGTAAAAATCGGAGCCAAGATTGTACCGAAAAACGGGCCTGCCCGCTTTGTGCTGCACCGTCCGTCTGGCGGTATTTTCTTTGGTTGTTGCATGTCAGGAAAAGCGCATTCCGGGCTCTGTTCTACTTAAGCATTTGCTTCTACACTGTCGAAGTCGGGTGGCATAGACCACCGTCTTACGAATCGGAAAGAGGAAGAGAAGATGACTCAGCCCGCAGGCAAGCAACTGGCTTTGCAATGGCAGTGCATCACCAATGGTCACAACGGCGACAACTTCATTGCCGAGCTGACACTGAGCAACCACGCCACCTTGCCGCTGACCGGCCAGGGCTGGGCGATCTATTTCAACACCTGCCGCAAGATCAAGCCCGAGGGCATCGAAGGCGGCGTTGCGATCGAGCAGGTCAACGGTGATCTGTGGCGCATGGTGCCGACGTCCGGCTTTGGAATTCTTTCTTGTGATGAAAGTAAATTGATCCGCTACGAAGGTTTGTTCTGGGTGATTCAGGAGACCGACGCGCCGCTGGGTTTTTATATCGTTTACGACGATGGCACCCCGCAGGCCCGCGCCGAGGCGATCGGCGACCCGCGCATCCTGCCGTTCGTGACCGAAGGGCAGCGCAACCGCTCGGCCAACGACAAGGTGCCGCTGGTGACGCCAGCGACACGTTTCGCCGACAACGAAAAACTCACGCTGCTGCCGGCGGATGCCGTCGGCAAGATCACGCCGACGCCGCTCGAGTCGCACTTTGGTGGTGGCCAGTTTGTCATCGACGCCAGCACGATGATCGTGCATCCGGATGCGCTGAACGCCGAAGCGGCCTTCCTGCAGTCGGCGCTGCTTGACGCCGGTGTGCAGGCGCAACGCGCCGCCGCCGGCCGCGGCATCGTGTTGCAGATCGGCGCCGTGCATGTCGCCGAGACCGGCGCGCCGGCCGAGGCCTATTCGCTTGAAATCGGCGCCGATGGTGTCGTGATTACCGGCGCGTCAAAGCATGGCGTGTTCAATGGTATCCAGAGCCTGCGCCAGCTGCTGCCGGTCGATGCCTTTGTGAACCCGCTCTCCACGCTGAGCGTGCCATTCGGCCGGGTCGTCGATGCGCCGCGCTTTGCCTATCGCGGCCTGCATCTGGACGTCGGTCGCAACTTCTCGTCCAAGCAGAGCGTGTTGCGCCTGCTTGAGTGCATGGCGCTGTACAAGCTCAACCAGTTCCATTTCCACCTGACCGACGACGAAGGCTGGCGCCTGGCAATCCCGACGCTGCCGGAGCTGACCGAGATCGGTTCGGGCCGCGGCTATACCACGACCGAGACCGATTATCTGGTGCCGAGCTTCGGCTCGGGGGCCGACGTCGAAGGGTCGAG